>PLNQ01000059.1:2798-20499 GCA_003141815.1 Acidimicrobiaceae bacterium | reverse complement strand
CGGCCGGTAACACCGCGAAACTTTGCCAGAGTTCGCGATACAGGCCGGCCTTTTTTATCTCGTCGACGACCACGTGGTCAGCGTTCCTCAGGATCTCGGCGCGCTCTCGCGTCACCTCACCGATGATGCGTACGCCCAGTCCGGGACCGGGGAATGGTTGGCGCCAGACGATCTCGCTCGGCAGTCCCAACTCCTCACCGACGCGACGTACTTCGTCTTTGAAGAGGGTGCGAAGGGGCTCGACGAGTTCGAAGGAGAGATCCTCCGGGAGACCGCCGACGTTGTGGTGGCTCTTGATGTTCGCGGCGTGTCCCGAACCCGATTCAATGACGTCGGGATAGAGCGTTCCCTGAACGAGAAAACGCGGACCGTCGCCGTCTTTGGCGAGGTCGCGCGCGACGTCTTCGAACTCTCGAATGAAGAGTTCACCAATGATCTTGCGCTTGGTCTCAGGATCGGTCACGCCGGCGAGGGCGTTGAAGAACCGGTCCTGCGCCTTCACGTGGATGAGGTCGACACCGAACTGACGCGTGAACGTCTCTTCGATCTGATCGCCCTCGTTCTTTCGCATGAGCCCCGTGTCAACGAACACGCAGGTCAGTTGCGCACCCACCGCCTTCGTGACGAGCGCCGCGGCGGCGGCTGAGTCGACGCCACCGGACAATGCGCAGAGGACCCTCTCCGAACCGACTTGTTGGCGGATGGCCGCGACCTGGTCCTCAATGATCGATGAGTTCGTCCACGTCGGCGGAATCACGGCTACGTGGTGCAAGAAGTTCACCAACAGGTCCTGGCCGTGCTCGGTGTGGGCGACTTCGGGATGGAACTGCACGGCGTGCAGTCGACGGACCACGTCCTCCATGACGGCGACGGGCGCTTCGGGCGTCGAACCCGTGACGACGAAGCCTTCGGGTGCGACGGCAATGGCGTCGCCGTGGCTCATCCACGTCGTCGTCGTGGAGGGCCAGTTCGTCATCAACACGGTGGGACCGCGTCGCGTCAAGGTCGTGCGTCCGTACTCACCCACGCCCGTGTTGGCGACCTCGCCACCTAGCTGTTGGGCCATCAGTTGCGCGCCGTAACAAATGCCCAGAATCGGAATCCCGAGTTCGTAGATCTCGGGGTCGAGTGTCGGAGCCGGCACGGCGTACACCGACTTCGGACCACCGGAGAGAATGATGGCGCCCGGCGACTTCTTTCGAACCTCGGCGGCGCTGATAGTGCTCGGCACGATCTCGGAGAAGACGTGCGCTTCGCGGACTCGGCGAGCGATCAGTTGCGCGTACTGCGCGCCGAAGTCAACGACGAGAACGGTCTCGTTCAATGGCCCATGCCCACGCCCTGGGAGCGCTGCATTTGCTTACCTTCGGTTTGGAGTGACGGTGCCAACATGATCTCGGCCTTTTGGAACTCTTTCAACGTCTCGTAGCCACAGGTCGCCATCGATGTGCGGAGGGCGCCGAAGAGATTCAGTCGTCCGTCATTTTCGTGCGCTGGTCCAAGGAGGATCTCCTTCAACGTGCCACGCACTTGCGTGCGTACGCGCGTGCCGCGCGGCAACGTCGGGTGAAAGGTCGCCATGCCCCAGTGAAAGCCTCGCGCCGGTGCTTCGACCGCACTGGTGAGCGGCGAACCGATCATCACCGCGTCCGCGCCACAGGCAATGGCCTTGGCGATGTCGCCACCCTTGCTCATGCCGCCGTCGGCGATGACGTGGACGTAGACGCCGGTCTCGTCGAGGTGTCGCATGCGCGCGCCAGCGACGTCAGCGATGGCCGTCGCTTGAGGTACGCCAATGCCGAGCACGGCCCGCGACGTGCAGGCGTTTCCGGGGCCGACCCCAACGAGGACGCCAGCGGCACCAGTGCGCATGAGGTGCAGGGCCGCTTGGTAGCTCGCGCAGCCGCCGACGATGACCGGTATCTCGAAGTCACGAATGAACCTCTTCAAGTTGAGTGGTTCCGCAGTCTTGGAGACGTGCTCGGCCGAGACGACGGTGCCCTGGATGACCAGGATGTCGAGTCCGGAGTCGACGATCGTTTTCGACATCCATGACGTGCGCGCTGGCGTCACCGACGCCGACGTTGTGATGCCGGCGTCCTTCATCTGCCTGATGCGCTCGGCTACCAACTCGAGTTTGATGGGCTCTAGGTACATCTGCTGCATGCGGGCCGTGGCCTTGTCGTCGTCGAGCTCGCGAATCTCTTCGAAGAGGGGCATCGGGTCCTCATAACGGGTCCAGAGTCCCTCAAGGTTCAAAACACCCAGTCCGCCGAGGCGACCGAGTTCGATGGCGGTGAGCGGTGAGATGGCGCCGTCCATGGCCGAGCCGAGCACGGGCAGTTCGAACTTGTACGCGTCGATCTGCCACGTGATATCGACGTCTTCGGGGTCACGAGTGCGCCGTGATGGCACAATCGCGATGTCGTCAAAGCCGTACGCCTGACGAGCCGATTTGAAGATGCCGATCTCAACTTCCGCCATGAAGTCCTCCGATAGAAAACACCCCAAATTGAGTGAGCGTTTCTACCAATCTACTAGGACGCTCATCACCTTGGTCCACGTTCCGCGGCCCACGAGACCCCGGTGACGATCGAGAGGAGTTCGCTCACGACGCGCGCCGTCGCTCCCCACACGATGTCACCGGGCACCTTGTAAAAGTGGATCGGGAAGTAGCCGTCGGCGTCGGCACCGGGGCGAAGGAGCGCCCGGCGCCAGCGCTCTTCGACGAAGGCGTCATCCGCGACCAAGTCCGCCAGCGTCACAGTGAAAGCGCGATCGACTTCGGCGCGGTCAATCGTGAACTCGGGACGTCCCGACAAGAGCCCGACCACGGGCCAGATCGACGAACCCGCAGCAAAGCTGACGATCGGGCTCAACCAGGCGAGTGGCGTAATCGTCGACGGATCGAGTCCGATTTCCTCTTGGGCCTCTCGAAGCGCGGTCTCGACGGGGGTCTCTTGGTCTTCACTTCGACCCCCGGGAAGGGCGATCTCGCCGCCGTGCGTACGCATCGACAACGCCCGTCGAGTGAGCACGATCGAGGTCTCGCCCTCTTCTTCGAAGAGCGCCACTAGCACGGCCGAACGACTCGTCGTCGGCACCGGCATCGCGTCGGCAACGACGGAGAGTTCCTGCGGGTCATCAGGAAATGGATGGGTCGCGAGTAGGCGATGTTCGCGAAGAAGACTCTCTTGCACCACACGAAGAGTGAAGCCAGACCTCGCTGACGCGGGCAGTGATGACCACGGAGCGAGCGCCCCGGGCTCGACGTCGTCGGGATCCGGGATGATCTGGGGATAGAGATGACCAATGAATCGCTCGGGTCGATCGTCAATAGGCGTCATCGTTCTTCCTCTACACTTATGGTGCGTTTGACGTACTTAAAGTAACAAAGGACGCCCGACTCCCCCAGGAGAATCCCCCCTTGAAATCCCTCGCTCGATTCTGTGTTCGCCATCGCTGGTACGTCCTTTTCGCCTGGCTCGCGCTGTTCATTGTCATCAACGTCATCTCCCAGTCCGTCGGTTCGGCCTACTCGAACGCCTTCAGTCTGCCGGGCACTAACTCCACTCACGCCGAAGCACTCCTCACTAAAGGCTTCACCGGCCAGTCGGGCGACGCCGATCAGATCGTCTTTCAGACGACGGGAGGGTCGGTCTCATCGCAGGCGGCGACCATCCAGGCGATGTTGCAGAAAGTCGAGAAACTCCCCGAAGTCGGCGCCGTCACGTCGCCGTTTTGCACGGGCACCTTCGCTAAGAGCGAGACGCTACCTAACGGCGTGTGTCTGGGCTCGGTGCAGGTATCGAAAGACGGCACCATCGCGTACGCGGTCGTGCACTTCTCAAAGACCGCAAACCACCTCACCAACCCTCAAATCAAGGCCGTGATGACTAAGGCGTCAACGATTCGCTCCGCGTCGCTCAATGTCCAGTTCGGTGGCAACGCGTTTGGCCAGTTGAACTCCACCAAGGGCAGTCCCTACGAGGCCTTCGGTCTCATCGCGACGGCCATCGTGTTGGTCTTGGCCTTCGGATCGTTCTTCGCAATGCTCCTGCCCCTTGGCGTAGCCCTCTTCGCCCTCGGTATCGCGCTCGCCGGTGGCATCCTGCTTAGCCACGTCCTGGCCATCGCGCAGTTCGCCCCCATCTTGGGCTCGCTCATCGGCCTCGGCGTCGGCATCGACTACGCGCTCTTCATCGTCACTCGATCTCGCCAAGAACTCAAACGCGGCGCCAGTATTGAAGACGCGGTGACGACGGCCCTCAACACGTCGGGCCGCGCCGTGCTCTTTGCGGGTTCGACGGTTTGCATTGCCCTCCTCGGAATGCTGGTACTCGGACTGTCGTTCTTGAATGGCGTCGCGATCTCCGCGTCGCTCACCGTCTTAATCACCATGCTTGCCTCGGTCTCACTCTTGCCTTCGCTCTTGGCCTTTCAAAAGGGGCGCGTCCTCAGTCGCAAGGAACGACGCTCGCTCGACCAAAACGGTCCCGGACCCGTCGTCGTCAGTGGCCCATGGCAACGTTGGTCCCAATACGTCTCACGCCACCCTCGCGTACTCACGGTGGCCGCACTCGCGATCATTATCACCTTCGTGGTCCCCTTCTTCTCGCTCCACCTTGGTAGTTCCGACCAGGGATCGGACCCAGCAAACGCGACGACGCGCCAGGCCTACGACCTGTTGGCGAAGGGGTTCGGGCCGGGTTTCAACGGTCCCCTCACGATCGTGGGCGCCATCAGCAACTCCAACGACAAGACGGCGATGCAGAACCTCGACGCTTCGCTGAAAGGTAAGCCCGGCGTCGCTGCCGTCCAGCCCCTCATCACGAATCCTTCAGGCTCGGTGGGCATCATCAACGTGATTCCGACGACTAGTCCCCAAGACGCGAAGACCGCCGCCCTCATCTCGACCATTCGAACGAAGTACATCCCGGCGGCAACGACCACGTCGCACACCGCGATCTACGTCGGCGGTATCACGGCCATCTTCGTGGACTTCGCAGCAGTGCTGACGAGCAAGCTTCCGCTCTTCGTGGGCGTCATCGTCCTCTTGGGTTGCCTACTCCTCATGGTCGCCTTCCGCAGCGTCCTCGTGCCGATGGTGGCCGCGGTGATGAACTTGCTCGCGGTGGGCGCGTCGTTCGGTCTCGTCGTCGCAGTCTTTCAGTGGGGTTGGGGTAGTGCGCTACTCGGCGCCGGCACGGGGCCCGTGGAGTCCTTCTTGCCGATAATCATGATTGCCATCCTCTTTGGACTTTCTATGGACTATCAGGTCTTTTTAGTCTCACGAATGCACGAAGAGTGGTTGAACACGAACGACAACGAAGAGGCCATCATTCGCGGTCAGGCCAACACCGGTCGGGTCATCTCCGCGGCGGCGCTCGTCATGATCTGCGTCTTCATGTCCTTTGCCATCGGCGGACAGCGGGTCATTGCCGAGTTCGGCATTGGCCTCGGAGGTGCCGTCTTGATCGACGCCTTCGTTATTCGTACCGTCCTCGTACCCGCGTTGATGCACTTCATTGGTAAGGCCAACTGGTGGATGCCTCATTGGCTGGATCGATTGGTTCTTCACGTGGCCGTCGAGGCGACTGAGTAACTTCGCTACTCGCTCCTGGCGCCGCGGAATAAGTCGAGTAACTCCTCCCGGGAGTGCACGCCAAGTTTTTTGAAGATGTCGGCGAGCTGGTTGCGGACCGAACTTTGACTAAGAAATAGGTCCTCCGCGATGCGCGGCACCCGCTTACCGTGCAAGAACCGCGTGAGGACTTCCCACTGCCGTGACGACAACTCGTCGACGCCGCGCAGGGCGTAGGAGTCGGGCGCGTTGGTGGTGCCCGAGAGTACGCTGGCGCCCTCGAACTCGCGAGCGATGCGCCAGAGACGTCACTCGAGATTCGCCACGCGCTCGGGCCACGCGCGTAACTCCACCTGGCCCCGCTTCGCGTCGAGCGCCATGGCGATGGCGTTGGCGATATTGACGAGGAAGTCCTGATAGGGGGAGAACAGCGCAGCGTCGGCGACGTCGACCAGTACCAGACCGAAGAGGGGCGCGCCCGCCGGTTCGAACTTCTGGTCCGCCTTCTTTGAGGGAACGTGGCCTCACGATTTATTTCGGCGAAGAAGATGTCACGTCGTGAACTCGACGTGGCAGTCGTGACACCTTGGACCGGAAAATGATTTGATGATGTCGGGAAGAACCTTTTGGATCGGCCCGAAGATCTCTCGACAGTCGCAGAAGTCGCAATTGAATCTCAAAAAGAGATTGGGAACCAGTGGTAGCCACCGTCGAACGTCATGATCAACTGATTGGAACCCTTGGTCGGCTGGACAAGGGCGACCCCCTCTGTCGAACTGACGAAGTGTACGAAGGACACGTTGCCGAAGAAGACGACATTCCAGTGGCGCCCTCCGTCGAAGCTAGCCACTAACTCTTGATGAGGCGAGATGTTTCGCGTGATGAGAATGGTCGTCGGCTTGGGCGCCGCGAGAACTGATCCGAAATACACGTTGTTCCGACCCAACTCAGGGCCAGCCACAAAGGTCCGCCCCGCGTTGTTAGAGAAGTAGAGCCACGTCGAGCCAATCGTCGCGCCGCGCGGAGCCGTCCTTGACAGTGGTGACGCGAAGCCGCCCATCACGCACTCCACGACGAGGTGACGGGGAGTTGAGGCGGCGGGGACGGCAAGACTGTTCCCAACGGATTCGCACGGCGCAGTCCACGGAAGCCACTGGCCAGCGCTGTTCAACTGGGCGCTGCCGGTTGTTCCCCGATCGTTGCCCTCAACCAGCCACCCGTGATTTCCGGCAAAGACAAATGCGCCCGAAAGTGGCCCGCCTCCAGCTGGTGTGAAGAGCCCCTTGGCATCAGTGACCTGCCAGTCGTCCTCGCTCACGGGCGAACTTTCCACCACGAAATTGAAGGACTTATTGAAGGCCATCAGAAAAGCAGTGTTCGACGAAGCTTCGAGGTCCAGGACGGGACCCTGAGAATTGATCAATGAATGCTGCTGCGGCTTCCACGTGAGTCCTCCGTCGTGGGTGGACCACAAGGTAGGCATGAACGCCGATGGCTCCCCATTCGATTTTGTCGGAACCGGGAGCGAGCCGTAGATCCAACCATCAAGTGGGTTGGCAAAATGAACGTTCAAGTTGAGTGCGCCGTATGCATTGAGTGCGCCGTACAGAACGGCTGGAGCTCCAGCTACTTGGCGGTCGGCGACGTGAAGAAGCGACTTCGGGAGTGGCCTCACGGACCATGTTCGACCACCATTATTGGTCTCTCGGAGGGAAAGACAAACTTTCCGAAGGTGACAAGAAGTCGTGCCTAACGCCCAACCCCGATCCAAGGAACTGAAATCGACTGAGCTGGGATTGAACGTGCGCTTCACGACGATCGCCCTGGACGGCTTCGGATTGGAAACTGGTTTGCTGGAGACACTGGCCCGTCCTGCGAGGAACAGTCCGGCTCCCACGACAACAATGGCCAAGACGACGAAGAGCCTACGAGCGAGCATGTCGAAAACATAGTTCGCTGTACCGGCTTCTATTCCAGTGAGTGACGTCGCAGAGCTAACGTCAACGAGCTACGACTGGTCGGACTAGCGAGTGGACGTCGCCCGTCGCGCAACCGAATCAACGATTGAGGTCGCCAGATCCTTTTGTGCCGCATCTTTTCACGATTGCGCCCGGAGGGAGTTGATCGACGAAGAATGCCGGGTAGTTTCAATCAACTTTTGTCGTAGCCGTCGAGCGCGGTATCGGTCCATAGTTTCGTCCAACAACCAGCAGCGTGAACCTCGAGACGAATCTCCCCCGAAAAGCAGAACAGCCGGGCTTGGAGCCCGGCTGTTCTGTGGTCTTTCGGGACCGTTCGTTACATCATCCCGCCCATGCCACCCATGCCGCCGTCGCCCATGGACGCGCCAGCTGGTTCAGGCTTGTCGGCCACGATGGCCTCCGTGGTGAGTAGAAGTGCCGCAATGGACGCCGCGTTCTGCAACGCCGAACGCGTCACCTTCGCCGGGTCGATGACGCCAGCTTTGACGAGGTCTTCGAGGACTCCCGTCTCGGCGTTGAGTCCAATCGAACCCTTCGCGTCAGCAACTTCGCGCACCTTGACGGCACCTTCGTAGCCGGCGTTCTGCGCGATGTGACGAAGTGGCGACTCCAGGGAGTTCGCGACGATACGCGCACCCGTGGCCTCGTCACCAGTCAGCGTCTCGATGAGTTTGTCAACGGAACCGCGTGCTCGAACGAGCGCCGTGCCACCACCGGCGACGATGCCCTCGTCGATCGCCGCACGAGTAGCGCTGAGCGCGTCTTCGATGCGGTGCTTCTTCTCTTTCAACTCAACCTCAGTGGCCGCGCCAACCTTTACGACGGCGACACCACCGGCAAGCTTCGCGAGACGCTCTTGGAGCTTCTCACGGTCCCAGTCGGAGTCCGTGTCTTCGATCTCGCGCTTCAGTTGCGCGACGCGACCCGCGACGTCTTCTTTTGTGCCGCCGCCGTCAACCAACGTGGTGGCGTCTTTCGTGACGACGACGCGACGAGCCTTGCCGAGCAAGTCAACCGTTGCGCTGTCGAGCTTCAGACCGATCTCGTCCGAGATGACCGTGCCACCCGTGAGAATCGCCATGTCCTGGAGCATCGCCTTACGACGCTCGCCAAAACCTGGCGCCTTTACCGCAACCGACGTGAACGTGCCGCGAATCTTGTTCACGACGAGTGTCGCGAGCGCTTCGCCCTCGACGTCTTCGGCGATGATCAACAAAGGACGACCAGCTTGCATGACCTTTTCAAGTACGGGCACGAGGTCGTGCACGGCCGAGATCTTGTTGCTCGTGTAGAGGATAAAGGCGTCTTCGAGAACGGCCTCTTGACGCTCGGCGTCGGTGACGAAGTACGGCGAGAGGTAACCCTTGTCGAACTGCATACCTTCGGTGAGTTCGAGTTCGATACCAAACGTGTTCGACTCTTCGACCGTGACGGTGCCGTCCTTACCGACCTTGTCGATGGCGTCGGCGATGACTTCACCGATGGCGGCGTCGGCGGCCGAGATCGTGGCGACCTGGGCGATCTGGGTCTTACCCGAGACCTCTTGGCTCTGGTCGGCAATGGACTCCACGGCGGCCTTGACGCCCTTTTCGATGCCGCGCTTCAGGCCCGACGGGCTTGCGCCGGCCGCGACGTTACGCAGGCCTTCCTTGATGAGGGCTTGAGCGAGAACGGTCGCCGTCGTCGTGCCGTCACCGGCAACGTCGTTGGTCTTCGTCGCCACTTCTTTGACCAGCTGCGCGCCCATGTTCTCAAACGGGTCTTCGAGCTCAATCTCGCGAGCAATCGACACCCCGTCGTTGGTGATGGTGGGAGCACCGAACTTCTTGCCCAAGACGACGTTGCGACCCTTGGGTCCGAGGGTCACCTTCACGGCATCGGCCAACTTGTCGACACCCGCTTCGAGGCCGCGTCGTGCGTCCTCGTCAAACTTCAATAACTTTGACATTTGTCTTCTTTCGTATTCAGAGGGAGTGACGAGCCCAGCTCGTCACGGGCTACTTGGTAACGGTCGCGAGCACGTCGCGGCTAGAGAGAATCAAGAGATCCTCGCCGTCGACCGTGATCTCGGTGCCGCCGTACTTCGAGTAGACGACGGTGTCGCCAATCGAAACGCCGGTCGGGATGATCTCGCCGGTGGAGTCGGTACGACGACCGGGACCGGTAGCGAGCACTTCACCCTGCTGGGGCTTCTCTTTGGCGGTGTCGGGAATCACTAGGCCCGAAGCCGTGGTGGCCTCAGCGCTGTTGGGACGAACGACGATGCGGTCTTCTAGTGGGTGCAACTTCATTGTTCTTGCCTCCTGAGCAATTAGCACTCGATACTTGCGACTGCCAATTTAGCAGCCAGCGCTGCGGAGTGCCAACAGAGATTCCCTGGGGCTCTAATCTTCACTCGTGGCCCTAAGCCCACTACAGCGCCGCGACCTGAGGCTTTTGGCATCGCTCCGAGGAATCTCCGTCCTCGGTGACGCAATTGCCCTGGTCACCTTGTATCTCCGAGTGGCCCACGGAGGCCACGGTTGGATGATCGCCGCACTCTCCGTCGCCGGGGCGTTACCCATCGTGGCCCTCGCGCCACTAGCGGGTCACGTCGTCGATCACGTGCCGGCGAAGACTCTCCTCGCGTCCCTCTGTGCCGCTGAGGCTCTGGTTTGCGTCGGTATCGGCTTCTGGCACAGCGACGTCTTGACCATTACCTTGATGGCCCTCCTCACCTGCGGGGTCGCGTTCTCATTACCGGGCTACTCAGCGCTGGCGCCCGCCGTGAGCGGTGAAGAGAACGTCGCGGTTGGACAGTCGACCATCCAGTCGGTGCAGGGTGTCGCCTTGGCAGCCGGGCCAGTCGTCGGGGGACTCCTCGTCGGAGCGGTCGGCACAAGTGTCCCCCTCTACGTGGACGCCGTGAGTTTCGCACTCGCGGGTCTAGGCACCCTGTTCCTTCGCACTGATCGCCGTCCCAGTGAACTGGCCACGGGTCTCGAGAAGCCCGAACGCGATCTGGGCGCCGGGGTTCGATTGATCTTTAGCGATCCTCTGATGCGACCGGTGGTTGTCCTGGTCACCGTGATCTTTTCTGGCGTCGGGGCGCTCAACGTCGTCGAAGTCTTCTTCATTACGCGAACGTTGCACGCCAGCGCGTTTCTTTACGGACTAGCGGGCGCCAGCTTTGGAGGTGGCAGCGTCGTGGGTGCGCTCGTCTCGACGCGACTTAAGCAGGGCCCCCTCGGACTCATGAGAATGTCGTTCGCGAGTATCGCCGTCATCAGCGTCATGCTCGGTTCCGTCGGTCTCGTCTACCAAGTGATTTACATCTTCCCGTTGATGGCGGCGTCGGGCGTCGCCGCGGGCGTGGTGAACGTGGCGGCGACCACGCTCTTTGCGGTGCGAACGCCCGAGGCGCTTCGCGGCCGCGTGTACGCGGCCATCGGAGCGATGTTCACTAGCGCCGAAATCGGTTCGATGGTCCTGGGAGGGGTCCTCCTGACCGTCTTTGCACCACGCACTATCTACTTGCTCTCCGGGCTCGTTTGCACCGTCGCGGTCGGCGTCATTGGGCCGCTGGAACTTCGCCGAAGCCGCCGGTCGATCACAGAACCGTCAGCGATTCAGGGCGACTGACGTTCCACGCGCCAGGCCGAGCCAGCAGGTAGATAGACCACTCGATCGTGGAGACGGTCGTCGCGATGCTGCCAGAACTCAAATCTTCGTGGCGTGAGACGGTATCCGCCCCAGTCGCTCGGACGCGGAACGTCGCGCCCTTCGAACTCAGTCGCTAGCGCCTCGACTCGGCGTTCGAGCGTCTCGCGGCTATCCAACGGCTGGCTCTGGTGACTCGCGTGGGCGCCGAGTTGGCTGCCGCGGGCGCGTGTCGCGAAGTACGCGTCGGACTCAGCCGACGACATCTTCTGGACGTCACCCTCAATACGGATCTGACGACCGAGGGACTCGCAGTACCAGAGGATCGCCGCGCGGGGATTGTCCTTTAACTGGCCACCCTTACGCGATTCGTAGTTCGTGTACCAGCCAAAGGAGTGATCGTCGTGATGGCGCAGAAGGACCATCCGCACGCTCGGCGAACCGTCGGGTGTCGCGGTCGCGAGCGCCACCGCTTCAGGCTCGAGCATCAAGCCCTGCGCCTCGGCGAACCAGCGCTGAAACTGCACGAAGGGATTCGCGTCGACGTCTTCAAGGTCCAAGGGCACCCAGCGATCGCTCACGACACGTCCGCCAGTTGCCAGTTAGGACGAGCAGAGAGATTCAACTGACTGGGTGCACCGGTCGAGAGTCGATAGAGACCCGCGGCGGCGACCATGGCAGCGTTGTCGGTGCACATCGCCATCGTGGGCAGGTGACACACGAGACCGAACTCCTTCGCCAACTGCGTCACGCCCGCTCGAAGCGCTGAGTTCGCCGCAACGCCGCCGGCGAGCGCGACGCCGCGGACTTCGTAACGTTCTAGAGACTGGCGCAGTTTTCGTAGTAGCTGTTCGCAGAGTGCGGATTGAAACGAGGCCGCCACGTCCTCGAGCGAGATCTCGCGATGCGCTTCGGTGGCACGAACTACCGCGGTCTTCAGACCCGAAAAGGAAAGGTCGAAGTCGTTGCCGATCATTGACACGGGAAGTTTCAACGCGTCGGAGAGGCCCAACTTGGCGAGTCGATCGATCTCGGGTCCCCCGGGATAGCCGAGCCCTAGCCAACGAGCGACCTTGTCGTACGCCTCGCCGGCGGCGTCGTCAATCGTTTCGCCCAATACTTCGTGCTGACCGGGACCGCTTTGGCGAACGATGAGGCTGTGGCCGCCCGACACCAGAAGCGTCATCAGGGGCCACTCGAGATCTTTCGATTCGAGAAGTGGCGCGAAGAGGTGGCCTTCGAGGTGATTCACCCCGACGAACGGCACACCCCACGCGAGCGAGAGCGCCTTTGCGGTCGACAGCCCCACCAACAGCGATCCGATGAGTCCGGGACCACTGGTCACGGCCAGACCGTCGATCGCCGGATCACTCGGGTCGAGACCGGCGTCCTCGAGGGCGCGGCGAACGACCGGTCCGATCGTCGTGACGTGCGCACGACCAGCCAGTTCGGGCACGACCCCACCGAAGGCGCGGTGCTGATCGATCGACGACTCGACGACCGACGAGAGGACGCGAAAGTTCTCGTCCACGACGGCGGCCGCCGTCTCGTCACAACTCGTTTCAATCCCGAGGACCAACGTCACTAGACCAGCGTAGAGCGCGGACTTTGGCGCTTAAGCGAGATCGGCCCAGAGGATGAGGGCGTCCTCGTTCGTGCGCTCGTAGTAGTTCTTGCGCACCCCCACCGGTGAGAACCCGAAGCGGAAGTAGAGCTCTTGCGCGCGGGTATTAGAGACGGCGACTTCGAGCGTGGCGCGCTGGACGCCGCGTCCCTTGGCGACACCCCAGGCCTCGTTCATCAACGACGTCGCGATCCCCTGGCCCTCGTGGCCGGGCAGGATGCCAATGGTGTTGACATGCAACTCGTCAATCACGTACATCACGCCCAGGTACCCAACGATCTTCTCGTCCTCGACGGCGACGGTATAACGGCGCGTGGCCAGGTTCGAGATCTCGTCGATCAACATCGTGCGCGTCCAGGGTTCAGGAAACTGCGCCACTTCGATGGAGAGGAGATCGGGAATGTCGCGCCGCTCAGCCAGTCGAATTGTCCACGTACTCACTGGGAACGTTCGCGCGTCGTGAAATTCGCCACGGCGTCCGCTTCTCGCAAGTACAACGGCACGATCTCTGCTTCAACGGAACGAAGAGCGCCGAGGTGCAGCGCCTCGAGCGCAGGGGGTACTCGTTGATCAAAGATCGTGCCGGTGGCGACAGTGAGAAAGAGTGCCTCGTAACGGGCGACGCCGTCGCCCGTGAAGGTCACGGCGTCGCCGCTGTTCGTGCGCTCGTCGACAACGCTCTGAGGAACAGACACGGTCGGCTCGCTCACCGGCGAGACGTCGTCGTCGAGGTCGAAGGTCTGCACGAACACTTCGCCACGGCGACCATCGACGGCACTGACGAGCGTGCCCCGCACGCCAGCGCGCCTCGCTCCGTGGGCCAGAAGCTCCAACGAAGTCACCCCGACGAGATCGGCGCTCGCGCCCAGGGCGAAGCCAATCGCCGTCGCGATGCCCACGCGCAGTCCAGTGAAGAGTCCGGGGCCGCGGTCGACGACGACCCGATCGATGGCCTTCGGGGTGAGTCCCGCCTGGATGAGAAGGTCACGAATCCCGGGCGTCAGGGCTTCAGTGTGGTGGCGCTCGTCGTCCACGACGAAGGAGAGTTCTTCGCCGTCACTCGTGCGTAGCGCTATCGCGCACGCGGGCGTCGCGGTCTCAATGGCGAGGATGTTCACTGTACCGCCCAGACGTCGAGTTCCCGTCCTCGGCCCTCAGCCAGTGCCCCAGAAACCACGAGCGCACGTCCTTCATTCTCGTCAATCGAGAAGTCCACGTTCATCACGTCGAGACCAAAGACGGACGACGCGATCTCCCCCCACTCGACGAGGGCGACCGCCGACTCTTCGACCAACTCCCCTAAGGCTAAGTCCACCACCTCATCAAGGGTGCCGACGCGGTAGACGTCGGCGTGGTGCAACGTCGATATTCCTCGGTCATTCACGGCCTCGTGTTCGCGAACCATGGTGAACGTCGGACTCGTGACGCGTTCGACGACGCCAAGTCCCTGCGCGACACCTTGTGCGAAGGTGGTCTTACCCGCGCCAAGTTGACCCGAGAGCAAGATGACGTCGCCCGGTCGTAGAGCCAAAGCGAACTCCTCGCCGGCCACTTTGGTGTCTTCCGCCGTGGCGCAGTACCGTCGCCAGCTCACGCGCTCTCCAACAAACGACGCACGACCCCGAGGTCGCCGCGCATGACGTCGACCACGCTTGGTCCTCCGCGCAGAGCAGCTGCCGGGTGATAGGTCGGCACTCCTTGGATCTGGCCCGAGCGAAACACGTGTCCGTGTACCTGTCCAATACCTGATTGGTACGAGAAGATGGCGCGACCCGCGGTGTTGCCGAGCGTCAATATGAATCGCGGCGAGACCCGATCCAGCTGTTCGATGAGCCATGGTCGACACGTCTCGATCTCTTTGGGGGTCGGCGTCCGGTTCGCCGGCGGGCGGCACTTGACGACGTTCGTGACGTAGCACTCTTCGCGAGTGAGACCAACCTCTTCTTCTAGCAACGTGAAGAGCAATTTGCCGCTGCGACCAATGAAGGGCGCGCCACCCTCATCTTCCGTTCGACCAGGTGCTTCACCAACGATCATGAGTCGCGCCGTCATCGGTCCCGAGCCAATGACGACCCGCTGACGCGTGGCAGAGAGACCACAGCGCACACACGTCGATAACCCCTCGAACTCGGTCACCACTCACTCCACGAGTACCCGCGGTACGCGGGCCCCGATGCCGCAGAGGATCTCCCAGGTGATGGTATTGGCCCAGTTGGCCCAGTCCTCGGCCGTGATCGCCTCGTCACCTTGTCGCCCAAGGAGGACCACGTCGTCACCCGGTGCCACGACGTCGTCGCCCACGTCGACGAGCAGTTGATCCATCGTCACGTTGCCCGCGAGCGGGTAGCGCCTTTTGTTGATCAAGACGTCAGCACCGGCCTCGAAGAGTCGGCGGGGGTAGCCGCCGGCGTAACCGAAGGGCACCGTCGCAATGGTGGCGTCGTGTTCGAGTGCGCGACTTCGCCCGTAGCTCGGACGCTCTCCCGCGACGACGCGGCGAACCGCGACGACCTGGGCACGAAGGGATAACGCGGCTTCGAGTTTCTGCTTCTTCTCTTCGAGCGCGCCTGAGAGCCACCCTTGCGGCAGATACCCGTAGAGCGAGAGACCCACGCGCACCATCGATTGGCGTGCTTCGGGGTAGCCCAGCGCTCCGGCGGAGTTCGCGCTGCGCACGACCCGGGGCGCCACGCCACGTGAAGCTAATGCCGCGACGACCTCGTCGAACGATTTGATCTGCGTACGAGTAAAGGCACGATCCTCGGCGCTCGAGCCATCGGCCACGCTGAAGTGCGTGTACAGACCCTCGAGATCGATGGCCGGCGAAGCGAGCAGCACGTCGACGACTCCGTCGACATGATCGGGTGCGACGCCCATGCGGTGCATGCCGGTATCCACTTTTACGTGCACGCGGTGTCGTCCGCCGATCTTCTCGGCCGACGCGACGGCTGCCCTTGCGCCGTCGAGTGAGCCAATAGTGAGGGTCAGTTCGTGCGCAAGCGCGTCCGGAATCGTCTCCGGCGGGATCTCCGCGAGCAGCAGTATTGCCGTCGTCACACCCGCGCCGCGAAGTTCAATCCCCTCGTCCACGATTGCCACCGCCAACGAGTCGGCACCCCCGTCGAGCGCGGCCTTCGCGGCCAAGGGCGCGCCGTGTCCGTAGCCGTTGGCCTTCACGACGGCACAGAACGATGAGTCGCCCATGACCGACTTCAGCGCGCGAACGTTGTGGGCAATGGCCGAGGCTGAAATCTCCGCCCACGCGGGACGGCGTACCCCTTCAACGGGCACCGGTCTCGTCTTTCATTGATGATCCGACGACGAAGGCGGCGGCCGTTACGTGCGTGTGTGTCATGGAGAGGTGCAAGGTCTCGACGCCCGCGGCCCGAGCGAGTTCGAGGGCTGGCGCGTGCAGGAGCACGCTCGGCGCACCAGAGTCGTCCGTCGTCACTTCTATGGAACGCCACGGCGTCGCGCCGATCCCAACACGAAACGTCTTCAGAACGGCTTCCTTCGCGGCGAAGCGCGCCGCGAGTCGTTCGGGTCGCGCCTTCGCGTCACGACGTTCACCGTCAGTGAAGAGACGCTCCGCGAGGCGGGGGTGGCGCTCCAGCGCCAAGGTGAATCGCGCGACGTCCACGACGTCGACGCCGACATTACGTGTCGTCACTACTCCACCGTCACGGTTTTCGCCAAGTTGCGCGGTCGGTCGATGTTGCGACCAAGTCCTCGCGCCATTGCGTAGGCGAAGAGTTGCAAGGGCACGACGTCCACCATGGGCGAGAACATCGGTTCGGTCGCGGGTACGCGCAACACGTAGTCGGCGATCGCTGCGATGGACTCGTCGTCATCGGTCGCTACCGCCACCACGGTGGCACCGCGGGCTTTCACCTCGGCCAAGTTCGACAGCATCTTTTCGTGCATCGCCGGGTCCGTGACGACGGCGACGACGACGACACCCGGCTCGATGAGGGCGAGCGGTCCGTGCTTCAGTTCGCCGGCCGGGTAGCCCTCCGCGTGCAAGTACGAGAGTTCCTTGAGCTTCAACGCTCCCTCCAGAGCCGTCGGAAAACCGACGTGGCGACCGAGGAAGAAGAAGTCTCGGGCACCAAGCAGCTGTTTGGCGACGTCCTCGACACTGCTGCGACGAGTGAGCACGGTGGCGACCTGCGCCGCGACGGCGTTCAGACCGAGAAAGTGCGCGTCGACGTCGCTCGCGGGAACCGTGTCTCGTAGTTGGGCGAGGCGAAGGGCCAGGAGTTCGAGCGCGGCCACTTGAGCCAGGAAGACCTTGGTGGACGCGACGGACACTTCGAGTCCGGCACGGGTGTAGATCACGGCGTCAGACTCTCTCGCGAGCGAGGACTCGACGATGTTCGTCACGGCGACGACGCGCGCCCCTCGACGTTTCGCTTCGCGAATGGCCTGAATCGTGTCGATGGTCTCGCCACTTTGCGAGATGCCAATGACGAGCGTGCCGATCTCGACGATGGGGTCGCGGTAGCGATACTCACTTGCGATGTCGACCTCGACGCTCACCCTCGCCCAGCGCTCGATGGCGTACTTGGCGACCAGACCGGCGTGGTGCGAGGTACCCGCGGCGACGATGACCACGCGCTTCACGTCACGAAGTTCCTCGTCAGAGATTCGCAGTTCATCGAAGGTGATCGTGCCGTCGCGTCGACGGCGATCGAGCAACGTCGATCGGATGGCGTCGGGCTGTTCGTTGATCTCCTTGGTCATGAAGTCGTCGTAACCGCCCTTTTCGGCCGTCTCCAAGTCCCAGTCGACGGAGAGGGGGTGCAGGTGTACGGGCACGCCATCGAGGTCAACAGCACGAAAACCTTCGGGGGCCAGGCGAACGATCTCGTC
>PLNQ01000059.1:0-2787 GCA_003141815.1 Acidimicrobiaceae bacterium | reverse complement strand
ACGGCCTCGATGAGTTCGAATCCGTTGGAGCGGGACTCTTCGATGAGGTGCGCGAGCACCTCGGAGTCGGTACGAGAACTAAAGACGTGGCCGCGCGACTCGAGTTGTTCCCGCAGATCGGCGTGGTTCTCGATGATGCCGTTATGGATGATGGCGATGTTGCCCGAGCAGTCAAGGTGCGGGTGCGCGTTCATGGTCTCCGGACCGCCGTGAGTGGCCCATCGGGTGTGACCGATGCCGGAAGAGAATCCACGCGGCGCGAGGTCGCACTCTTCGCGCAGGGCCCTCACTGACTCGGTTCCTTCCGCGGTGCGTGCCCGCCAGGTCTCGCCGGGGCGCACCAGCGCTACGCCAGCTGAGTCGTAGCCGCGATACTCCAAACGAGCGAGTCCCTCGAGCAGTGTCTCCAGAGTTTCGGGGGATCCAACGACCCCGATGATGCCGCACATGGGGCCAGCCTAACGGGATTGGAGCGCTATACCTTTTGGCTTTAACCAACACCGAGTGCCAGACGAATCGACACCGTTACATCTTGCGTTCTTCGTCTCCATGCGATCGCGCGCGAGTCACTTCACAGGGGATGATCCAAAACTCGAGGGCTGGCCGCTGGAGAACCTCACGACACGGCCTTTCAGTGGGAACGAGATCCGGCCACGAACACCGTACGACTGCTCTAGCATTGATTTGAGTTACCAGATCTGTGGTTGGCGATAAGCGAGATTGAATGGGAAAGGCTACAGCTGAAGGATGGAAGATCGTCCTCATTGTTGGCTCGTGCTTAATCGTCACTTATTTCGTCTTCCCCAACGTATTGAATCAGGACGTGACGTACTCGGTGCTCGGTGCCGCGTCCGTTGCGTGCATCCTCGTGGGTGTCAAGACGCACCGTCCGAAAGAACGCCTCGGTTGGTACCTCATCGCCCTTGCCGGTACCTGCTTTACCGTGGGCGACAATATTTACGACATCTACAACTTCATTCTTCACGAAACCGTTCCGTACCCGTCCTACGCCGACGCGTTCTACTTGGCCGGTTATCCCTTTCTCTATGCGGGTGTCCTACGACTCACCCGTCAGCGGGCCACCAGTTCGTCGCGAGAACAAGGCGCCGACGGCGTCATTGTCTCGCTGGGCGCGTTGGCCATCTCGTGGCAGTTCCTCATGAGTTCTTACGTCCGCGACTCGACTTTGACCACCTTCGGAATGATCGTCAACTTGGCCTACCCAATGATGGATATTGGCTTAATTTTCATCGTTTTCCATGCGCTGCTCTTCCGGCAACCGAGGTTCGTCTTTCACCGACTCCTCTCGTCAGCCATTTTGGTCATGTTCCTCGGCGACTTCATTTATGACCTCTTGGTCCTGCACAACAACTACGTCTCAGGGAGTTTCGTCGACGCATTTCTCCTCGCGGAATACGTGCTGATCGCCGCCGCCGCTCTACACCCGTCGATGGTCGAAGGAACGTTCCGGGTCGAAGGAACTGAGGTCACGAGTCAAAGAACGGAGGCCATCTATCGAAGTCGGTTACCTTACGTGTTGCTGGCCGGGTTTATTCCTCCCGCCATTCTCGTCGTCACCACATCGTTTCGCCTCTCGGTAGACGTTCTCGCCATTTCCACTATTTCCGTCGCGGTCTTCGCGGCCATCGGTCTGCGAGTGTTATGGATGTTTCAACGGGTGAGGAGCCAATCCCTCAAACTAGAAGACGGCCTCGCACGACTGGAGATCTCTTTCTTGCACCGAAACGAACTCGAAGCCGATCTGCGTCATCAAGCGCTTCACGATCCACTGACCGGGCTCGCGAACCGACTGCTCTTCGAGGACCGGCTCTCCCAGGCATACGCGAGGACCTCTCGTAACGGTGGGATCGGCGCAGTCATGATGCTCGACCTAGACGACTTTAAAGAGATAAACGATTCTCACGGCCATCTCGCGGGAGACAAACTCCTCGTAGAAGTTGCTCGTCGGTTAGACGCGGTGACTCGCCCGTCCGACACGCTCAGTCGATTTGGGGGTGACGAGTTTCTTTATCTCACCGAAGGACTCACGAGTGAAGACGAGGTCCGACAGATAAGCAAGCGCCTATTGGGTGAATTTGACCAGACATTTATAATCGACGGAATCAACATCGAGCAGCGCGCCAGCGTTGGCATCGTGATATGTGATTCGACGAGCTTGGGCAATACCGACTGTCTGCGCGACGCGGACGCCGCCATGTATGAAGCGAAGCGTCACCACCGAGGCAGTTGTGTCTTCTTCACGCCCGACATGCATCAACGAGCGATGAGAAGTTTCTCACTCACTCAAGAACTTCGTCACGCCCTTCGTAACGGAGAGATCTCAATGCACTTTCAGCCAATTGTCAACTTCGCTACCGAGGAGGTCGATGGCTTTGAGGCACTGATGCGCTGGCGCACCAGCAAAGGCGAGCGGATCGCGCCCGATGTCTTTCTTCCCGTGGCTGAGCGCAGCGACCTCATCGTGGAACTCAACCTTCTCGCGTTGCGCCAGTCCATTGCCGCCGCGAGCTCGTGGGCACGAAGGGGTGCTCGTGGTACCTCGCCTTTCGTCACGGTCAATCTCTCGCCGCGCCAACTCGCCCAACCAGACTTGGTGTCAATCATCGAGGAGATGCTCCTAGAAAAGAGCCTGGCACCGGAGAAGCTCGTCATTGAACTCACCGAGCACACCGCGCTCCGCGACATTGGCAAAACGATGAGCATTGTCGAAGATCTCGAACACCTCGGCATCGAACTGGCCATCGACGACTTCGGCACCGGCTACTC
>PLNQ01000051.1 GCA_003141815.1 Acidimicrobiaceae bacterium | reverse complement strand
GCAGATCGCGCAGCAGCGCCACGGCGTCGAGACCCGTCGTGTTCTTCAGTGCGCCCGCGACGCCGCGCAGCGACGCGGAGACCGACGGGTCGGCACGAAGGTGCCTTCCTTCGAGGTAGGAGACCACTTCACCGCAGCGAAGCGCCACGATCAAACATTGATGCAGCGCCACCTCTTCGGCGCTGCCACCACGACGTTGACGACTGCCGACGACGTCCTGGGCCGCGTCGAGCGTGGTGACCGCCCGCGCTCGCACGGTATAGAAACGTGACGTGTCCGAGGCCTCGACGAGGGACGCGAGGGCGTCAAAAGCCTGCGAGAGAAAGACTCGTTGGTTGGCGAGGCGTTTCCTTCGATCTATCAGGGCCGCGACGGTGTAGACCCACAGCGATCCAAGCGCAATACAAAGACAGGACTGCCACACTCTGCCGCTAAAGCGCAGACCGGCACCAATGATCGATCCGATGAGAAGGTAGGCGCCCTGCGAAGCCCGGTTCGAAGCCTCGACGAAGCCCGCGATGAGCGCCGCGGCGCCGAAGAACACCACCAGGGCCGCGGCGCCACTGTTATGACCAACGAACGTCGCACCCATCGCCACGCCAACGGTCGCGGCCACGGCAACCCAAAACAGACGCGGGCCACGAACGCGCCACTCGTCGAGTCCGTCTTGACTTATCGCCCAGAGCGCGCCGATGGCAAAGACGATGCCGTACGAGCGCTGATTGATAATGAGACCCACCACGAGTGGTGCGCTCAGACAGAAACCGGCGCGGATGGAGAGTCTGATTTCAGGCGTGCCGTTGGCTCGTTGGCGGAGGTTCAACATCGACGCCGGTTCACTCGGGGCTGGGCCGAAGCGACAATCGTCGACGCTACGAGAGCGCTGAACGGCCACCGATGAATTGCCGTCACGTCCCAGTGGGTGAACACGCGATCATCCTAAGTCCGCCACGTGATTCGATTTGTCGATAAAGCGCACAGGGTGGGACCGCAAACTGTTCACAGCACGTGAATCGGACGAGTGGTTCAAGAAGTGAACAAGTCATTAGTAAGTTAGAGGGTTGTGGCACAAGCGCGGCACCAAAAGAAACCGGTAAGAAAGGCGGTAAAGCGCACATCGGGGCGACGCGCGCCCTCCGATGCCCCGAACGTCTGGCAGCGACACCAACGCGACCTCTCGGTGGTGGCCCTGCTCGTGGTGGGGCTCTTCGTGGCCCTGGCAGAAGTGGGAGCGCTCGGACCCGTCGGTCGCGCGATATCGCGTGTGCTCTCCGACGTTCTGGGCGTGGGGCGCTTCGCGATGGCCGTTATCCTCTTGGCACTTGGCGTCGCCATGGTGTGGGGAAAGATCGAGTTCGATCGTCCGCGAGTGGTCTGGGGCGTCGTCCTTGGACTGGTCTCAATAAGTGGTATTGCCGACCTCGCGTCGGGTCGACCTGGCGTGCACGCAACAACGAAAGTGTTGGGACGCGCGGGCGGTTGGCTCGGCGTCGGGGTTGGTGGGGGACTCGCGAAAGGGCTCGGCGTCGCCGGCGCGATCGTCGTCTTCTTCGCGTTGCTCGTCGTCGCAACGATGGTGACGACCGGTGTCGGTCTACGTGCATTACTCGTCGGCGGGGGTGCCTTTTTGCGCGCGGTCGGTCGGGTGCTCGCGAGGTGGTGGATGATCCGGCCCCAGCGCGAGGTCCGTGACGAAGCGGACCAGGAAGTCCCCGAAACGGTGGGGGATCGGCGTCGCGAGCCCGAGCCCTTCGTGTACGACGAGTATGAGGAAGAAGAGGTCGAGCCCGGGTTCGATTACGTCGAGGACGAATCGGACGAACTCGATGAACTCGAGGCGCCGACACGAGCGGCCCCCGCCAAGCGACCGCGGCACGTACCGGTGCCGAGCGCGTGGGAGTTGCCATCGCTGTCGCTGCTGCAACGAACCAGGGATCAAAAACTCGACCGATCATTGACCGATGCCGCAGGTGAAGAACTCGTGGACGCCCTCGCGGCGCACGGCGTGGAGACGTTGCTCTTGGGTTACACCGTTGGCCCCACGGTGACGCGATTCGAACTCGAACTGGGACCAGGCGTCAAGGTCTCGCGCGTGACGTCGTTGAACAAGGACATTGCGTACGCCATGGCGTCACCCGACGTGCGGATCCTCGCGCCGATTCCTGGGCGATCGGCCATTGGAGTCGAGGTGCCGAATCGACAACGCTCACTCGTCGCCTTGGGTGACGTCTTAGCGTCCGAAGAGTCGATCGCCGCCACGCACCCCCTTGATGTGCCTATTGGGCGCGACATCTCGGGCAAGACCGTGGTCGTGAATCTCGGTGAGATGCCCCACGTACTGATCTCGGGCGCCACCGGCGCCGGCAAGAGTTCCGCCATGAACTCCCTCATCACCGCGCTGGTGATGCGGGCCACGCCGGACCAGCTGCGCCTCTTGCTCATCGACCCCAAACGGGTCGAAATGGGACAGTACAACGACCTGCCGCACTTGTTGGCGCCTGTGGTCGTCGATCCGAAGAAGGCGGCCGGGGCGCTCGCCTGGGCCGTGAAGGAAATGGAACGACGCTACGACCTCTTGGCTGAGAGTGGCGCACGCGACATCACGAGTTATCAGCAGATGATCGCCAAGGGTGAATTGACGCCGGAACCCACGACCCGCGAATTGGCCGCCGACGCCATCGAGCGCGCGACGGGTCTGCCTTCGGACGCCGAGCCGGCGCCAGGCCCCGAAGAGTTGCCCTACATCGTGATCGTTGTCGATGAGTTGAACGACCTCATGATGGTTGCCGCGCGCGACGTGGAGGAGTCCGTCGTGCGGATCGCCCAGATGGCCCGTGCGGTCGGTATTCACTTGGTTCTCGCGACCCAGCGCCCGAGCGTCGACGTCATCACGGGCGTCATCAAAGCGAACGTTCCCAGTCGAATGGCCTTCGCGGTGTCCTCGCTCGCGGACAGTCGCGTCATCTTGGACCAGGCCGGTGCCGAGCGACTCATCGGCAAGGGCGACATGCTGCTCGTCACTGCGTCGAGCAACATTGCACGTCGACTCCAGTCACCCTGGGTCTCCGAAGACGAGGTGCGTCGCGTCGTCGACGCGTGGCGTGCCCAGGGCGGACGGCGCGAAACGGTGGTGGCGCTCGACGTGCCCCTGAGCGGGGGGCTCTCTTCGTCGGGCGGAGGTTCGGGCGACGACGACGATGAAGTACTGCGCAAGGCCCGCGACCTCGTGATCAGCACGCAGACCGGTTCGACGTCGATGCTGCAGCGAAAACTACGCGTCGGCTTTGCCCGTGCCGGACGCATTATGGACCAACTCGAAGAGGAGGGCGTCGTCGCCCCGGGCGACGGCTCGAAGTCGCGCAAGGTTCTCGTCACGCCTGAGCAGTACGATCAACAGACTTCGCTCTAGTTTCGTGACCCGCCGCAACCACCGCCGTCGTCCAGCCCTTCGCGGACTCTTTACGCGTTTCGTCGGACTCGTGACCGGTCTCGTCGTCGCGGCGGCGATCATCGTCAGTCTTCAGTTACCCCTGTTGCACCGTCCGGCAAGCGTGTACGTGTCGTTGAGCGCAGTATCGCTCAAAGGTCCCTCGGCTGCGCTCGCGTGGCCGACGGTCGGCTCGGCCGCGATCGACATCCCTTCGCTCGACGTCCTCGAGGGTCACAACGCACAGGTGGCGCCCATCGCGAGTCTGAGCAAGATGATGACCGTCTACGTCGCGCTGAAGCGACTGCCCCTCGGTCTCAACGCCACGGGACCGTGTGTCGTCGTCACTAGTAACGACGTGACGACCTACCAAGCAATGGTGAAGCTCAACGAGTCGAGCGTGCTCGTCACCGCCGGTGAACAACTCTGCGAGAAGGACCTCTTGAACGGGGTCCTCGTCCACTCCGCGGGCAACTACGCGGTGATGCTCGCCAACATGGTGGCCGGCACCAACGTCGCCTTCATCGCGTTGATGAATCAAGCAGCGGCGACGCTCGGACTCACCCGCACCCACTACGACGACGTGACGGGTTTCTCGCCACTGTCGGTTTCCACCGCACTCGAACAGGCAAAACTCGCGGTGCTCATTATGAAATCGCCGCTCGTTCGATCGATCGTGATCCAACCCAGCGTGACCTTGCCCGTGGCCGGGACCGTCACCTCATTCACGCCGTACGTCGGCATCGACAACGTTATTGGTGTGAAGTCCGGGCGCACCACGGAAGCGGGGGGCTGCGACGTCATGGCGGTGACGTTCAACGACGGAACGTCGACGAAAGTCCTCTACGCCGTGGTGCTCGATCAACGAGGGGGCGATCTTCTTGGTCCGGCGGGGGCGGCGGCGTTGGCGCTGGCGAACTCGGCGGTCGCGAGTCGCCTGCACCACACGTTCGTGAAGAACCGAGCAATTGGCGAGATCGCCTACACGGGCCGTCGCGTGGGCTTTGGACTGACCCAACAGCGCGAGGTGTGGTGGTGGCCCGCGCAGGGAAAGCTCAGCGTGACCGTTCGTCTTCGCCACTTCACGTCGTCGATTCATCGCGGAGAGGTGGTTGGATATCTCATCGTGAAGGGCGTGAAGAGACACACATTCACTCTTCGCGCGCTCGGCGGTCTCTCACCGCCCACGCTGCTCGAGCGCCTACGCTGACGTAATGTTCGCGCGCGTTCCCGCCAGTTCTGCCAATCTCGGCCCGGGTTTTGACACCCTCGCCGTCGCCCTGACGCTCTACGTCGAGGTGTCACTGGAGCCGGCCGACAGCCTCAGCATCGTGAGTGACGGCTGTGGCGCGGGCCGATTCGACGACGAGCGCCACCTCGGCGTGCAAGTAGCGCGAAGCGTCCTCGGTCACACCAACTTCGCCATGCGAGTCACGTCGACGATTCCGCTGTCGAGGGGACTCGGATCATCAGCGGCCCTCGCCGTTGCTGCTGCTGCTGCTGCCGGCGCCGTTGACCCCCTCGCCGTCGGCGCGCATGTCGACGGGCACGCCGAGAACGCGGCGGCGTCGATGCTTGGCGGCTTGGTCGTGGCGAGCGTGTCACCTGAGGACGTGGTGACGGCCCGCCAACTTCCGCTCGACGACTCGTGGCGATTCGTCGTCGTCGTTCCCGACGTTGAGCTCGACACCGCGAATGCGCGTCGGGTCCTGCCCACGGACGTGCCCTTTCACGACGCAGTGCAGAACTTGAACGCCTTCGGACTGCTGGTCGCCGGACTCGCGAACCATCACGAGTTCGTCGCCGCTGCCATGGATGACTTTCTTCATCAGCCCTATCGGACGGAGCTACTTCCGTTCGCGGCGCCCCTGCTCTCGCTGTTGCGCGAAAGTGGCGCTGCCGGTTCGTGCTGGTCGGGCTCGGGTTCATCNNGGATGTTGGGTCTCGTGACGAACGACACCGCGCTCGACGTGGCGAAGGCCGCGACGAACTTCTTGCACGAGCAGTCCATTCACGGTGACGTGCACGTGCTCGACGCGGACCGCACGGGACTGGTCACCCGTTGAGCCCAGTGGACCACCGCGTTGCCGGACGAACACTGAGTGGCGCGGGTTTCATGCTGCTCGGGGCGGTGCTCATACAGTGGACCGCCGCGATCGTCATTCCCGTCTTTCACGTCATCGGCCCCTCGGCGACGAGTGCGTGGCGCTTCCTTCTCGGTGCACTAGTCCTCCTCGCGCTCACTCGACCCAACGTGCGCCACTGGACGAAGCGCCAGTGGTTGGGCGCCCTCGCGCTCGGGGCGACGACGGCCTTCATGAATCTTTGCTTCTACCAAGCCATCGCGCGCATTCCCCTTGGCGGCGCGGTGGCCATTGAGTACCTCGGACCGTTCTGCGTGGCCGCACTTGGCAAACGCACGCCGCGACACCTCATGTTCGTCGCGCTCGCTGGTTTGGGCGTCGTGGCCCTCACGCGACCAGGTAGCGGCCTCACCTTCGTCGGTGTTCTCTTCGCCGCGGGGGCGGGACTGGGTTGGGCCGCGTACATCTTCGCCTCGCAACGCGTGGGCGGTACGACGAAGGGCTTCGGAGGACTAGCGGTGTCGATGTCGGTCGCGGCCGTACTGACGCTGCCTCTCTCACTCGGAGCGAGTGGGAAGCTCGTGAATCATCCTGACACTTTGCTACGGCTCTCGATCGTGGCAGTCGTGGCGATCGCACTTGGTTTCGGCGCCGAACTCGAGGGACTACGACGTCTCAAGCCTTCGATTGCGGGCGTGCTAATGGCGGGCGATCCCGCGGTGGCGTTCTTCATTGGTTGGTTGCTGCTGAACCAAGTGGCGCGCGGATGGGACCTCGTGGGACTCGGTTGTGTGGTGGTGGCCGGTGCGGGCGTGATGCTCGACTCCACCGTGAGTGAGAGCGAACTCGCTCAGTAGGCTTGTGGAGTGGCAACACCCAAATCGTTCGCAATTCGCACTTTCGGCTGTCAGATGAACGAGCACGACTCCGAGCGACTGGCTGGCCTGTTGGTGGCGGACGGTCTCGTACCAGCCACGAGCGACGCCGACGCCGACGTCATCGTATTGAACACCTGCACCATTCGAGAGAACGCCGACCTCAAGCTCTACAGCGCGCTCGGACAGCTGAAGGCACTGAAGGAAGAGCGACCCGAACTGCAGATCGCCGTCGGGGGCTGCATGGCCCAAAAGGATCGCGGCACCATCCTCGAGCGCGCAAACTGGGTGGACGTGGTCTTTGGGACCCACAACCTCGCCTCCGCTCCGTCGCTCCTGCGACGCTCGCGCACAGAAGGTCCCTTGGTGGAGATCTTGGACGCGCCCGACCCGGTGACCAGTCGCGATATGGCGCCCGCACTCTACGCCGTTCGCGAACTGCCGTTTGCCGCGTGGATGACAATTCAGACGGGCTGTGACAACACGTGCGCGTACTGCATCGTGCCGAGCGTGCGCGGGCGCGAGATCAGTCGACCTCTCGTGGATCTGATCAATGAGGCGACGATGCTGGCGAGCTCGGGCGTCACCGAGATCACCGTGCTCGGCCAGAACGTGAACTCCTACGGTCGCGACATCACCGGGCGACGTCCACTGTTCGCCGAGTTGCTGCGCGCCCTCGGTGAGGTCGAGGGCATCGAGAGGATTCGATTCACCAGTCCGCACCCGAAGGACCTTCGCCCCGAGACCATCGCCGCCATGGCCGAGACGAAGAGCGTCTGCAATCAGTTGCACCTGCCGCTGCAGTCGGGGTCGAATCGCGTCTTGACGGCAATGCGTCGGGGCTACAGCGTCGAACGATACGTGGAAAAACTCGCGGCCGCGAGGGCGGCGATTCCCGAACTCTCGGTAACGACCGACCTAATCGTGGGCTTTCCCGGCGAGACAGACCGTGAGTTCGACGAGACCCTCGAGGTCGTGGCGGCCTGCGAGTTCGATCTCGCCTACACCTTTATCTTTTCGCCTCGCGAAGGAACGCGCGCGGCCGCGATGGGAGAGGACTTCGTCGCGTCTGACGTCATCAAAACTCGATTCGAACGCCTGAAGGACGTCACGGATCGCTCGGCACTACGCCACCATCAAGCTCGAGTGGGAAAGCGCGAAGAGGTGCTCGTCGAAGGACCGTCGCGACGCAACGACCAGATGATCTCGGGTCGTACCCGTCAGGGCAAGTTGATCCACTTTCCCGTCACCGAGAACGCCGCGCGCACGGGATCTCTGGTCAGTGTGGACGTCACCTACGGCGCGCCCTATTACTTGATGGGCGAGTTGAACGCGGTCCTGAGAGCTCCTCGCCACAAGATTCGCGTGCCACTGCTCTCGACGTGACGAAAGCGACGACATCGGCGGTGGCGCTCGTCGGACCAACGGCCTCGGGTAAATCGGCGTTGGCGCACGAGGTCGCACGCGAGAGCGAGGGAATCATCGAGCTCCTCAGTGTGGACGCGATGGGCGTCTACCGGGGAATGGACCTCGGCACGGCGAAGCCCACGCGAGAAGAACGCGACGAGGTCTCGTACCACTTGCTCGATCTCGTGAGTCCCGATGAGGAGTTCACCGTCGCGCAGTTTCAGCGCGAAGCGAAGCAGGCGGTGACGGATATCGCCGACGCAGGTCACCGAGCGTTCTACGTTGGCGGCACCGGACTCTACGGTCGCGCCGTTCTCGATGACCTGGACATTCCCGCTCGCTATCCCGAGATTCGCCGCACGCTCGAAGCGCGCGCCGAAGAGAATCTCCGCGCCCTCTACGACGAGCTCGTCGAACTCGATCCGCTCGCGGCCAGTCGCCTCGAGGCGACGAACGAACGGCGCATCGTGCGCGCGCTCGAAGTGACCCTGGGCGCGAAGCGCCCCTTCTCCTCCTACGGTGAGGGACTCTTGCAGTACGGTCCCGTGCGCGTGGTGCAGGTCGGACTCGACTGTGAGGTTGCGGTGCTCGATGAACGCATCGAACGGCGTTTCCGATCGTGGATGGACCGGGGGCTGCTCGACGAGATTGAAGGACTGTTGCGAGCGCCCGGCGGGCTCGGGCGCACCGCTCGCCAAGCCGTTGGATACCGGGAACTACTGCGCCACCTTGAAGACGCGGCGCCCCTCGAGGAGTGCGTCAGGGACGCCGTCACGCGCAGTCGCCAACTGGCCCGTCGACAGCGTTCATGGTTCCGCCGGGACCCTCGCGTCGAGTGGTTCAGCGACGTGGCGCACGCCAAGCGTCGCCTTCTCGAGGTGTTGAGTGGTGCCGACGGGTTCGTGGGAGACTAGATCGGTGACATTGCGCACGCTCCAAAAGTGGCACGGTGCGGGAAACGACTTTCTCGTGGACGTGCAAGAAGACGGACTTTCGCCGTGGTGGACGCCCGCGCGCGCTCGTGCGCTCTGCCATCGCACCACCGGCGTGGGCGCCGACGGACTACTGGTGGCGACGCTCGGACCGGTCGTGACGATGGTCCTCTATAACGCCGATGGATCGATGGCCGAGATGTCGGGCAACGGTATTCGCTGTTTTGCCGCGGCCGTTCGCCGTTCGACGAACGCCACGTGGGAGACCTTGGACGTCGAAACGGCTGCGGGGACGCGGAGCGTGCAACTCACCATGGACGAGAACTCGGGCTACGGGAGTGTCGCCATGGGTGACGTGACCTTCGAGGAATCGATCGAGGGTGCCTTTGGCGTGGCGAACGTGGGTAATCCCCACGTGGTCGTGCTCGACGACGCCTCGTGGAGTGACGCCGCGCGCGAAGACCTCGCGGCGAAACTTTCCGCGCAGGTCGGGGGAGCGAACGTGGAGTTTTTGAGCGTGCTCGGTGTCGACCACTTGTCAATTCGCGTGATCGAACGCGGCGTGGGCTGGACGCTGGCCTGCGGCACGGGTTCGTGCGCGGTCGCTGCCGTGGCGCGTCGGGCGGGACTCTCTGGCGACGTCGTAACGGTAGAGAATCCCGGGGGTGCGCTGCGCGTTGCGTTTGATGGTAACGAAGCCACCTTGAGTGGTCCGGTGCAGTTCGTGGCGAACGTGGAGTGGCTCGAAGCTTGACGTACGTTCCAAGCACACTGATTGACCGTACGTTTCGAGAGAAGATCGTGCTCGTTGGGGTGCAGTTCCCCGGTGTCAGCGCAGACGATCTCGACCATCAGCTCGACGAGCTCGCGCTGCTCGTCGACACCGCGGGCGCCGACATCGTCGCGCGCGTCGCTCAGCGCCGCGACAGTCCCGACCCGGCGACGTTCCTCGGATCGGGCAAGGTGCAAGAACTGCGCGAGATCTGTCTAGCGCTAGACGCGGACACGGTGGTCTTCGAACACAACCTCTCTCCGGCGCAGCAGCGAAATCTCGAAAAGATCCTCGGGCGCACCGCCATCGACCGCACCGCGGTCATTCTCGACATCTTCGCCCAGAACGCCCGTACGCCCGAAGGCAAGGCTCAAGTCGAACTGGCACTCCTCGAGTACCGACTGCCGCGTCTACGTAGAGCCGGCGGCTCACTGTCCCAACAGGCCGGCCACATTGGTTCGCGCGGTCCTGGAGAAACGCAACTCGAAGTTGACCGACGTCGACTCGTCCATCGCATTCACCACATCCGCAACGAACTCAAGGAGATCGATCGCACGCGCCAAGTCCAGCGCCAGGGTCGTGAGCGAGGGCGCCACCGCGAAGTGACGTTGGTGGGTTATACCAACGCGGGTAAGTCCTCAATGTTGAACGCCTTGACGAGCGCGGGGGTCGAAGTAGAGGATCGACTCTTCGTCACCTTGGACCCGCGCACGCGCCAGCGCCAACTACCCGGGGGCGAGACCGTCCTCTTCACCGACACGGTCGGCTTCATCTCGAACCTGCCCCACGAACTCGTGGAAGCGTTCATGAGTACGTTGAAATCGGTGCAGCTTGCGGACCTCTTGGTGCACGTGGTGGACGGCGCGAGCGACAACGCCGAAGAACAGATCGCCGCCGTACGCGACGTCCTCGTCGAGATCGGGGCCGATCAGGTGCCCGAACTGC
>PLNQ01000090.1 GCA_003141815.1 Acidimicrobiaceae bacterium | reverse complement strand
TGCAAGGTCGTGGTCATGTTTCCGTGGACTAATTGTATTCTAGTAATGCACTAGACAATCTAAGACTTCCGTGAGAATGGCCCTGATGACACCAGCTTCAGACCTCCTGAGTGAACTCGAGGACGTCAACGATCGCTTCGAGCGCTCGACGCCACTCGACATCCTCAAGTGGACCTTCGATCGCTTTCACGACGACGTCGCGATGGCCTGCTCATTCGAGGACGTGGCGCTCTTGCACATGGTGCATGAACTACGACCGGCGACGGAAATCATCTTCCTCGACACCGGGGGGCACTTTCAAGAGACACTCGACTTCACCGATCGGATGACGAACGAGTGGTCGCTCAGCGTGACGCGCACCGTGCCGGGTCCCGACGCTGCCGCGTCGCCCTGTGGCACTGCGAACTGTTGCGAGCTTCGAAAAGTAGAACCACTGGGACGCGCGCTCGATGGTCGTTCGGCGTGGATTACGTCGGTGAAGCGTGTGGACGCGCCGTCGCGTGCCTCGATGAAAACCCTGATGTGGGATGAGAAATTCGGCCTCGTGAAAGTCAACCCCTTGGCGACGTGGAGTGACGATGACGTCGAGTACTACCTCAAGAGCCACGAGCTGCCCGAGCACCCACTTTGGGCCGAAGGCTACGCGTCGATCGGTTGCGCCGCGATGACACTCAAGCCACAGGTCCCTGGTGATCGACGCTCTGGTCGATGGGTAGGTCTCGACAAGGAAGAGTGCGGGCTTCACGAAGGCTAACTATCCTCGCGCATTCGTCAAACTCGGGACCTGATTGCCAAAGGTGTATCCACCAATAATTCAGACTTCAACAGTAAATTTATGGCAATGTCAACGCGACGCCACCTAGAGCAGGCCGAATGCTGCTAATTGTGCTGGCCCTTTTTTGGGTTGCGCTGTTGGCACCTATAGCGATTCGTCGACTCCGTGACGGTGGTACTGAGAAGTCCATCCTGTCTTTTCACGCCGAACATGAAGTTTTGAGCCGTCAGGACTACTCCGTCGTCCCAGCGCATCGCCTCGACCAGCCTGATCAGCCCGCTCCAAGCGCTCATATCTCAGAACGTCGGCCCCGTCTCACCGTCGTTCACGCCGACGACACCTTTGGAACACTCGAATCGAGGTCGTCGTGGGATGAGTGGAGTGAGGACTACGACTACGACGACTCGGTGCGACCAACCACGTCCGTCACAAATCGTTACGCGAAGGCCTACTCGTCACGCCCCGATGAGATTGTTGCGTCGCCCAGGTACGAGGTGCCGATACGACGTCGCACCATGAAGTCGCAACGTCGCATGATGTTCACGCGACTCATTCTCGCTGCCGTCGTCTTAACGCTGGTGGCGTTCGTCACCGGTAATACGCTGCTCTTCGACGTGGCGGCCCTGTCGATGATCGCCGTCGTGGTCTACGTCGCGTTGGCCTTCTACGCCGTCAGTCAGGGCTACTTGCACGACTCCTCATTGCCTATCCGCGTTCCCCAGCGTCGCCAACTCGCCACCATCGAACCCCTGTACAGCCAGGGACACGACCGCTTTGCCGTGTCCTACGAGGAAGAGTTCGAATCAGAGTTTTACGAGCCTGAGACGGGTAACCGTTGGGATCGCGAACCTCAGCGTCGTCGGGCGTTGGGCTAAAGTAGAGACCTCGTCGGGGGGTGTAGCTCAATTGGTAGAGCGCTACGTTCGCAATGTAGAGGCAGTGGGTTCGAATCCCATCACCTCCACTCCGCAGGCGGTAGGTGACGTGCCCAGTTCTCTTCTATCCACACGATTGGGTCGTCGGTTCGAACTGTTTAACTCGCGACTCACCCACGGCATTCGATCGTTCCTACGACGCGCAGCGGTACCGACGTGAGTAGGCCCGATGACAACGCGGGTGAGTCGGTGAACGACGTTTCTCCCGACGATTCTTCCGAGGTTCGTGGTCACCCTTCGGGGGAGAAGAAAAGGTCAGGGCGCTCGACGAATGTGGTGGAGCGCTACCGCCACACGCGGACGTCGGCCGCGTGGGCGGCGGTCGTCGTCGCCGTGCTTTTCGGCGTGGCACTGATTGATTTCATCGCGCAGAACACCAAAGACGTGCGCATCGAATTCTTCACCGCTTCCGGACGCCTGCCGATCGCCGTGGCACTGCTCGCCGCGGCCTTAGCGGGCGCGGTGGTCGTCCTCGCGGTCGGCGCTAGTCGTGTGGTGCAACTTCGACTCAACCTTCGCCGCCAACGACACAAGTTGAATTCACAAAACGGCACCGTAGACGAGCCACGCATTGACGATTCTCCTGACGACAGCGAGCGTTCGAGCGGTGACGAGTGACAGCAGGTGGCGTGTAGAAATCAGTTTTGAGTCGAACGTGTAGGGGGTCACCATTCGTTGTGCGATTGTTGGGTAGAAAGTGAGAAAAACATCATGCGTCCTCGTGCGGACCATCAACGAAATTGGTGTGGTTGACGTAATCCATCGCCAAGATGAAGCGAACTTTCAATGTTTGCAAGGAAAACGGAGAGTTTCTCGTCCCTCGTATGAATCGAATAAGAATTGTCACATGAATGAAATATGAAGTGACTGTATAATTCTTAATTGGAAACCGATTTTCAGACTCGTTGACTTTGAACTTAATTCGGTCCTGAGAGCAGTGTGAAGTATGCGTACTTTCCCCGCAACAGATCGCCCCGCTTCGTCGTCGAACCTCTTGAAGTTTCGAAATTCCCGCCGCCCCGTTCATCTCTCTGGTGTTCGACTCGGCCTTGGCGCGATGGCCGCGGTTCTCCTCAGTTTCGTAACGCTCATCGCTTTTGCAAGTGAAAGCGCTATGGCAGCCGTTACGCCCATCAATCTCGGTGCCGCGACCCCGTACGCGGTTGTGGCAGGCTCGACCATCACCAATACGGGATCCTCGGTGATCGGCGGCAATATCGGACTTTCCCCGGGCACGTCCATCACCGGCTTTCCGCCCGGACTCGTCTCTGGCACGACCGGGGCCGCCGACGCGACGTCGCTAGCGGCCCAGAACTCCTCCACTGCGGCGTATTTGGTCGCAGCGGGCGAGACTCCTTTTTCCACCGTGGCGGCGGGAACGCTCGGGGGCACGACGTTGGTGCCGGGTGTCTACCAATCGGCAAGCGGTCTGGCGCTGAATGGGACCGTTACTCTTAACGGTGGCGGAGACGCCAACGCGGTCTTCATCTTTCAGGCCGGATCCACGTTGACGACCGCTTCGGGAAGTTCGGTCGCTCTTATCGGCGGCGCGCAAGCGTGCAACGTTTTCTGGCAAGTCGGCAGTTCGGCGACCCTCGGCACGACGACGTCATTCGTCGGTACGATCCTTGCGCAGACGTCGATCACGTTGAATAACGGAGCGAGCGTGCAGGGTCGACTCCTGGCCCAAACGGGCGCCGTGACCCTCAACAACAACACGATCAATGCGCCGACCTGTGCCGCGGCCACCACCACGACAAC
>PLNQ01000154.1 GCA_003141815.1 Acidimicrobiaceae bacterium | reverse complement strand
TTCGCTCTGGCCGGTAATCCCGTGTCGACGCTCGTTGGCTTTGAACTCTTCGTGCGGCCCGCGCTCCGCTTGCTCGGTGGTCGACGCGACCTCGATCGCCCGACGCTCAACGCAGTCCTCGATGTTGCGATGCCTCGCCGCCGGGACGGCAAGACCCACTTCGTGCACGTCGTCGCCGAGATCAATGAGGACGGTAACGTCCACGTCGTTCGTGCCGCTCGCCAAGCGTCACACCTGTTGCACGCGATCGCTGCGTGCAACGCTCTCGCCGTGGTCGAAGATGGTGACGGACTCGAGGTCGGTCAGACGGTACGCGCGATGATCCTCGAGCCCAACCAGTTACGCGCGGTGTGAGATGGCGCGACTTCTCCTCCTCGGTCCCGCTCACGAGGCCGCGGGCACGCGACACGACGAGGTCGGGGGTGACACGCTTGACGGCGCCCTCGCCGAGGCCGTGGCTCGATATGGGGACGGGTTCCGGGAGATCCTCGAAGTGAGTCAGGTCTGGCTTAATGGCGCGCCGGCTCGAAGCGACGCACCCGTGGGACCCTACGACGAAATCGCCGTGCTGCCGCCCGTCTCGGGCGGGTGAGTAGCGCTTTCTCCACGAAGGAGTGCCAACGAGGGGGGGAGAACGTCAAGCACGGCGTCGAGACTCTCGAGCGCGCCGTTGGGCGAACCGGGACAGTTCAGGATCAGACACCGTCCGGCGGTGCCGGCGCGCGAACGCGACAGCCGCCCGAGCGGACTCGCGAGGCGCATCGCTTCACTGAGGCCCGGCGCCTCTCGATCCAGCACCTCTAACGTGCCCTCGGGGGTAAGGTCGCGCGGCGAGAACCCCGTTCCACCCGAGGTAACGATGAGGCCGTCGAAGTTCTCGACGAACGAGCGAAGCGCTTCGGCGACCGACTGAACGCCGTCGGGGACGACGAGACACTCCACGACGTCGAACCCCGCTTCTTGCAGGCGCCTGGTGAGGCGCGGGCCTGCGAGGTCCTCACACTCGTTCGAGGACACCGAATCCGAGACGATCAAGAACTTGGCGGCGAACACCACTTCCTTGAGCGAAGATGATCCAACGATTACTGAACGAGTCGTCAACTCAACCGCCCGCCGTGCCGATGACGAAGAACGATTCCGCCCCTGTTTCCACAGCCTCGGGGAGTCGATCCACCCTTTTCGAATCCTTATCCCGTCACGACCGGCGAGTGTCGGTTAAGCAAGAGGCGAAGTCTCGGCATTTTCTCTTCGAAGATTAATACTCTCGATGCGATATATCAATAGCTTCGCAGGCTCTTCATCTGGGCCGGCGTAGCCGCGCAACGACCAGTAGAGAATATGAGAATCCAGTCCAGATTCGACCAAGCTCGAAGTGCCTCGTCCTTCGGCACTCGAGTCGCGCCGACTATGCGGCGTTCGACCGCTCAGCACGCCGTGCCCCTTTGAAACTGAGGACACTCCGCCAAGCGTTTCGATCGCCACATTCGAATTTTCGAGAGGTCACGGGAGAGTCATTGGCACGCTCGACTAAGTCGTTGGTGATCCAGCGCCGCTCGCGCCCGACCCCTACCGCTTCAGGACCAAGCTTGCTTGGCGTTGCGCGCGTCTGTGATCGACTAGTTGCCGATAGCGTGACTAATGATGATTGATGATCGTTATCTAGAGCAGTACGAGTTCTCCTGCAATCGCTGCAGCTACATTTGGCGCGAGACGTTTGAAGTGCGAGAGATTGAAGACTCGCAGGGCGGTTCGTGGCACTACTTCTACTTGGCGGGCTCGCCCGCGGCGTCTCCATCGATTCGGAATGTATGCCCAAGTTGTAAACAAACAAACACGAAGTATCGACAAATTGATCGCCGCCAAATACAAGTGCGGGGCGATCTCTAACTCGTAAGCGTTCGAGACTCTCTGCGTTTTCGTGCAACAGGCCACGGCGACACTCGCAGCAAAGCAGTCATCGGTCGAAATGTCATTTTTGCGATGAATCGGTTAAGGACGCAACGCCAGCACCGAACTGCGGCGGCGTTATTAACACGACCCGGAGCGCTCGCGGAGTTGTCTCGAAGCTACCGAGCGAAACTCAACGTAATGCCTGCGGCGGAGCTTATTTTGAAACTTCGCACGATAAGCACGACACGATCACTCATTTTCATTACCGCTACGCGCCACGTCAATCATTCTGGAGCAACAGTCCTGCGCAGTATCATCGTAAACGGAGATCGATCAACGTTGGCCTCAGGGGAAGAAGCAGGTTTGTTGAGGGACCGGTATTCTTCTTCTGTCACTCATCGAAGAATGACAGCGATACGAGAAGTTAAGTCGTACTTCTCGACGAGAATGGTCGTCGGATCGACGCCAAGATTAATCTCGAGCCACCGGCATTGACGATTTGTCAATCGGATGTGTTAGATCGACTGTCGATAGCCGAAGAACTCATGGTCCTGGTTATAACCGCCGTAACCGCCGCCGATGTCCTTGAAGTCTTCGACGAACTCGACTCCTTTGATCGACTTCACTTGCTTGAAACCAAGCTGCGTCTCGTTGCGCAACCGCAGCGGAGCCCCGGGACCAAAGGACAGTGGCGCCCCATTCATGTCGTACGCCAACATCGTCAATTGGTAACTCATCTGCTCGATCGGATGAGCGTCATAGTAAATACCCGCATCGGCACCTTCGCTCAGCGAATAGAACACCACCCACTTTGCCTCAGGCTTGGGTTTCACCAAATTCAAGATGGTTTGCATGGACACGCCGCCCCATTTGGCGACTCCGGACCAACCTTGGATGCAAAAGTGTTGCGTGATCTGCTCATGGTGCGCGAACGCGCGCACCTCAGCGAGGGAGAGATCAACCGGGTTGTCCACCAATCCACTGATACGGAACTTTTAGTCCACAAAATCTCCGTCGAGCAGCACTCGGTATTCCGCCGACTCTGGATATCGACCATTGTGCCAGAAGTAGGGCGAAATGTCACTTTCGTTGTATTCGCAAGGTATCGAGTCCACGTGCTCGAAGAGGCGCTGAGCCGGACCTATCAACCAGAAACCGACTCGCTGCACGACGCGCGGGTGGCGCAGCGTGAACGGAGCGGCCGCAATCCAACCGGCGGCGACCACGACCATCGAGGCCGCGAAGATTGAGAATCCAATCCAACTGTCATCGTTGCGGGCCGCGAAGACGTGGTTGAGGTTGTTCAGCATGCCCGTAGCGAACACAAGTGTCACGTGCATCACGATGAACAGGAGAAACCAGATCAGCACCAAGAAGTGCAGCGGTCGTGCCGTCTGAATGCTCAGCGGCTTGCTGATCCGTTTGAAACGGGTCGACAGCGCCGGTGACATGCCGAGCCCGGTGACGAAGGCGAGCGGCGGCGCAATAAAAATCGTAATGAAGTACGCGAGCAGTTGAAGACCGTTGTACACGACCCACCCATGCTCGGTCGGCCAGTGCAGGGAGAGGTACTGGATCATCACCGACAGCGCGTTCGGGAACACCACCCAACTCGTCGGTATGACGCGTCGCCACTGAGAGGTCGTGAACAAGAGCACGTAAAAGACGAGCCCGTTGAGCAACCAGAGGCAATTAGTCCCTAGATGCCACCATCGGGCGAGGCCGACCGAGTGACGGATTCCCGGCAAGCCGAGGTGCCGCGGGAGACTGATGGAGTCTTGCTTCGCGGTCCACAGAGGGTCATTCGGCACGAGTTTTTGAATGCGGAACCAGTCTTTGCCCGGAGTGCTGTGCCTCGTCCAGTACAACCGAGGGTGATCACTCAGAATCTGCAATCCAGACCGGATGATGAAGACCATCAAGAATAAGTTGAAGAAGTGCTGCGAGTCGACCCAAATCGGAAATCCGGGGTTCGCCTCGTCACTCGCCGTCTCGACGGTCCCTGGGTAGCGGATCATGAAGCGCTGCACCGAGGGCATGTTGCGCAGGCCCTTCGCAATCACTACGGCGACGACTAGGCCGAAAAACCCGATTGGCAACAACCAGAGCAGGTTGAACCATCGGTCGCGGCCGACGCGCATACGGGGAGCGGTGCCATGAGCCTGAGGGATCGACCCCGCCCAAGTCGTCGGATCGACCACATCCTCGCCTACTGATAGTTGAGAACGGAAACTCCTCGATACGTCGGGAGAGATATTTGAGCGAGTGGACTGCTCGCCATTAGACCGCTCTTCGTGATCAGGCATGAGGCGCCGCTCTGACCAACAAACGGGTCATCGTGAGGGACTGCTACGCGTCGACGTTTGTGTCGTCAGCGCCGTGATACCGAGCGTGACGATCAATCTCGCCATGGACGACGATCCAGATGGCAGAGCACATCACCGTTCGAAAGGCTACGGCTCGACCGGGTCGTCGCCGCCCATTGCGTTGGTGACGCGCTCGTCATCACCGCCCATTGCGTCCAAATCATCACCACTCGGCTGCGCTGAGGTTTCCTGTTCCTTGTTCATATGTCTCCTTTGTATTTCGATTCTTTAGGTCGCTGTAACCGTCCGTCGTAAAGCCGATCGTGCTGCGATCACCTTCCATTACGAATGAAATCTCGACAAGATGGGCTTTTTCAATCTGAGTCGTCACTGAACCTCCGTACGCAGGCCGGGAAATTCGTCCTCAAGCGACGCGAGGACGTGAAATCCACCAGCGGTTAAGAGTTCGCCCACCGTGTAGTGGCCACTGGCCACCGCCACCGACACCGCACCCGACGCCGATGCGGCGGCGACGTCGAGAGGCGTGTCTCCTACTACGTAGACCTGCTCAGGACTGAGCTCCTTGTGTACTTGCGCGGCTTTGTCAATGGCGATACTGACGATCTCAGCCCGGTTGGGCGAATCCGAACCGTAGGCGCCGAAGATGAAGAATCGATTGAGGTTGGCCGGAACCAGCTTGGTCCGCGCCGCGCCCTCCATAGCACCAGAGACCAGGCCCAGCATCACTCCTGCCTTCTGTAATCGAAGAAGAACCTTCTCAACTCCCGAGAGGATCCGATAGCTTGGCGAGGCACCGATGTCCTCGGCTAAGTGCAGAAGGTACTCGGCGTACAACCGGGCGAGCTCGTTGTCGCTCGGATCACGGTGTAGAACCGCGCAGAAAGTCTCCCGGGCGACTTGGGGGTCGGTCTCGCCCGCCGCACTGTGCTCGCCAATGTCCGCCGCGACCCCGTACAACGTTTCGAACGCGGCCGTCCAACTTCTCGCGCCCGAGTCGCCGGTGTGCACGAGCGTCTCGTCCACGTCGAACAGCACGACGACTGGCGTGGCCGCCTCGTTAGATGGTGTCATCTCGAGCGCCTCATGCCTTCTTCTCGTCGTGACCACCAAAACCCCTGCGCATCGCCGACAGCACCTTGTCGGCGAAATCGTCGAGGCCCCGCGAAGTAAATCTCGAGTACAGCGCGGTGGTGAGTACCGGAACGGGGACGCCTTCGTCAATCGCGGCGATCGACGTCCAGCGCCCTTCACCGGAGTCGGACACACGCCCGGCGTACTCCGCCAGGTCGGGCGCGTCGAAGAGGGCGGTCGCGGTCAAGTCCAAGAGCCAGGACTCGATCACACTGCCACGACGCCACACTTCGGCTACGGCCGTCGTGTCAATGTCGAACTGGTAGTACTCGGGCTGCTCCATCGGCGCGGTCTCAGCGTCCGTGTCGTCATGACGTTGTCCGGCGTTGGCGTTATGCAAGACGTTGAGTCCTTCGGCAAAGGCCGCCATCATCCCGTACTCGATACCGTTGTGGACCATCTTCACAAAGTGTCCTGCGCCGTTGGGGCCGCAGTGCAGGTATCCGTGCTCTTCCGTTGTGGCCTTGCCGGTGCGTCCCGGCGTCCGGGGCGCTGAGTCCATACCGGGCGCAATGCTCAAGAAGATCGGCTCGAGGTGTTTTACCACCTCGGTCTCGCCACCGATCATGAGACAGTAACCCCGGTCGATTCCCCACACACCGCCGCTGGTCCCGCAGTCAATGAGATGAATGCCTTGGCCAAACAGCGTCGCGGCGCGCGCCATATCGTCTCGGTAGTAGGAGTTCCCGCCGTCAATGATGGTGTCGCCGCGTTCCAAATGGCATGCGAGATCCTCGATGGTCGTAGCGGTGATGTCCCCCGAGGGCACCATGACCCAGACCGCTCGGGGGGCGGTCAGCTTCTCAACGAGTTCGGCCACCGAGCTCGATCCGGAAGCGCCTTCTTTCGCGAGTTCCTTGACGAGTTCGGCGTCCACGTCGAAGACGACGCACGTATGGCCGTCGCGCATCAGTCGGCGACTGATATTCGCTCCCATTCGCCCGAGTCCCACGACGCCCAGTTGCATTGGCTTCTTTGTGGTCACAATCTCCCTCTCCTTTGAACGTGCGTTACGAGTCTCGTCATGAATGGTCGGGTTTCGAATCGGGAAGCCACGGCAACTGCCACGGCGTGTGACCCCGCAAAAGGTCATTGGCGGCCTCGGGCCCCCACGAACCCCGGGCGTACGGCACGACGTCGGGCGGTTGTTCGATCAGCGGTTGGAGGACCCGCCACGTCTCTTCGATCACGTCTTCTCGAGTGAAGAGCGACTGATGACCAATGATCGCATCGTGAAAAAGACGCTCGTAGGCCCCGGGTGGCGTGCCCAGTTCGGCGACGAAGGAGAGGTCCAAGTGCACGTCCCTCGACGCCCTGCCGTCGGGACCCTTGGACAACAGGATCAGCCGCACGCCCGGATCCGGACCGACACGAATGATCAACTGGTTCGGATCGGTGTGCTGGGGAGCATCCAGAAACGCCAAACGAGGTGGTCGTTTGAAAACCACCCTCACTTCGGTGGCTTCCTTTGCCAATTCCTTACCGGCCCGGATGAAGAACGGCACACCGGCCCATCGCCAATTCTCTATGCCGAGGCGTAGGGCCACGTAGGTCTCCGTTGGTGATCCTTTTTTGACGCCGGGGACATCCTGGTATCCGTCGTACTGTCCTCGCACGTACGTGGCCGGGTCGATGTCAGCCATCGCTCGGAACACCTCGACCTTCTTGTCCCATAGCGCCGCGTGTCCCGGCGCGGCGGGCGCCTCCATGGCAATCAGCGCCACGATCTGTAAGAGGTGGTTCTGGACCACGTCGCGCAGCGCGCCGACGGGATCGTAAAACGCGCCCCGATCTTGTACGCCGAAGTTCTCGGCCAACGTGACGTGCACGGCGGCCACGTGCTCGCGATTCCACATGGGTTCGAAGAGCGTGTTCGCGAAACGCAGGTAGGAGATGTCCGTCACAGGCTGCTTGCCCAAGAAGTGGTCGACGCGAAGAATTTGGTCTTCGTCGAGCACTTGGTGGAGCTCATCGTTCAAGACGCGAGCCGACGCGAGATCGTGGCCGAAGGGCTTCTCGATCATCACCCTGGCGCCACGAACCAGATCCGCCTCGCCGAGCGACGCGACGACCGGTGCAAAGAGTCCCGGAGGGATCTCCAGGTAGTACAGAGGGCGTGAACTCTTCTTCAGCTCCTTGGCCAGCGCTTTGTACGTTGCGGGCTGCATAAAGTCGCCTTGTACGTACCTGAATCGCTGCGCGAGTCGGTCAAAAACGTCACTTTTGACGGCTTCGCCGTCGGACTCCAAGGCCGCGAGCGCCGAGGAACGCAGGTGATCGACGGACCAGTCCTCCACGGCAACGCCAATGATCGGACACTTCAGCTGTCCGACCAACTCCAGCTGGTACAGCGCCTGGAATGTCATCTTCCTGGCGAGATCCCCCGTAATGCCGAAGATAACCAGGGTGTCCGCGACGTTCGACGAGCTGTCGTTCACGTCAGTCGTACCGCCTGCTCACCATTGCCATCGGGTTCCCGTTTCTCGGCACCCCCACCCGTCAGATTGTCGTCGTCGACAGGAGTCGAGGGGGCGGACTCCTGTCGACGAACGGCTTCTTGCGCCCAAATGTCGGACGACCAAATCACGCCGTGAAGAGAGTTACTTCTTTCACCGATTGTTTTGAGATGGCTCGGAATTGAGCCCGTTCCTTCGAGCACCGAGGCAAATGACGTGTCAGCTTCAAGAATCGATGCACTCGCTCGAGTGTCCGCGTCGAACACGCCCGTCACGTCTTCGCCCGAACGCCCCATTCCTTCGGACATCATCAGACGCTCTCGCATCGCGTCCGCAACGCCCATGAACTAAGGGACGTCAGTTCAAGTCGCGCTCGTGGTGCCTGCATCAACACTCGTGGCGAGGAGAGTGCTCGAAGCACGAACCCCGTTGCTCCAATGGTTTGTAGGAAATACGGCCATTCAATCATGGATAGACGCACTCACGAAGAGGAGTCTTCGACGCCGCCGAAGTCGCGGCCTCAACGTCGAATGAAATCGCAGCGCAAACGATCAGCGGATCTGATATCACGCGATGGCGGCAACGCGCAGTCTGGAGGTTCGCGACGCGACCTCGCGACAACGTCGACGCCACGCACACCGGTGCCTCGCTCATTTCGCGTCCTTTTCCCATCACGACCGGCGAGTGCCGGTTAAGCAAGAGGCAAGGTCTGGGCGTCTTCGCCCCGAAGCGTAAGACGCTCAATGCGATATGTCAATAGTTGCGCAGGCTCTTTATCGCGGACAGCGTCGCTGCGCATTGGCCAGAAGCATACGAGAAAGCTCAGGCCAAATTCGTCCGAGCCCGCAGTACGTCGCGCTTCGGCACTCGGGTGGCGACAACGATGCGATACTCGACCACTCAGCAGTGTCGCACGCGATCACGCTGTCGCAGCTGGTCGAGTTCTATGAAAGACGAATAACGTAGTTCACACGTCGCGCTCGCGAGTTCTGTCGGCAGTCTTCGAGACCGTACGCGAGAAATGAGAGGTTGCCGATGGCGGACCCTAGTAAGAGAATCCGGCGACGCACCGGACGTACCACTAACGGTCACGTCTTCGATCACGAATGGCAGCTTCACGCCGATGGCGAGATGTCGTCGTGAAACGGCACGCCCCCATCTCCCGCGACGAGACAACGTTGGATCTGCTCGAAAGCGAGAATGCACTTCTACGCGGCCTCTTCGATCAAATTGACAAATGTCGAGGGTCGTCGGTTGAAGATCGATACGACCACGGCAATCTCGCTAAGCAAGTCATTCAACACCTGGCCATTCGCCAATCCAGTTTGATGAACGTCGGCGCCGCCATTTCGCCATTTTTGTCTCTTCATTCAATCGACGAACGAATGATAGAAGGCGGTACGGATCGACGACACGCGTATGACGAAGTCGGTGACTTGGCCCAAGACGTGGAAGTCATGAATTTGAATCAGGGACAAGATTTTGACGGTCCCTAGTCGACCTGATCGGCGCGGTGAAACCCGAAATGGATTGGGAACTCGCTGAAGCCATCCCGCTCATTCGTCGGTCGCCAAGTGAGGTCGACACGGCGAATTTGTTTTGTAGTGCCCGTTTCGCCAAGCGACACGCGCCCACGAGGCTTAGTGTCAAAGGACCCCGGTGGTACGAGCGTGCTCCGATGATCTCTCGTCTGGTCACCATCTACGACCACCTCAAGGATTCTCCAGCGAGCAATCACGATAAAACTCGTTCCTAGTTCGCTCGCTTGAACTTCTCGGAACCACATCGGCTGAATCGCATTCGTGGTGCAGTCTCGAGACTTCGTCGCTTCTTCCGCCGCTATCAACGGTTGAACTCTTCGGCATTATCAACCGAGGCGTGACGTTCGTGGCGTTTTCGGCGATAGAGACCTACGACGTCCTCGAATCAGTAGCTCCATTCCTCTCCGATGATCGTCGACTCCGTCGAGTCAGGATTACCTGCGCCGGTGTTCGCTACGAATCGCCATCGAAGTCGAACCGCGAACCAGGTGCAGTCACGATTTCCGCGCTGATGAAGAATTGACGAATCCGTTGACATATCGCATCGAGCGTTTTACGCTTCGAAACGAAGACGCCTAGACCCCGCTTCCTCCCTCAATGAATCTTGCTCTCTGACCGAGGACGGTATGCGGTGGCAACAACGGAGTCCGAACCAATCAGCTCTCTCATACCGGCCCGCGTCGACCGGCTGCGTTGGTCGCCTTTCCACACTCGCATGGTGATCGCCCTGGGTGTCGCCTGGGTACTCGACGGACTCGAGATCACCGTCGCGAGCGACGTGGCCGACATCCTCGAGAAGAAAAACACGCTGGACATATCCACTCGAGCGGTGGGCGACATCGCGTCGGTCTATCTCATTTGCGAGGTGGAGGGCGCTCTAGTCTTCGGTCGACTCTCCGACAGACTCGGCCGACGCCGGCTCCTTCTCGTCACGCTCGGCGTGTACCTCATTGGCTCAGGACTGACAGCTGCCACGTTCGGTCACGGGGGCGGCTGAGTGATCTGGCTCTACGCCACGCGATTCATCGCCGGCATGGGCATCGGGAGTGAGTACGCCGCCATCAACTCCACGATCGACGAAATGATTCCGGCCCGCTTTCGCGGTCGAGTCGACATCGCGATCAACGGCACGTACTGGGGTGGTGCCTTGCTCGGTACCGTTGCCGAACTCTACATTCTTGATCATTTCTCCGACACGATGAACTGGCGCATCGGCTTTCTCCTGGGACCTGTGCTCGCGCTCGCCATCATCTTCGTGCGACGCAATTTACCGGAAAGTCCCCGGTGGCTCATTATGCACGGGCGAGAGCGAGAAGCTGAAGAGGCGATGACGCATATGAAGAAAGAGTCCGCATGCCACGGCGAACTGGCGTCGCTCAACGACTCCGACGCGCTCGTCATCAACCCGATCTCGGACTTGGGCCACTTCACCCTGGCGCGAGCGCTCTTCACCCAAATGCCGAAACGAAGCGTGCTGGAGGCGAGTTTGAGGATCACCCAGTCGTTCCTCTACAGCGCGATCTTCTTCACTTACGCCCTGGTTCTCGCCACGGCGTACCACGTATCGAGCGGCTCGATCCCCCTGTACTTCATCGCTTTTGCGGTGGGCAACTTGGCGGGTCCCCTCATCCTCGGCCGACTCTTCGACACCATTGGTCGACGGTTCATGATCAGCTCCACGTATCTGTTGGCCGGTTCCCTGTTGACGATGAGCGCGTGGGCGTTCGACGCGAACATGCTCAACGCGCTCACCCAGAGCATTGCCTGGTCGTTGGTCTTCTTCTTCGCGTCGGCAGGGGTCAGTGCGGCCTACCTCACCGTGAGTGAGATTCTTCCGCTGGAGGTTCGCGCGAAAGTGATCGCGATCTTCTTCGCCATCGCCCAAGCCTTTGGCGCACTCGGTCGAACATTTACGGTGGTCTGGTCAACAGTCACCGCCGTCTCTTCCTGGCCTACCTCGTTGGAGCGTGCGTCATGATTTCTGGCGGCGTCGCCGAGCTGGTATTTGGCGTCGCGGCAGAACAGCAGTCGCAGGAGGAAATTGCGACGCCCCTTTCCGCCGTCGGCAATATGAGTGGCGGAGGGATTACGACCGGCACGCGCCCCGGCTTCGCCCGTGGCGGACCGCACGGATCCGTCTACCCGCAACGCAAGAAGCGATGAACGTGTGATGGTGGTTCGGATGATCTCTGACGACAACCAAAGGGCTGCGAACCTGAAGATGCTAGTTCGAATTTCCTCGGTACGAGTTCTCCCGTGATTCAACATCCGGCCTTTACCGTCGAGCCGTGGTGCCTGCATGAAACCGAATTGGACCTCGACGTATTGGCTCAGACCGAGTCGCTGTTCGCGTTGTCCAATGGACACATTGGCTGGCGGGGCAACCTCGACGAAGGAGATCCGTACGGTCTTTTGGGCTCCTATCTGAACGGCGTGCACGAACTTCGGCCACTGCCCTACGCCGAAGCCGGCTATGGCTATCCCGAACGCGACCAGGTCATGATCAACGTCACCGATGGAAAGTTGATTCGACTGTTGGTCGACGACGAGCCGTTCGACGTTCGTTTCGGCGAGTTACATAGCCACGAACGCGTCCTGGATTTTCGCGCCGGGGTACTTCGGCGTCGAGCCGAATGGTCGTCGCCCTCTGGTCGAAGAGTGCGGGTAACGTCCACGCGACTGGTTTCACTGGTCCAGCGTTCCGTGGCGGCGGTCCGTTACGAGGTCGAAGCCGTCGATCACGAGGTACGTCTCGTGGTCCAGTCCGAGTTGGTTACAAACGAACCGCCGCCACCCCCGAGCGGTGATCCGCGAGCTTCTGCGGTGCTGGAGAATCCGTGGCAAGCGGTAGACCACGCCAATGAGGGAACTCGCTGCGAACTGGTACACCGCACGAGGCGTAGTGAGCTCACCGTGGCGGCCGCGATGGACCACGTGGTGAAGGGCCCACGCTCAACGGAAGTTGTCGCTGAATGCGTCGACGATCTCGGTCGCGTGACCATCGCGGTCACGCTCGAACCGGGAGAGCGTCTGACAATCGTCAAGTACGTCACGTACGGGTGGTCGGCCGTGCGATCGAAGAAGGCGCTGCGCGATCAAGTTGACGCCGCCCTCGTGGTCGCCTCGAGCACCGGATGGGAAGGACTACTGGCGAAGCAGCACAAGTACCTGAACGACTTTTGGGATCGCGCTGACGTCGAAATAGATGGCGACGACGAGATCCAGCAGGCCGCGCGCTTCTCACTCTTTCACGTGTTGCAGTCGGGAGCTCGCGGTGAACGCCGGGCGATTCCCGGCAAAGGATTGACGGGTACCGGTTACGACGGACACGCGTTCTGGGATAGTGAGACGTTCGTGTTATCCGTGCTCACGTACACCATGCCCGATGCTGTCGCGCACGCGTTGGCGTGGCGCTACGACACGCTCACAATGGCGAAGGAGCGAGCGGCGTATCTCGGCTTCAAGGGTGCGATGTTCCCCTGGCGCACGATCACGGGTGAAGCGTGCTCGGCGTACTGGCCGGCGGGAACCGCGGCCTTTCACGTCAACGCCGACGTCGCCGACGCCGTCGTTCGCTACGTCCACGCGAGCGCCGACGAGAAGTTTGAGCGAGGTGTTGGTCTGGAACTGCTGTGTGAAACGGCGAGACTGTGGTACTCGCTTGGCCACTTTGATCGCGAGGAAGGATTTCGTATCGACGGCGTGACGGGTCCCGATGAGTACAGCGCGATCGGTGATAACAACATCTACACCAATCTCATGGCGCAGAGGAATCTTCGAGCCGCCTCCGACGCGGCAGAGCGTCACCGCGACGCGTCACGCGCCCTCGAGATCGAAGAGGCGGAGATCGTCGACTGGCGTCGTGCGGCGGACGCGATGGTGATTCCCTTCGACCCGGTCCTGGGAGTCCATTCGCAGTCCGAGCGCTTCACCGACCATCAGGTCTGGGACTTTGCGTCCACCTCGAAGGATCAGTACCCGCTCTTCTTGCATTTTCCGTACTTTGATCTCTACCGCAAGCAGGTCGTCAAGCAGGCCGATCTGGTGCTGGCCATGTATTTGCGCGGTGACGCGTTCACGCTCGGGCAGAGGAGAAGAAACTTCGAGTACTACGAAAAGCTCACCGTGCGCGACTCTTCACTCTCGGCGTGCTGCCAGGCAGTCGTCGCGGCCGAAGTGGGCTACGTGACGTTGGCGTACGACTACCTGGGCGAAGCCGCCCTGATGGACTTGGAGAACCTCGAACACGACACTCGCGACGGGCTCCACGTCGCCTCGTTGGCGGGCACATGGATTGCGCTGGTGGCCGGATTCGGCGGGATGCGCGAAGGGAACGACACGCTGAAATTCGCTCCCCACTTGCCCGAAGGGATCACTCGACTGGCCTTCAACCTCGAGTTTCGGGGTCGACGCCTTCGTGTCGAGACGACGCATTTAGCGACGAGCTACGTCTTGCGACGCGGCGACGATCTGAAACTCTTTCACTTCGACAAGGCGGCGACCGTGTCAACGAGTCACCCCACCGTCTTCGAAGCGACGAGCGATGACCGACCGTCTTCGTCGCTCTCGACTCCGAGACAACCCCTCGGACGAGCGCCCCGGCGTCGCCTCGCCAACAATTCTCACGAGCACGGGAGGCATCATGAGCACACATCAGGAAAGAGATCACGCGAAGCGCGTTGACGTCAACGCCTACGACGCGTGGCTGTTCGACATGGACGGCGTACTCACGAACACCGCGTCCTTGCACGCGGCGGCGTGGAAGCAGACGTTCGACGAGTTTTTGAAGGGGGAGTCCACGCGCGCGCGGAAGACATACGCGCCGTTCGACGCCGAGGGTGACTACGAGAAGTACGTCGACGGCGAACCTCGTGACGACGGGGTGGGTAACTTCCTCAGCGCGCGAGGCATCAAACTTCCTGAGGGTGTCGACGACGACCCACCCGACGCGCGCACCATCAAGGGGGTGGGCAACCGTAAGAACGAACTCTTTCTGAAGGCAACGAAGAAAGACGGTGTGAAAGTCTTCGACGGTGCGGTGGCGTTGGTGAACGAACTTCGGAAGCGTGGAACGAAAGTCGCCGTGGTGTCGGCCAGCGAAAACACCAAGACGACGCTGGAAGCGGCGGGAATCATTGACCTCTTTGACGCCATCGTCGACGGGCACGTTGTCAAGGATCTCGATCTGAACGGGAAGCCCGCGCCCGATAGCTACCTTCAAGGGGCGAAAGTTCTCGATGTCGAGGCGATGAGCACCGTCGTCCTAGAGGACGCACTCTCCGGTGTTGAAGCGGGTCGGGCCGGTCACTTTGGGTTGGTCATCGGTGTCGACCATCACGACGCGCCTGGTACACGCGACTACGCTGACGAACTTCGCGCCCACGGCGCCGACGTGGTCGTGACGAGTCTCACCGAGTTAGTGACCGACGAGTCGTCGTCCGCCGGAAAGGATTCAGCATAGTCACGTCAGAAGAGGTCTATCGAGATTACTGTGACGTCAGCGCAACACGTCGGGCGCAGAGAACTATCGATCACAGGTAGGCAACTCGCTCGACGACGGGAGCTACGACGCTTCTGCCCTTCGATTTGGTCGGGCACAGGTTGCGCACGCACTCCTGACAAAAGTCAGCTACGACTCATTCGGCTGGAGAGCCTCCAAAAATGAATGAGCCCAGTCGTGAACGTCTCGGCGCAGCGTTTTGTGACGCATGCGTACCATCCGGTCTCTAGCCTCTTTCGATCCAGTGTTCATTGCGAGTCGTATCGTTTCTTTGATCGCGTCGAGATCGTGTGGATTCACCATGAATGCACCACGCATTTCCGACGCGGCTCCCGCAAATTCACTCAATACCAGTTTCCCGGTTAGATCCGTTCGACACGTGACGTATTCTTTAGCAACCAAATTCATGCCGTCTCGAAAGGGCGTCACGAGCATGATGTCGGCCGCCAGGTACAGCGCCATCAACTCATCGAACGGAAGGTTCTGGTGAAGGTAGTGAATCGCGGGGCTGCCCACGCGACCGTACTCTCCATTCATCGCGCTCACAACTTGCTCGAGATTATGTCGTTCGAGATCGTAGTGGGCGTCGGATTCGCGACTGGGGACGGCAACTTGGACCACCACGTGCTGGCCGCTACGCAGCGTGCCGTCGGCGTATAGCTCGGTGAGGGCCTTGATTCTCTGCTCGATGCCTTTGGTGTAGTCAAGGCGATCCACGCCGAGAAGCACGATCTCGGGATTGCCGAGATTGCGCCTGATTTCACGCGCTCGTTCACGAATTCTGGGGTCCGACGCCTTCGCGATGATACGCGTCGTGTCAACCGTGATGGGAAAAGCTCCGACGTCGACTGTGCGACCGTCGTAGTCGAGCGTCGAGCTCACTCCGGTGGCTCCGAGCAAACGGCGCGCCACACGAGTGAAATTTGACGCCGCGTTGGGGACTTGAAATCCGACCAGATCGGCGCCCAAGAGTCCGGCCAGAATCTCTCGTCGTCGCGGTAACTGCATGAACAGTTCGCTAGGCGGAAAAGGAATGTGGAGAAAAAAGCCTATCCGAACGTCCGGCCGGAGCTCGCGGAGCATGTTAGGAACGAGTTGAAGCTGATAGTCGTGAATCCACACGGTCCCGTTCGGTGCGATCGTTTCAGCTGCGGCCGTCGCAAAGCGCATGTTGACGTTCCGGTAGGCCTGCCACCACGCTCGACGAAACGTCGGGGCGCGGATGGCGTCGTGGTACAACGGCCACAAGGTGGCATTTGAAAATCCGAGATAAAAATCCTCGTACTCCGCTTGGCTAATGTCAACCGACTTCAGCCGTATTCCTTTGTAGGTGAGCGGTGGCTCCCGATGTTCAGCAACACCGGGCCAGCCAATCCAAAGCCCGTTGCGGCATTGCAGGGTCGACGTCAACGCCGAGACAAGACCACCCGGACTTGGTCGCCACTCGTCGTCGCCAAGGGACATCGATTGTTTCACCGGTAGTCTGTTCGCGACGACGACGAGTTCGACTCTGCTCGGGTCTGATTTTGATATTGATCCCCCAGACCAACTTGGTTCAACAGACCCGCAGATTCCCTGTGTCATGGCTCGAGTCCCCGATCGAGCGTCACGTTGACTGTCAGCATCACACCGGACAGCCCATTAATGCACGAATGACCACGATCTGCGACAGGACCATTATGGCCAGCGCATTGACGACGTCTGCGTTTGGAGCACATACCGGTCATGGAACTAGTCTTTTCGCCGCGAAGGGCGCGAGCCGACGCGAGGAGGCGAACCGTCACAAACAAGCACCCTATCGTACTACGATGCTATCGTGGCACGAGTGAAGCTTACGGACGATACCTACGCTCGCTTGCTCACCCTGCGAACAGGGGTGCGGCGCTTCGAACATTGGAGCGAACAACAAGCCAGGGCGGCTGGGATCACCACTGCACAACATCAACTGTTACTTGCCGTTCGAGGACACAGTGATTCAAGGGGGCCCACCATCGGCGAGGTTGCGGACTACTTACTTCTTCGTCATCACTCGGTCGTCGGACTGGTTGACCGAGCGGCGGCAGCGGGTCTTATCGTTCGCAGGAGAGACGACGACGATCACCGAATTGTTCGACTCCATCTCAGCGCAGATGGCGCAAGACGACTGGAGAGGCTTACGACCCTTCACTTTGAAGAACTCAAACGTCTTGGCGCCCCGTTTCCGAGTGCCTGGATAGGTCTGGCGCCGGTACAACGTAGTCCCGGTTTACCTGATTCACGTGCGATGTCTTCGTAATAGTTTGGTCTTACGTTTCGAGAACTAGTCCGATAAATCGGATGCACGCTCGATCCCCACTGACAGGCGAACAGGCAAGCAGGAAGGAGAGAACTTCACGGGTCGCCGTCACTGCCCGACGGTCTATTGAATGTCTGCATGGACACGCCGCCCCACTTGGCAACTCCCGACCAATCCTGGACGTAGAAGTGCTGGGTGATCTGCTCATGATGCGAGAGAGAGCGCAGCTCGGCGAGGGAGAACTCGACGGGGTTATCAACCACTCCGTTGATGCGTAGCCCATATTCGGCGAAGTCGCCATCGAACAGCGCTTTGTACTCGTCCGAATCGGGGTACTGGCGGTTATGCCAAAAATAGGGAGAGATGTCTTTCTCGGTGTACTCCCCCGGGGTCGAATCCACGTGCTCGAAGAGGCACTGAGCCGAGCCGATCAACGCGAAACCGACGCGCTACACGACGCGAGGGTGACGCAGTGTGATCAGGGTCGCCGCAATCCAGGCAATGATGACCACGACCATCGACGCTTCGAAGACCGCGAATCCAATCGAACTGTCGTCGTTGGGAGCGGCGACGACGTGGTCAGACATCAGGCGCCACTCTCTGTGAGTCTCCGGTCGTTCACATCTCGGAACGCGGCGGGAAAGGCGGGGCGAGAAACGCCAGCAGCGTGAGCCCGACTCGACCTTCGTTCGAGACCCGCAACTCCTCATCGCCGTGGAAAAACGCGAGGGAACCCCCTGCGAACGCGACCGTGCCGCCTTCAGTTTGGAGAACTCCCTCGCCCTCCACGGCGAAGCGCATCAGATCCAACAAACCGTGTCGGTGGGGCGGTAGAGCTTGACCCGGACTGAGTTTGATTACCCTGACACTGGACTGGGATCCTTCGATGAGCGGCTGCGCAATTACCTTGTTGTTGTCGTACCCAGGGATGTCGCTAAGTCCGACGATGTCCATAACTGTTGGTATAGCACGACGCGTGGTCCGACCGCACGTGACTTTGGCGATTCAACGTCTAGGGTGCCGCGAGTCATTGCAATCTGACGAAGGACCAACGAATCGTTTCGATTCCCTCAATTCGTCGTCTTGGTTATCGACTCTGGCTGTCCGAGTGAGACGATGATGGGGGCGGGAAGTATCAACCTCTCGATACTGGTAGTTCTCCAGCTACGCAAGGTTGGCGTCAATCGTCAGTCATACTTCTCGACCCGTACGCTGGCTGGATCAACCCCGAGTTCACCTAACCAGCCCTGTACGTCCTCCACCATCGTTGGCGGACCACAGATGTACGCACGTCGCGGAAACTGTCCCGCGACGGCTTCGACAATCATGCGCTGATCGATCCGGCGATGGTGTGTCGCTCGAGCGTCGCTCGAATCACGAGTGAGGGTGTGCACGACCTCCAACCACGAGTACTGTTCAGTCAAATCGGCCAAGTCACGGCGGTAGAAGGCGTTGTCGAAACTGCTCGACGAACAGACGAGCCGCATCGGGATGTTGAGATCCGCCGCTGCCGCGTAGCGAATCATGCTCATGAGTGGGACGACACCGCTGCCCGCCCCCACCAAAAGGACCGGGCCGCCATCATCCCTCGTCCACGTAAAACGCCCAACCGGGCCCCGCACTTGGATCCGATCGCCAACGCTGAGACCTCGAACTAGTTGCGGTGAGATTAAACCGCCGGGTACCTCGCGCACACCGACATCGATGACCCAGGTCGCCGGTACGGGTGACGAGGCTACGGAGTAGGCCCGTTGAATCGGGCCGGCCCGATCAGGTACCGATAGGCGCACGTTGTAATACTTACCTGGGAGAAAGTAGGCGGACTCGACGAGTCGCAGCCGTAAAGTCACGGCATCTGGCGTCGCCTTGATGATTTCGATTAAGTGTGCATGCTGCCAGCTCGCCTGCTTGCGACCCGAGTGGTCACGAACGGTCCCCGCCGTTGCAATTCGCAGAGTCGCGGACGCGCCGTCGGGATCAATTCGGGAAACCACGAGACAAGCCTTTCACTAGCAAGGTCTAGAACAAACGTAAATCCCGGTGCGTCAAACCGGAACCTACGCGTCTTGACCGTCGACGGGATCCGGCAGCATTCCGGGCATTGAACAACTCGAAAGAAAAGAGCATGGCAATGCGCATTGACGAACGAACCGTCTTTCCCGCTGCGAACAACGCACGGATGACGCTCGATTGCGCTTTCGACATTCTGTGAACGAAAACCGCCCGACTCAACTCTCTCGTCTACGCGCCATCTGAATTACAATGAACGCCAACGAACGACACCAGAAAATCTGACGGAGCCGTATCCAAGAGCGATTGCGAACTAGCTCCGCCGAGAAAAGCCTCAGGATGATGAATTCAGTAAATAATTAAGGGGTCCGCGGTTGCAGATAATTGATACTTCGCAGTTTAAGTTGGGAATGATTGATTGTGTGCGCGGGCTACTTATACGCCCGAAGGGAATTCTGGCGGCCGACGAAAGTTTTCCCACGATCGCTAAACGATTCGCATCCGTAGGATTGCCTAATTCGGAGGAAGCGCGACGTAGATATCGTGAAATGCTCCTCGCAACAGGAGGATTAGATGAGTTCATATCCGGTGTGATTATGTTCGATGAGACTGCTCGCCAGGCGAACTCGGATGGGACTCCTTTCATTCACCTACTCGAACAGAATGGAATCATTCCCGGAATTAAGGTCGACGCTGGATTGCTGCCAATAGGAAGTTCCGACGTTGAAAACGTGACGTCTGGATTCGACGGACTGCCCGGACGGCTACGCGAATATGTCCAGATGGGACTTCGATTCGCGAAATGGAGATCAACATTCCGGATTGGTCCTGGACTTCCGAGTGATTTTGTGGTCGATGCTAACGCCATCGGCCTGGCACAATACGCGTCCTTTTGTCAAAATGCGGGTCTCGTCCCGATTGTTGAGCCGGAAGTGCTTCTCGACGGAGACCATTCGCTTGCCGACTCCAAACGCGTAATTATTCATGTGCTCACCGAGGTTGTTCGTAGGCTTGAGCAAGCAAACGTACGGCTAGATCTGACCATTGTTAAGACCAGCATGGCTACTCGCGGATCGACGAACAAAGTCGAGAATCAGGAATCGGTCGGCGCGGCGACCGCACGAGTGCTGTCTGAGACACTCCCCCCAGCTATCGGTGGGGTCGTTTTCCTTTCGGGTGGTATGTCGGAGCTTGAAGCAACTCGCAACTTTAACGAATTCTCCCAGAGTGGGAGTTACCCCTGGCCCGTTAGCTTCTCGTTCGGACGAGCTCTCCAGAACTCGGCTTTGAAGCGCTGGGCCACCGATCCATCAAGGTTTGAGGAGGCGCGCACGGAGCTTCTGCATCGGGCGAGAATGAATTCGTTGGCTCGCGTGGGTGACTGGTCACCGGAGGAGGACAGCGCAGGTGAAGGACGTACTCGAAAGTTTTAGAGCGAGCGTGACATCGCAAACCATTGGTCAGTT
>PLNQ01000167.1 GCA_003141815.1 Acidimicrobiaceae bacterium | reverse complement strand
GCGCCCGTCGTCGCGATGGCGTACGGGTTCGCGCCCAGCATGGTGGCGCGATCGATCCCCGAAGCGTGGACGTTCGCCGATCCGCCCGTGGTGTTGGACGCTCGACTGCAAGGAGCATCGAAGGCTCTGTCGAAGAATCTTGACGCCACGTGGATGATCGACCTCGCGGAGTTAGAGGGCTTTCTGTGGGACGCCGTGTCGTCGTGTCGATTCGACGGACGACCGCTGGCGGCCGCGTGGTCCAGTGTTTCTCGGCCCGCAGACCCCGTCGCGTCGACGTGGTTGGCGACCACCATTCTGCGCGAACACCGAAGCGACGGGCACGTTATGGCGGCCGTCCCCGCCGGGATGAATGGCCTCGAGGCGACGTTGACGCTGGTGGCGACCGGTGTCATCACCCGTGAGGTGATACAGCCGAATCGTGGATGGAGCGACGATGAATGGGATGACGCCGTTGTCCGACTGCAAGAGAGAGGAGTCCTTGACGCCATGGGTGAGCTCACCGAAACGGGAGAGCTGCTTCGTCGCGCGATTGAGGACACGACCGACCGACTCGCGGCAGCTCCGCTTGAGCTTCTCGGTGAAACGTACGTGGAGCACGTCATTAACTTGGCGACGCCGGTTAGCCGTCGACTCGTTGAGAGCGGCATGATTCCCGTTCCGGATCCGATTGGTGGGCCGAGATCGTAACGTCGCGATGTGTACACGCCTCTCGACGAGCTAACTGAGAGTCTCGGCGCCTCATGAACGTCGCGAAGATCATCGCGCGGTGAGGTTCGGCGTCTCCGTTAACGAGTAGCCAGATAGGCCTCGCCGACCGCCCGCAGTCGCTGGTGCACACCCCCCATGGGATCGATCCCAGGAACGTACGACTTCTTGAGTTTGGCTATCACGGTGTAGTTCGTGTCGACCACGTTGGCGATCGGTGTCTGGGCGGACTGTGCGACGAATTGGTACGCGTCCATGATTGACAGACCCGTGAGTTCGGCGACCCACTGGACGAGTTGTACATGGCTGATGCGAAACGCGTCCTCGAGGGGCCGTGTCGAACCCGTCGTCATGATCTCGGTGTCACTTTCAAGGCGGGGCCACGCCACGCGACCGGCGCCCTTGATGAGGTCAACGACCACCACCGAGTCCATGGCCGTCTCGACGGCCACGCCACACGTCTCGCCCTCGCCTTGGCGAGCGTGGCCGTCACCAAAGCTGAAGAGCGCGCCCTCGACGTTGACGCCGAGATAACACGTCACGCCCGCGCGCATTTCCGGGGTGTCCATGTTGCCACCCCAGTCGCCGGGCGTGAGTGCGGAGCGCGCTTCGCTGAGTGCTGGCGCGACACCGACCGTGCCGTGCATGGGGTCGAGGGGGAGTTGGTAGATCGCCTCACTGTCGCGGGCTTCGTAGCGAACGGTGCGCGCTTCCGCGTCAATGTCGTAGATCCAAGTCATCTCGGGCAGAGGACTATGCAACATGGCGGTGAAACCGGTCGCGGTCAGTGCGCCAAAGAGTGGCACGGTCGTACTGACCCCGTAGGTCGTCCGTGGTTCGATACTCGCGAAGTGGACGGCGAGCGTGTCGCCAGGTTCCGCCCCTTCCACGTAGAAGGGGCCCGTCTGCGGGTTGAGATACCTCGGATCGCAGACTTCACTGGCGTGATCGTGGATCGAGTGAATCTTCCCGGCGAAACAGTCGAGGGTGCTGGTGTCGAGGATCGTTCCCGGCCGAAACGACGCGCGCGCTTCGACACCACCGAACGTATAGACGAGGCGAGAAGGGTCACCCTCATGGTCCATCTCGTAGTGGACGACCGCTGGTATTGCTTGGTGAGTGCTCACAATGTTCCTCGCTCTTGACGAAACTTCAATACTTACACCTAAGAACTCGCGGCGTCTTTAGCATCAATAGAAGTTCGCGTCGTCGCGGTCACGTCCGATCTCGTACGAAAACCGTCTCACCGACGACTTTCGTGGATCTGCCGAGACGGACCGCAATTTATGTCGTTCTTAAATTCATCGACCAGACTTCTTGAAAGGAAGCGGTGGCTGCTGGCGCGTGCCGTCCGAGATCGTACGGTCGCTTCGTCAGCGTCATTAGAAATTTGAAAGACGGTAGTTCGTTGTCTGATCGCCCATACCTCGAAACATTGAGTGCTCGCCCACGAGCGAAACTCCGTTCGTCACTTTGTTCATGAGTGTCAAAAGAGACGCGATGGTGAAACGTCGAGCCGTGTCAATCGTGGCGGTGACGGGACTGTGCCTCTCCTCAGTGGTCGCGCTCAGCTCGGCCGGCGCCGCTCAATCATCGACTCATGACGCCTCTGGCGCGAAGGCGGCGACGGCGAAAGGGAGCCGCGCGTCCGCTGCGCCGCTGCCAACGCCGAAAGCCGTGCGGCCCTTCCAGGGTCCTGCGTTAGCGGGAGAGGGCGTGTGGCACTCAGGAGGCCGACTCGTGGGGGGCCGGGCCGCGGTATACACGACGACGGTTCGACTACCGGGTTCGTCAAGTATCGAAGCCGGGATCGCTTGGATGGATACCAGACTCCTCCAAGCCAAGCTCTACTCCGGGAGTCTCAGTCCGGGGGGACTCTTCTGGAAGTACTCGGCGCCAATTTCACCGAACGCGTCAAAGACGCTGGTCGCGGCGTTCAATGGTGGCTTTTTGATGAAGGATTCGAAAGGTGGATACTTCAGCGAGGGCCACACGGTGGCACCCCTGCGTGCGGGCGCGGCGTCGCTGGTGATCTATCGCGATGGCTTCGCGACCGTTGGGCAATGGGGACGCGACGTCGCGATGACACCAAATGTGGTGGCGGCTCGCCAGAACCTGACGCTGCTTGTCGATCACGGCCGAATAGTTCCCGGACTCAATCCGGGGGATATCTCGGTGTGGGGCGTGGCCCTCAACGGAGTGGTCAATACACCACGCTCCGGGCTGGGCGTCACCGCGAACGGTGCGTTGGTCTACGTGTCCGGGCCAATGAACATCATTGATCTTGCCCAGATCCTGGTCCGTGCTGGCGCTGTTCGAGCAATGGCGCTCGACATGAACCCGTTTTGGCCCGTCTTCGCAACCTTCTCGCCCTCATCGGTCAACGGACTCGCGTCGCCGTCCAACGGACGAGACTTACTAACGACGATGTACCAACCCCCCGGTCGCTTTTATGAAGCGGCGTACAATCGCGATTTCATTACGATGTCGACGAAGTAGGGGGGCTTGAGGTGCCCATTTTGGAATCTCGCCACCAACCCACGTTGGCTTCACCTCTTTGGGGTGGCCTTGGAAGGGCGTCACTGCCACATCCGTCGCGCCGACGCTGACTTCGCACTAACGGATGCACGTCGGCCAGGACTACTGAAACCCAACTCTCACAATTTTTCCGGTTTTAGGATCAAGGACGACAACTAAGGGCTTTCTCGTCGAGCCAGATGGCCACATCTGGGGGAGCTGGGGTGATTTCGGCGGTTTTGCGCCCAGTTGGCTAACTCCCACAAAGAGATTGTCCGAATAGGACTGAACCGCACCAGCAACGTAGCGAGTCACCGGTGATTGCTTTAGGACCGGGGCGAGTTTGCCTAGCGACGTGAAGACGGTTCGAGTCTCTATCAGTTGTGACGTCGAGGGGTTGAAGATCGCTTCGTCCGTCAGACCGGTCAAGTCAGCCGGCAAGCCAATCAAGGTCCCGCGCTTCATTGTCGCCATCGACGTTGCGCTACCCATGAGGCGCACCCCAGGAATGGTGGCTAAGAATCGCAAGAGCGCGGCGCGTTGTGTTGCCGACGCACCGTTTTGCAAGAACGCGAGGGTGGCGTCGAACTCCCACACGGCGTCTCGTCCGTGCGTCCCGCTGACGGTTAAGTAGTTCTGGCTTTTGAAGTAGGCGGACATCGCCGAAGGCTTCGTCGGGAGATGGGCCACGTCGTAGTAGGGAGCGGAGTTGCCTGAAGCGCTACCACTTTGAAGGGGTTTCGAGCCATCGGTGACCCAAACTGTGTGGTCAATCGGGGAGACGAACTCGGGCCGTCCCACCACGTTCCATGTTTGACGTCCGTGCACTCCCGGCGCCGACCAGGTTTGCACCAGTTCATCAACGTAAAACCAGAACACCTTCGGTGACGGTGCCATGGTGTCGCCGTTCGTCGTTGACACCAACGTTGCGACGTAGAGAAAGCGACCCGGTCCCGGTACCAAAGGTTTCTGGCGTTGGGCGATGATTGCCGCGGCTTCGAGGAAACTTGCGGCGGAAGCACGACCCCCCGTGAGACTCGTTGGTCCAGGTATGACGACAAGCCCCACGGTCACACCGGCGATGACGGCGAACGCGACAGTAGAGACGAGTAACCCACGCGAGCGCCGCGAATGACGACGCGGAGACCTTCTCGCACCTTGTAGCTCTCTCGGTGTGTGGGCGTCAAAGATTTCTTCGGCAGTGATAGGAGTTGCGCCGGCATCAATCAACTCACGCAGTTGCTTGTCTAAGTCAGGCATTATCTGTCACCTCCATAGTGCTCTGAAGATTTCGCAGTCCGCGCTCCACGTGACTTTGTGTGGTCGAAATACTGACCCCGAGGAGTTCAGCGACCTCGCGCAACTTCCAGCCGAACCCGTGAACGAGTACGACAGCGACTCGTTGGTGTTCGGTCAGTTCGGCGAGCGCGGGCGCGAGACTTGGTTCGAACCAGCGATCAGTTGGGGTAATTCGTTCAAAGATGATTGGTGTTTTATGACCTCTCGTCTTGCTCTGGCCCACACGAAAGAGATACGCAACTTTGCTTTCCAGGTCTTTCGCTCTGTCCCAGTTTTCCCAGGCCCAGCCGAGCGCTTCAGCGGCAGCGTCTCGTCCGCGCTCGATACCGTAGGCGGCGATCAGAGCCCGGCGAAGTGAAGGCTCAACCTCGTGCACAAAACGCTCGAAGTCGCGTCGTGCACTTTGATCCACGGAGTCTCCCTGTTGCTCGCTACAGGTATAGACCCACGAGCGGTAGTTTTTTACGACGTGGGAGTCCTGGTTCTTGGTCTTCGCGCGAAAAGCAAGCGGCTTTGCCAGTGATGCCAGGAAACAGTCGAACAACATAGCGGCGTCCAGCGCGGTCAGCCCCCTACGATTAGTTGTGATCGAGGGAGAGTCAACGGTCTCGTCGTCGGGTTGCGGGCGGTCCGTCGTTGGGAGTGTCCTTTTGGGCACTTCTCAGTGGGCGAGGGGCGGCTAATCCACCCTCAAGCGTGCTTTTTGACACCTCACCAGTTCCCGATGACGGCCGCGCCACGTCAGCCCGTGGCGTCATCGTGTCGCGAAGGTCCTTCTGATCCGGTGACCGATTCGGTCCTCGCCGGTCACGCGCGCGCTGTCACCCGGAGCCGCTTCAACTCAGCCGACAAGAAGACCAACAACGCCAATGTCGCGCATCCGGCGGCGAAGGAAAAAGTTGCCCAAGCGCCAATAATTGACCAGAGTATTCCTCCAATTATTGAGGCCGATACCAGACCAATGCTGATGATGGTTTGCAGGAGGCCATAGACGCCAGCAGCCTCACTGTCATTAGTTATGAATCCTCCCACCAACGCCCTCGACACGCTGTCGGTCAACGCGATGTAGAGGCCGTAGACCGAAAATAGAATCCACACGCCAATCGCCGACTTGTTAATGGCGAAACCAACATAGACAAGGATATAAATAATGACGCCCGCTAGGTAGACGCGTTTCGGGCCGATCCGGTCCGCCAAACTTCCAGCGGGTGTCGACGCCGCACTGTAGACGAAGTTGTAGGCGGCGTA
>PLNQ01000071.1 GCA_003141815.1 Acidimicrobiaceae bacterium | reverse complement strand
TCTCCGAATGGAGACTTTCTAAGTGGGCCACAGAATGAGCGACTCGCGATTTTTGCCGGAAGCGTTTGGCGCCGGATAATAATGATCACGTGGCAATTGCTGATCGACTTACTGACGCAGACATCTTGTGGGTCGCGGGTCGCCGCGAGGGCGCTCTGCTTAGCGTTCTCGTCGCGGTTGCTATCGAGCGATACTGTTCGAACGAGCACGTCATGCCCAGGAGCATGGCGTCACGCTCGCGTTGACGAGAGGTTGGCCCTTGACGTCGGGCCCAACCTTGGAACGAGCAGGGTACATGTCACACGGCGAGGAGCGCTGTTATCGGGTCGTCGTGAGTTGAACCGTGATGTCAGAGAACCGACGTGACGAGTCTGCTACCAATCGCTGGCGATTGCGGAGCCGATGATGTAGCGGACGAAGTGGTTTCGCTTCAAACAGGCAAAGAAACTTCGATGTGCCATCGCCCTACTTCGAAGCGCGTCGGGTGGACTCTGCAAGGAAGATTCCACTCTCTACAAGATGTCGGTCGCGCCGACCGCCAATGGAAGGGAGTTCTGGTCCGCGTCAGCGGACGAGCGTCCGGGGCGATTTGCGTTGGCGGCCTTGCGAACACCAGCGCGGCATCGACGCGAACGTCAGACAGGAATTGCTCCTACACTGCGTCGTTAGAAATCAGCCGCATACTTACGACGCAAAGGTGATACCCGACTGAGAATTCGGGATTCGCAAGTCATCGTCGCCAGGGCTGCACGCCCAAGTTACGAAGGCACACGAATGACACGTAGCAACACCGCGGACGTTCTCGAAAATGCACATCATCTGTTTCGACGCAATTTAACTCATCGCGCGTGCGTTACGAGAACGTAAAGCTCCGACGCGACACGTATGGAAGGCACGTCGGTACACTCGAATGAATCGAGGAGAATCTCGTCTCGAGGGTGGCATTGGGCACATCGTTTTCCGATTTCGACGAGGAGATAGGACTTCCTATGGCGGCCCCCCGTACTCATCACTCCGGCGACGTCTCCAATCATGACGATGAGCAGAATCTGACGCAGATGGGTGTTGCCATGCCGTTTCCGACGCATCTTTCGCGACCGACCATCGCACGCGTAAGGCCGCAGGTCGACTGCGGACGCCGACCGGCGAAGGCTGCCGTGGGTGATCTCGTGCGCATCGAGGCCGACGCCTTCGTCGACGGCCATGACGTCGTCTGCTGTCTCTTGCGCTATCGCCACGACGCCGACGCCAAATGGACGACAGTACCGATGGAGAGCCTTGGCAATGATCGCTGGCGCGGGGCATTACCCGTCAACGAACTCGGTCGCTATCGTTTCGCCGTGCGCGCGGCCGTCGATCGGTTCGCCACGTGGCGCCGTGACCTCGCGTCTCGAGACGCGGTAGGACAGGGCGCGAGCCAAGACTTCCTACTCGGCGCGCAACTTCTTCAGGAAGCAGCTCGACGCGCTAAATCGGATGACCGCCGCCGTCTCTCGCTCATCGCCGATCAACTTCGTCTACCCGTCGTGAATCTTGAACACGAGATCACTGCGGGCGTCGTTAATTCAAGTGGCGCCTCTCTGCGAGACGTGGTCTTCTCTGACTGGCTTGCGCTTCTCATGATCGACAACGATGATCCCTCGCATTTTGTGACCTCCGAGGCGTTTTTCATTACCAGCGATCCAACGAGAGCTCGCTTCAGTTCCTGGTACGAATTGTTCCCTCGTTCCGCGGCGGCGGATCCCCTTCGCCACGGCACCTTCGCCGATGTCGAAGCACGCCTCGACTATGTGCAGGCAATGGGGTTCGACGTGCTTTACCTTCCGCCGATTCATCCCATAGGCGTCACCGGTCGCAAGGGCCGTAACGGCGTCACCAGCGCCGGAAAGACTGATCCGGGCAGCCCGTGGGCGATAGGCGCACGCGAGGGTGGACACACAGCGGTGCATCCGGAACTGGGGACCCTCGAAGACTTCCGCCATCTCGTTCGCGCGGCCGCGGCGCGCGGCATCGACGTGGCCCTTGACCTCGCGTTCCAGGCGTCCCCGGATCATCCTTGGGTCCAAGAACATCCCGACTGGTTTCACCACTTGCCCAACGGCACCATCCGCTATGCCGAGAATCCTCCCAAGCGCTACGAGGACATCTACCCCCTCGACTTTCGTGGACTCGAATGGCGGGCGCTGTGGCATGAGCTTCTCGAAGTGGTGCTGTTCTGGGTGGCGCAGGGGGTCACCGTTTTTCGCGTCGACAATCCCCACACCAAACCATTCGCCTTTTGGGAGTGGCTCTTGGCTTCGGTGAAGGCGGAACATCCCGAGACAATCTTCCTGTCTGAGGCCTTTACGAGACCGAGAGTGATGGAACATCTCGCCAAGATCGGGTTCAGCCAGTCCTATACGTATTTCACGTGGCGAAGCGCCAAGTGGGAGATAGAGGCCTATCTCAACGAGCTGACACGTTCCGACGTGGCGGACTATCTTCGACCGAACTTCTGGCCCAATACGCCGGACATTCTGAGCGAAGAGTTGCAGGTGGGAGGACGCGCGGCCTTCGTCTCCCGCTTCGTCTTGGCCGCCACGCTGTGTTCAAACTACGGGATCTACGGGCCGGTATTTGAACTGCAAGAACACGTGCCTCGAGAGCGAGGTTCGGAGGAGTACCTGAATGCCGAAAAGTACGAACTTCGCTCGTGGGACGTTAAGGATCCGAGAAATCTTTCCGACTTCATCGCACTCGTCAATCAGATCCGCCGCGAGCACCCTGCGTTGCAGTTCAACGACGCGCTGATTTTTCACTCAGTGGATAATGAAAAGATCATCGCCTACTCAAAGACCCGTACGACGAGGCAGGACTCCGACGTGATCGTGGTGGTGGTGAGTCTCGATCACGAAAGTCCCCAATCCGGATGGGTGGCGCTCGACACAGTGGCCCTCGGTATCGAACAGGCGACGCCCTACGTAATGCATGACCTCCTGACCGACGCTCGATACGTGTGGAGGGGGGCGCGGAACTTTGTCAAACTTGACCCGACTGGCGTTCCCTGTCATCTCTTCTCCCTCGAGCAGTCCCCTGACGCGATCGCGGTGCGCTCATGACCACGGAGATCCACCGCGCCGACCTCGAGCAGACCGACCCCGTCGTCGCGTCGTTGTCACCCGAGGTGGCGCCGGGCGGTGCCGATGCAGCGAACAGCACTTGGTACAAAGACGCAGTCATCTATGAGATTCACGTGCGAGCGTTTGACGACGAAAATGGCGACGGCGTGGGCGACTTCAAAGGCCTCATCGAAAAGCTGGACTACCTTCAGGCCCTGGGCGTCACCGCCCTGTGGGTACTTCCGTTCTATCCGTCGCCTCTTCGCGACGATGGCTACGACATATCGGACTACCGCACCATCCATCCATCGTACGGCACTCTGCGTGATTTTCGGACCTTTCTACGTGAGGCGCACCGACGAGGCATGCGCGTCATCACTGAGTTGGTTCTGGCTCACACGTCCGACCAGCACCCCTGGTTCCAACGTGCCCGACTCGCCAAACCCGGCACGGTGCACCGGGACTTCTACGTCTGGAGCGACACTCCCGAGCGTTTCAGCAAAGCCCGCGTCATCTTCAAAGACTTCGAATCCTCGAACTGGTCGTACGACCCGGTTGCCCAGTCGTATTTTTGGCACCGGTTTTACTCCCACCAGCCGAGTCTCAACTACGACAATCCCTCGGTCCGCCAGGCCATGTTCGACGTCGTCGACTTCTGGCTCTCGATGGGCGTCGACGGACTTCGTCTGGATGCGGTGCCCTATCTCTACGCTCGCGAGGGAACCAACTGCGAGAATCTTCCCGAGACGTTTGCGTTTCTGCGCCAGTTGCGTGCGCACGTTGACCAGCGCTTTGACGATCGAATGATTCTGGCTGAAGCAAACCAGTGGCCCGAAGACGCGGTGGCCTACATGGGCCACGGTGACACCTGCCATATGGCCTTTCACTTCCCCCTCATGCCGCGCATGTTCATGGCCGCACGCCAGGAAGACCGTTTTCCAATGGTCGACATCCTCGCCGAAACGCCCGCGACGCCCCCCGAGTGTCAGTGGGCGCTCTTTCTCAGAAATCACGACGAACTAACCCTCGAGATGGTGACCGATGAAGAGCGCGACTATATGTATCGCGTCTACGCACAAGATCCTCAGGCGCGCGTCAACGTAGGTATCCGCCGGCGACTCGCCCCACTACTCGGCAACGACCGCAAACTCATTGAGATGATGAACGGGCTGCTCTTTTCGCTCCCAGGCACGCCCATCATCTACTANNCGCGAATCCTCAACGGCTCTATCTGCCCACCATTGTCGACCCCGAATATCACTACCAGGCAGTGAACGTCGAAGCGCAGCAGGAAAACCCCAATTCTCTCCTGTGGTGGATGCGTCGACTCATCGCGCTGCGCCAGCGTTATCGGGCATTCGGCCGCGGCACGATCGAGATCCTGCTACCGGAAAATCGCAAGATCTTTGCGTTCATCCGACGCTTTAACGACGAGCAGATCCTTTGCGTCTTTAATTTGTCGCGGTACGTGCAGTGCGCTGAACTTGACCTCTCGGAGTTTCGCGGTGCGGTGCCCGTGGAACTCTTCGGAAATCAAGAGTTTCCGCCCGTGGGCGAGCTGCCATACTTCATCACGCTGGGACCGCACGGCTTTTACTGGTTCTCCTTGCAACGCGAGGCCGCCGCGTCGGCCTCGCCGCGACCGAAATTCGAGGTCACTGGCGACTGGGATGAACTTTTCCGCGGTGCCGCTCGCCGCAAGTTCGAGAACTTTCTACCCTCGTACCTCGTTCAGCGTCGTTGGTTCGCGCAGAAGGCCCGCAGCATCACGTCGGTCAACGTGTTCGACGCCATCCCCATACCTGTCGCTGGCGCTGTCGCCGGTCGGCGAAGCGCCGCGCCGGCGGCGGTCCTGTTGGTCGTTTACGTCGAACTCGACCACGGGAGCCCCGAGCGATACGTCCTGCCCCTCGCCTATCTGGCGGGCGCGCCCGGTGAGGATCTCAACAAATGGCACGCGGAGAGCGTTCTCGCTGAGCTGACGACGGGGACCGAGCGGGGTGTGCTGTTTGACGCCGTGTATTCGCACGACTTCGTGCACGCTATGGCCGACCTCTTGGCTCGCCGCCGAACGCTCGTGGGGACGAACGGTCGGGTACAGGGCGCGCCCACTCCGGCATTGCGGGATTTCGACGACTGCATACGCGACGACTGCCCGGTCACCACACTGTCGGCGGAACAGTCAAATAGTTCGGTCCTCTTGGGCGACCAAGCAATCTTCAAATTCTTACGACGATTCGAAGAGGGCATCAATCCCGAAGTAGAAATCGGCAGGTTCCTCAGTGAACAGGCCGACTTCCCCTACGCCCCGCGCATGGGCGGCAGCATCGAGTATCACGCCAACAACCACACGGCAGGCCCTGCCACGCTGGCCATTCTCGGAGAGTTCATCGCGAACGAAGAGGACGGTTGGCACTACGTCATTGACGCTCTCACGCACGGCTTGGAAGAAGCATTGGCCCATCGCGGCGACCCTGAACTCTCCGTAACCCCTCCCCAGGGGCTCCTCAGTCTGCACAGAGACCAACTCGAGCCCGCCAATCCTCTCGTCGGGCCGCACCTTGAATGGGCGTCGTTGCTGGGTAGGCGCACGGCGCAACTACACGCTCAATTGGCCTCTGATCCTCGTGACCCGAACTTTGCGCCGGAACCGTTGACGACCCTCGACCGTCAGTCGCTCTACCACGGTGCGCGCAGCCTCACGCGCCAGGTACTCCACGAGGTGAGCACGTTGGGCGTCACGTCGCCCAACGTGGCGCAAGTACTCGAGCGCGAAGAAGAGATCATCGCGCATCTTCGAAGGCTCACCACTGTCACCGGCGATCTCATGCGAATCCGATGTCACGGCGACTTCCATCTTGGTCAGGTGCTTTGGACCGGTAAGGACTTCGTCATCATCGATTTCGAGGGCGAGCCCTTTCGCTCACTCGGTCGACGTCGGCTCAAGCGACCCGCGATGGTCGACCTCGCGGGGATGATTCGCTCTTTCCATTACGCAAGTCAGGCCGCCGCACTTCAACTGAGCCGCAATCTCGGCATCGCGATGCAAGACAGCGAACTGGGAGAACTCGACAACTGGCTGACGTTCTGGCATCGGTGGGTCTCGGGCACCTTCCTGGAGTCCTATCTCGAGACGGCTGGGACCGCGAGTTACGTGCCGAAGAATCGGGCGGAGTTGTCCGGGTTGCTCGACTTTTTCCTGCTCGAAAAAGCGGTGTACGAACTTAGTTACGAAGTCAACACGCGACCCGGCTGGATCGACATCCCGGCGCGCGGCATCCTCGACATCCTGGACGCTCGACTATGAAGAGCCGCTCCTACCGTAAAGACCTAGGCCAACTAGCTGCGTCGTACGGTGTGCAAACGTCATACGTTGGCGCCGACAAGTCCACGCACGATTCGGATGACGACGTCGTCATTTCGGTGCTGCAGGCGCTCGGCGCAGCCCTCGAGGGAACGAAGGACGTGGCGCAAGCACTTCGAGTGCGACGTCTCGCCCTCGCGCAACGGTTGATCGAGCCAGTCATCGCACTTCGCCCTGGGGTTTCACGCGCGTTTGCGATTACTCTCCCGGAATCGGTCGTCGCTGAGGACGCGTGGCTCACGCTCGAACTCGAGGACGGGACCGTGAAGCGCGAACGCCTGGCGACGAAGTCGCGTGCCGGCGGCTCGAGCGAGGTAGAGAGCCAACGTTTTTCTCATTACCGAATCGACTTCGACGACGATCTCGGGTGGAGCGTGCCGTTGGGCTATCACTCCCTTCGCGTGGATGTCGCCGGAGGCCCGGCGAACGAATCCGCGTCGTCCCTCATCATCAGCGCGCCGCGCTGTCCAGCCCCGCGCCGGGGCTGGGGCGTCTTTATGCCCTTGCACGCGATTCGCACGGACGGCGACTGGGGTGTTGGCAGTTACTGCGACTTGCGCGCACTCGGCGAATGGGTCGGCGCTGCCGGCGGTTCGTTCCTCGGCGGCCTGCCTCTCTATCCCACGTTCCTCGACCCGCCGGCAGACCCGAGTCCCTACCGCCCGGTGAGCCGACTGGCGTACAACGAGATCTACATCGACCCCGAAGCATTGCCGGAGCTCTCCCAGTCCAGCGAAGCGCGCGAACGACTGAACTCAGCGGGCGTGCGAGCACGGATCGACGCCGCTCACCGATCGCGATTGGTCGACTACGACGAGGTGGCTCGTCTTCGTCGCGAGATTCTTGAGCCGATGGCGGACGCTTTGAGCGCAAGCTCGGCGTCACGACGACGCGAATTCGATGCGTTTGTCGCTGCACGGCCCGAACTCCTCGCCTACGCGAAGTTCCGCGCGGCGACAGAACGCCTCGGTCGCGGGAACGTGTTTGCGTCAGAACTCCTGGACGTCGACGACGCCGATCCCTTGCTGGCCTACCACCTTTACTGTCAGTTTGCCGCCAGCGAACAGCTCGGCCGTGCTGCCGAGGCGCTGCCGCTCTACGCCGATCTGCCCGTGGGCGTGCATCCCGAAGGATTCGATCCCTACTGGTCACCCCTGTCGTTCGTCACGGACGTTAACGGCGGCGCACCCCCCGACTTCTTCTTCAGCGAGGGACAAGACTGGGGATTCTCACCGCTGCACCCAGAGAGAATCCGCGAGGACGGGTACCGCTACTTCATCGCGGTGCTGGCTCGCGCACTGCGCCACGCGTCGTACTTACGCGTGGACCACGTGATGGGTCTCGAGCGCTTGTACGCGATTCCCGCGGGGGCTGACGCGAGTCACGGCGCGTACGTGTCCTACCACGCCGATGAAATGCACGCGCTCGTCTCGCTCGAGACGTACCGGGCTGGTTCGGTGGTGATCGGTGAGGACCTGGGGACGGTGCCCGACGAGCTGCGCGAACGCATGAAAGCCAACGGCATGTTGCGCTCATGGGTGTTCGAATTCGAGTCGACGCTGGACGAACCGCTGCCCGAACCCCCCGCGGACGCTCTGGCGACGTTGGCGACGCACGATACGCCACGATTCTCGACCTTCCTCTGGGGCGGAGATATCGACGAGGCCCATAAAACTGGCCGTTTCACCGAAGCCGTCGCCGAAGATCGCCGAGCCGAACGAGCGCAGTACCGCGAAGCGCTGTTTGGCGCGCTCAACGTACAAGAACTCGCGGAGCCACAATTGACTGCTGAGACCCGACGGCGATGTCTTGCTCACGTAAGCGCCAGTGACGTGGAACTAGTCATGCTCGACCTCGAGGAACTCTGGGATGAGGCGGAGCCGCAAAACCGGCCCGGTACGAACTCGGGAAACTGGCAGCGCCGCGCCGCCCTGACGCTCGACGACGTGCGCGCCAATGACCAGATTCGAGCGGACCTCGAGCACGTGAACCGACTGCGCCAAGGACAGGCCTCGTGACGACCGACCGGGACCATCGTTCCTCGAACGTCGCTGGTGCGGTGAACGAATCGTGGTCAATGCTCACAAACGACGACCTGTACTGGTTCAACGAGGGAACGCACCGATCACTCGCCAAGAAACTGGGCGCGCAGTACCGATCCGGCGAGGGGACGACCTTCTCCGTCTGGGCGCCGAACGCCGTCGCCGTTTCGGTGATGGGCGACTTCAACGTTTGGGACGCGTCGAGTCTGCCCCTTACGCCAAAGGGGGACTCGGGCGTTTGGGAGGGCTACGTCGCCAACTGTCAGATCGGCGACGTCTATAAGTACGCCATCCGAACCCGCAATGGCGACGTTCTCGAGAAGGCGGATCCCTTCGCTCTGTGCAGTGAGGTCCCGCCGCGCACCGGATCGGTCGTGTGGGACCTCACCTATGAGTGGCACGACGAGGAGTGGATGCGCGAGCGAGCAGCGCGCATCGCGCTGGACGCCGCCGTTTCGATCTACGAAGTGCACCTCGGAAGTTGGCGACGCGACGTCAACGATCCGACCCGACTCCTCGGTTATCGCGACGTCGCGCAGCCCCTCATCGATCACGTGTTGGCTTGCGGTTTCACGCACGTTGAGTTTCTCCCTCTAATGGAGCACCCGTTCTACGGCTCGTGGGGTTACCAGACGACGGGCTTCTTCGCCCCCACTCGGCGCTACGGCGACCCCCAGGATCTGATGGCCCTCATCGACCAATTGCACCAAGCGGGTATCGGAGTCATCTTCGACTGGGTTCCTTCGCATTTTCCGGCCGACGCTTTCGCCCTGGCGAAATTTGACGGCACGCACCTCTTTGAGCACGAGGATGTTCGTCTCGGTTTTCATCCCGATTGGAAAAGTCTCATCTTCAACTACGGACGCCACGAGGTTCGAAGTTTCCTGGCGTCGTCGGCCGAACACTGGTTGAGCACGTATCACGTGGACGGGCTTCGTGTCGACGCCGTGGCTTCGATGCTGTACCTCGACTACTCACGGCGCCCGGGCGAGTGGCTCCCCAACGTCCACGGGGGACGCGAGAACCTCGAGGCCATAGAGTTCTTGCGTCAACTGAACACCGGCATTTACGCGGACCATCCGGACGTCCACGTGATCGC
>PLNQ01000072.1:580-25496 GCA_003141815.1 Acidimicrobiaceae bacterium | reverse complement strand
CACACCAACCCGAGGAGAACCTCATTTTGGGCCTCATATTTCCCCAACACCACTAGACCAAACCGACACACGACAACGCAATTCCTTGAAAACAAACGACTCACGCGACCAGACCGACGCACAACAACACTTTGAAACTTCCTTTTAATCCCAAGGTGCCGGCATCGAGACCCGGCGGCCCACTAAGGGAAACTGATTGTTCATACTCGATACTCGTGGATCCCAACTGTCGCGCGACCAAAGCACTGGAATGAAAATTCAACGGATTAGATCGCTTTTGTAGACGCAAAACTGCGCGCCATCATGCGCGCTGCTACGTCAGAGGTCGTTTCCGGCGTATGAAAGATTGAAGCTCTTGTTGACCAGAGGAAAGTCGGGCACGATGGTGTCAGTCAGTGATGTCGCAAGAGCAGGCCAATTGAAAAAAGAAGGGTCAGCGATGCAACAGCGCGACACGACACCCGCCGCGTCGAGCTCTACTCGATGGACAATCGTGCCCCGCCACCCTTCGACGATCCCGAGTCCCGACGCAGACCCGGGCTGCGAGAGAGCCGCGGCGCTCTCGAGGCGTGGCGAGAGACCGACGTGCCCACGTATGAGTTCGAGAGAGTTCCTCAATTCGTCGGAGCGTTGCGTGAATCGCGCGAGGACGTCGCCCTGTGACTGAGTAATCAGTCGAAACGCTGACCCGCCCGACACGAAGGGCTGAGAGTGCCTCGCATCAACCCGCTGACCCGACGCACGCGCCACAACACCAAGCGTTCCAATGGCCTCGGCATCGTCCGCCAGCAGTACTGCCGTTCCTTCGAAGCGATCGGAGACCGTACTGTTGGAAGAGATGAACTCCATCAATTGACTTAGCTCACTCGCGATGTTGTCAAGTTCTGCGGACGTCGGAAGACGTCGAACCGAGGTGAGTCCCGGAAGAATCGATCCACGTAGCAGACGGTGTCCCGTGACTGACTCGTTGAGACGGAGCAATTGCTCTCGAATCACCATTGCCCGTGCGTGTGCCACGCCAAAGCTAACGTCGCTGCACATAGCGCCGATGTCTCCCACGTGATTGTAGATCCGCTCCAACTCCAGGAGTATGGAGCGGATCACACGAGCGTCGTGTGGCACGTCGATTCCTTGCGCCTCTTCGACGGCCATGCAGTAGGCGAGACCGTGACCGAGGGCGGTGTCGCCTGAGATACGCTCGGCAATCTGAAGTCCCTCGCTAACGTCTACGCCCTGGAACATTCGCTCAATACCACGGTGCAAGAACCAAAGTCGCGCTGTCATTTTGAGTATCGTCTCGCCCACGACCGAGAACCGGAAGTGTCCTGGCTCAATGAGTCCGGCGTGCACCGGGCCCACGGGCATCTCGTAGACCCCAGCGCCTTGCACCTCAATGAAGGGATACGGTACGCCGTCGTGAGCCATGCCGGGAGTCGGTCCCGCGTCGTGGCGCATTGGATACCAGTGTTCAGGCCAGTGAGAGTGTCGAACGAGGGGCCGAAGAAAAGGATGTCCTTCGGGGATGACGCCAAAGGTGTCGTGCATCTGTCGCTCGAAGCGGCTCGCGGGAAACGAAAGATCACTGAGCGTGGGTACGCGCGGATCGTGCGGGTCAAGTCGGACCGTGAGTTCGAGACGATGATCCGGAGGACCGCTCGTAAACACATAGACCACGCGAAGACACTCGCCGTCGTCGTGTGGCGCAATCAGCGCTAATCGATTGCCACTCTCAAGTGCCTCCTTCGCGCGGTCGTGCAGCGCAGAAGCCGGAATCTCTAGGGTCCTACGAAGCCCGGTCACGGCGCCACCACGTGTGCCGCCGCGTGCAGGAGCGTGAGCAGAGGCCACGCCGAGACGCCGACGAAGGCGCACACGACCAGTGCCGTGACGAGCGGGACGACGACCGATCGAGCGTTCAGCGGTACGGCAACCGACGAATCACCTCCCAAGAGCAGATGACGCGCGTGGTTGGTCATCGAGACGAAGATCACGGAGAGACAGACGAGCGAGATGGCCACGACCCACCACAGTCCGACGTTAACTTCGGCGCGTGCCATCGTGAACTCACTAACGAAAAGGCTGAAGGGAGGAAAACCAAGCAGCGCGAGGAGCCCACACCCAAAGATTGCGCCGAGTACCGGACGACGCGCCAACAGCGCTTTGACTTTGGCGATGTCGGTCGTTCCCTCGGCGTGCGCGATCTCACCCGAAGAGATAAAGAGGGTCGACTTGGTGAGACCGTGTCCGAGCATGTGCAAAAGCACCGCCGCGATCGCGAGTGAACTACCAGCCGCGGCACCAAGGGCCAGTAGTCCCATGTGTTCGACACTGGAGTACGCGAGCATTCGTTTGTAGTCGCGCTGAGCGATAAGCAGAACCGCGGCCACCACTAACGACAACAGTCCAACAACGATGAAGAGCGCTCGAGGAAAGGCCGGGCCGAGCGCGGCGTCGGCGATCGCCTTGAATCGCAAGAGAGCGTAGAAGGCGACGGTCAAAAGAACACCCGACATGAGAGCCGACACCGGCGCAGGGGCCTGACTGTGAGCGTCGGCGAGCCAACTGTGCGTCGGGGCGAGTCCCACCTTGGTGCCATAACCGAGGACCAGCAGCGTTATGGCAAGACGCATGACCCCGTGGTTGAGATGCGGCGCAATCGCCATCAGCGACGTCCAGTTGAGCGACACCGTGCCAGGCGTACCAACGCCCGAGTGAAGGGCGGCGAAGTACACCAGCACGGTGCCCAGAAAGGCCAGCGCGATGCCGACGGAGCAGAGAATGACGTACTTCCATGACGCCTCGATGGCCTTCTTCGTTCGATTGTGACTGACGAGGAAGGTGGTCGCGATGGTCGTCGCTTCGATGGCCACCCAGAGCACGCCGAGGTTCGCCGCGAGTACCGCAGTGAGCATGCACGTGATGAAAGCCTGCATCAGGACGACGTAATAACTCGCGTGTCGTGGGGTCGTCGTTCCCTCCAAAATCTCTTGGCTCATGACCCGAGGGGTCTGCAGCGTCGCGAGCAGCGAGACGGTGCCAATGACGACGACCATGAACGAGCTGAGCGCGTCCGCACGAAGCGTTCCGTGCAGGGCCGACACCGGACCGTGCAAGGATGTCGTTATACAGAGAGCGATCCCGATGCCGAGCACGCCCGCCGACGAGAGGGCACTCCCCCACCCAATCCAACGCCGCCACGGAACGACGAGTGAGATGACCCCCATCAAAAGCGGAATCACGAGAATGAGCAGAGTCAGCATCAGTCGTGGAGCTCTCTCATCTCGTCCAGATCGAATGATCCATGGCGGGCGCCCGCGTTGACGACGAGCACCTGAAGAACAACGACCACGAGCAGGACGTCGAGGGTCGCACCGAGTTCCACGATCAGCGGCACGCCAGCGGTCAGGAGGAACGTGACGAGCGCGATGCCGTTATCGACTAGCAAGAGTCCGACGATCTGTGAGACGGACCGGCGCCTGGTCACCAACATGAAGTAGCCCACTAACACCGTCGCCACGCCAATGGGGACCAGACGCGACGCGGCGGAAGGAGCGAGTGCGGTGAGTTTGGAACAGACGACGTAGGACACGACGATGAGGAACGCGGCTGAGACGAGTGAGGCTGGCACGTTGATGAGCGGCGCCGTCTCGCGACTTCTCGGGTCGAGACGGATCACCCGACGAAGCAGCCAGGGCACGAGCGCTCCCTTCACGCCGAGAACAAGCGCTGCCGTTATCGCCAGACCGAGATCGTGTTCGTGCCAGGCCAACACGCCAGCCACTGCGGCGAGCGCTACTCCCTGGAAGCGCAACATGGTGACGATGGTGCGAACTTGGCGTCGCCAGAGGGTCATCACGGCGCACACGAGAACTGCTCCCGTAGTCAGCTCGAGCGCTCCGACGTAGAACGACGTACTCATCGCGTGGCCAGTTGCGTTATGACGGCGAGCACCGCGAGCACGAAGCCGCCCGCGAGAAGCTCGGGCACTCGAAAGAGACGCAACTTGGCGCTGTGCACTTCGATGAGTGAGACGACGGCCGCGAGAAGTGACGTCTTCAGCGCCAAGAACACGACGGCGGCGAGTAGCCAGGGAATCGAGCTACCGGTGGCGACGCCCCAAGGAACGAAGAGGTTCATGACCAGAGCGAAGAGCAGACCGAGTCGCATGGCGGCGCCCAGCGTGACGAGTCCTAGATCGGATCCGGCGTATTCGAGGGTCATGGCCTCGTGAATCATCGTGAGTTCGAGGTGGGTATTTGGGTTGTCGACTGGTAGTCGTCCGGTCTCGGCGATGACCACGATGACGAGTGCCACGAGCGCCAAGATTCTCGTGGGCGTCGACGTCCACACCGGATGGGTGATGGTGTCGGCGACGATCGCGGGGAGATTCGACGTTCGAGCCTGAATGGACAGAGCGATGACCGCGACGAGGAGCGCGGGCTCGGCGAGCGCGCCAACAGTGATGGCTCGGCTCGATCCCATTCCCCCAAAGGCGGTGCCGGTGTCAAGGCCCGCCAAGGCCATGGTGACCGAGCCCGTCAACAGGAGATAGACAATCACGAAGAGATCGGCGCTGGCACTTAAGAGAGGGTGTGTCGTCACCAACGGCGATATCGCCACGGCCAGCGCGGTCGAACCCAGCACGATCAGTGGCGCTACGGCCAGCACCGCGCTCGAATGATGAGTACGAAGACCCTCCTTCCCCATCAGCTTTCGCAGATCTCGAAGCGGCTGATGGATTGGCGCGCCCACCCGTCCCTCCGCGCGGGCTCGAACCTTGGCCATTAGTCCCATCAGGAGCGGCCCACCAAGGACGATCAGGGCGACTTGAAGAATCGACGCGATGATCGCGTAGCCGAGAGGTGAGCCGAGGTGCGTCACGCCAGCACCACCAAGACGACTAGGAGCGCGACGAAGCCAAACGCCAGGTAGCGGTGAACGCTTCCGTTTTGAAGACGCCGTGCCGCTAGCCCGACGCGCGTAAAAGTGCGAATCACCGGTTGGTACGCGAGGCGCTCGACGGCGTCGTCGACACGACTCTCGTAGGAGAGTGACTGCTCGTAGTAGTGCGATTCGACGGCGTGGGTGACTTCCACGTCAATCTCTGGACGCAGGACGTCGGCGAACACGCGTTGGAGCGGCTCGGCGTACGAGGTCGCCGTGTACTGCATGCGGGCCGTGAGCGGGGCGCCTCCCCCACGCCACGCCTCTACCTTGCGCGCGGGACGTCGAAGCAGCGATTTCACTCCCGAGATGAGTGCGACGAACATCAAGAAGCCCGCCAACAGCAACATTGGTTCGATCGCGCCGCGAACGTGAGCGAGCGTGAGCCCGATTCCGCTTTCGACCGAGTGAGGGACGACGCTCGCAGAGCCCACGTACGCGGCGCGGCTTACGAGGGGAATCACCAAACCTGGCGCCACACCAAGGACGACGCAAGGAATACACAGAATTGCCATTCCGAATTGCATCGTGCGCGGAACTTCGTGAGCCGACGCCGCGCCGGTGGATCGCGCCTGACCCAGAAACCCAATGCCGATGGCTTTCACGAACGCAACGGCCGTCAAGCCCCCCGTCAGCGCGAGCGCAACGACGCCCACCAAGAGCACAATCAACGTCGGTGAACTCTTATCGACGAAGCCGTGGAGAAGTCCTTGCAGCAAGAGCCACTCACTGGTGAATCCACTGAACGCGGGCACGGCGACGATCGACAGGGCACCGACTCCGAAAAGGGCCGTCGTTATCGGGATTCGACGAATCAGTCCACCGAGCTGATCGAGACTTCGAGAGCCCGTCGCGCGTTCAACGGCACCCGCACCGAGAAAGAGACAGCCCTTAAAGGCCGCGTGCGAAACGACAAGGAGCAAGGCGCCGATCAAGGCAAGATGAGCGTCCCCTGGGTAGCCGGTCGCGGCGAGAGCTCCGGAACATCCAACACCGATCAGAACGAGCCCGAGGATGTCGATCGTGGAGTAGGCCAGCAGTCGCTTGAGATCAACGCTCGTCACCGCGTGCAGCGCGCCGAAGAGGGCGGACACGACGCCGAGCGCGACGACGACGACCCACCACCAGAGCGTGCCGCCCCCCAACAGATCGTTGCCGACTCTCACGATGCCGTACACACCCATGGCGACCATCGCGCTCGACATCAGCGCCGACACAGGACTCGGCGCCTCGGGATGAGCCTTGGGCAGCCACACATGAAACGGTACGGCGCCCGCTTTCGACGCGAAGCCGATCAAAGTGAGGACGAAGGCAAACGACCGCAGCGTCGGCGACATCGCTGCGACGTGCGCTCTGATGTCAGCGAACGTTTGACCACTCCTCAGTGACAACAAAAGAAGTCCGAGAAGAATTGACGCCGCCCCGAGTTGGGTCATCGCCCCGTACCACTGGGCGGCCGTGCGCGATTCCACGTGTCGACGCTGTTCGACCATGATCAGCAACATCGAACTCAGTGCCATGAGTTCCCATGAGAACATCAAGGTGACGACACTCGACGCGGCAGGCACGGACAACAGCGACATCAAGAACAACAGCAGCAGGCTGAGCGCCGTACGAGAACGAAGTTCGTTCTTCGCGTAACCCACGTAGTAAACGAGCGTCGCGATACCTACGAAGGACGTCATCGCCACGAACAGCGCTCCGAGAGGGTCGAGCGTAAGGCTTACTCCGTTCAACGGTAGGACGAGTGAGGAGTGGAACGACGCTGCGCGTCCGCTGATCAACACGTGAGACGCCGCAACAAATGTCAGGAGACACCCCAACGACCCGCTCAGTGACGCGACAACGACTCGACGTTCGATCGAGAGGACGATTGCCGCGACGAGACCGAGGACACAGCAGCCCAGACCGGCCAGGAAGAGCACCACGATTATCGGCCGGTGAGGCTACGCAGCGCCTGGGTAATCGCTTCTGGATGAGGAGGACATCCGGGAATGCGAACGTCCACCTCGACAAAGGAATCCAGCGCCCCGGCAACCCCGTAGGCTTCTCGAAAGATGCCACCGTTCACCGCGCAGTCGCCGCACGCGACGACGACGACCGGTCGAGGTAGCGCGTCAAGTGTTCGTACTAACGCTCCCGCCATGTTCCTGGTAACGACTCCGGTAACTAACACACCGTCTGCGTGGCGCGGTGAAGCCACCAATCGAGCGCCAAATCGTGAGGCGTCGTACGTGGGCGCAAACGCCGAGGCGATCTCTACTTCACAACCGTTACACGAGCCAGCGTCCACGTGGCGCAGTTGAAGCGAACCTCGTAGCCCGGTGCCAGGTATCACGTCGGGTAGCGACGCTGCAGGCTCAGTACGCGCTCTGGAGAGAAGTGAACGAAAGATGGATCCCTTGCGGTACCGGAACGTCGACATCGGTCCTACCTATCCACAGACCACGGCGAAGAGGCGTCGATTCGCTGCACCATCACGCACCGAGAGTCGATGACAATCCCGCCCCGCAACAAGACCGTTGCCGTCACCCAGGACCCACTAGGTCCTCGAGCGTTTGGCGCGCACGACCAAGCGTCGTCGCGAGGACCGATCGCGCCGCGGCCAGGAATTCGCCCACCGATGGATCGGTCACGCGGTACGTCACAATATTTCCCGTGCGACTGGATTGAACAAGCCCAGTGTGTTTTACGACATTCAAGTGTTGAGAAAGAGAAGAAGGTTCAAGCCCGGTAGCGGCGAGGAGGTTGCTTACTGACATCTCGCCGGCCACCAACAGCTCGAGAATTCGTATACGTGCTGGATGCCCTAAAGACTTGAAGAGTTCAGCTTTGGCGACGTAGAGCGGCTTGCTGTTCCTCGGGTCATTCATGGAATTAGTATATCCATGAATCCATTAATTACTTAAATCACTCCGGAAAATCCATCCCGGCGCAGGCGCCGATATGGATATTGACGAGCGCCGCGACGGCGACCGTGCCAGCACTCCCGCCGCTACCGGCGTTGAAGCCGAACCACAGGATTCCCGCGCCGAGTAGAACGAGCGGCACGTTGTGCGGCCGGTCGAATTGGTGAGGGTGTCCCACGTAGAACACGGTCGCCAGGGCTGAAGCGCCTGCCTACTCACGGACGACCGACTCGCCAGCGAAATCAACGGCGTGAAGACCTTCCGCGCCGAGGCCCGACTACTGTCCTTTGAAGGACAAGTTTTCGTAGTGAGTGAACGGCTGGCCAACTGCGGCGTCCGATTCGTGATCGCGATGTCAGATCTATAACTCTGTTATTCACTCATCGTGTCGCCTGTGGCAGACGATACAGAATCCTTGGGGAGTGCGAAAAGCAATGCGAGAGACAACTACCTCTTTTCTTCGAGTTTTCAGACTCGTAGTGGCGTGCGGCCTCTTCGCGACGGTTCCCATGAGTCTTGGCGTTGTCTCGGCTGCGCGCTTGAAGGGCAACGCTTCGGCATCGCCTGCGTACGTGGCAATGGGAGATTCCTACGCATCTGGCGAGGGTCTGCCGTCGAACGCGACGACGTACATTTCTCCATCGAACAATGACGGATGTCATCGAAGCGTGATGGCGTATCCCGCTTTGGTGGCGGCGAGCCTCAACGTAGGTCTTGGTCAATTTGAAACGTACGGGTCCGGTGGCTTCGTGGCGTGCTCTGGCGCCAACTCAAGGGACCTCTTGAAGGGGCAAAACGGCGAGCCAGCCCAACTAAGTGCGCTGTCGTCGGCAACGCGTTGGGTCACGGTGACCGCCGGAGGCGATGATCTTCATTTTTCAAATGTCCTGCTCGCGTGCCTAGACCTCCGCGCGAGCGTCACAGTCCGTCGCACGACGAGGAGCTACACGCAATCGGGCGTAGTACGTGAGAGCAAAACGTGTGATCAGTACCTCGCCAGTGCGAACGCTCTCTTCGCCAATACGAACGGAACTTCCACAGAAGTAGCCGCGCTTGAACACGTCTACGAGCAGATCTTCGTTCACGCCCCAACTGCTGAGCTGGCGGTACTGAACTACCCGCAACTATTCACCGAAAGCCCTCCTACGCTCTGTCCCGTCGCCCGCGGAATCAGTCTGTCCTCAGTATTCAAGGTGAAATCCGCTCAATTGAACGTTGGGTATTCAGCGAGTCAGATCTCGCAATTCAATCGCGTGGAAAATGAATTGAACGCCGCAATAGCGAGTGCAGTCAATGCCGTGAGCGCACTGGGACACGATATTCGACTGGTTGACGTCAACAGCCTCACGATGGCCGCGGCAATTCCCTGCAATCTTGCGACCAACGGGCGATCCGACATCAATGCTCTTCAATTTTCCGTGGGTTCGCCGCTGACGACGATCGTCGAGAACTGTCATTTCGACTTAGCTCACCTTCTTGCGCTACGGCCCTTCGTATCGTGTCCCTCGTACGAAGGAATCGTGTTCCTGCAGCACGTTGTAGCCAACGAATCGTTTCATCCAAAACAAGTTGCGCACGAGACGATGGCGCGAGCCGTCGAAGCTCTCTTCAATCAGGTTTCAACCACAACGACCGGCTGAATCCGAATCTCAGCACTTCAGGTGTCTTAGTGGCGCCCGTACCGAAGTTGGCCGGTACCGCGACATGAACACGACAACCCCGCGAGTCCACATTTAATTAATCCGGCCGTAATGCTCGGGACGCTGTCCGCATGTCCGGTTCAGTCCTTAAACGAGAAGCGACCCAAGAGACGCCGCGGACCAATCCCGCTTTACGCAACGCCGAGCATCAGTTGACCGTCGCTGTCGATGCATCTCTTGGCCAGGTCGTTGATCATGGCCATGACCTCCGGCTGCAACTCGGGGTCCCAACCATCTAAGAATTCCGTCAGCGACGCGCACCGAGTCGCCCTGAGTCTCTCGATGGCTTCGCGCCCCCGACTCGTTAGCGCCATTTCATTCCTTGTCGAAACGTCAACCGGTTCGATCATTCCCGCCGCCACCAGCGACTCGAAGGCATCCGAAAGTTGATCGGAATCGAAGTTGAGCTGAGCACAGACGTCCTCCAATGCGGCGTCTGGGCGTTCGGCGAAGCGATAAAGAAGCCAACAGGCTCGAGGGTCTAGTTCGAGCCCGGCGCGCTTCGCCAGTCCCGCGCAGATTGGTGTTCAACACGTCATCCCACTCGGTTGTCGAAAGACTGACGAGCGGGGTGACCCGGTAGATCCCGGCGCAATTGATGAGAACATCCGCGGGCTCACTCAACAATCGGTTGGCCTCTGCGACCGCTTCAGTGACGCTCTCGTCGTCACGCACGTCGCAGGCAACATAGTGAATGCCGCGAAGCAGGTCGTCACCGGACGGCTCAATCACACGATCAAGAACGACCACTGATGCTCCCTCGGCAACGAGTCGACGCGCACAGGCGAGTCCGATTCCTGACGCTCCACCGGTTACGATCGCTCGCCGGCCGTACATGAGGGATCCTCGAGCCGGCGCGGACTCTGAAGAAAGCGCCATCAATTGCTCGGAACGTTCAAAAACTGAGCATTCTCGATCGTGACGGGTTCGATATCGTCGGCAGGTTCAAATCCCAGCACCTTTCCATAGAAGTAGAGCTCGGCCTCCGCCCGTCGAATGATGTGCTTCGCTTGTCGAAACCCGTGTTGCTCACCATCGAACGCCAAATAAGCGTACGGTACGTTGCTGCTCTGCAATGCGTCAGCCATCATCTGAGCCTGCGCGGGTGGCACAATTTTGTCGTCAAGTCCTTGGAACAAGATGACCGGCGTATGCATGAGATCCGAGTGAAAGACTGGAGATCGCTCGACATAGAGATCCTCCCGTTCGGGCCATGGACCTACCAGTCCGTCTACGTACCTCGATTCGAACTTGTGCGTATCGGCGCTCCATGCTCCGAGGTCGCTAATGCCGTAGTAGCTCGCTCCCGCGGCGAAAGCGTCGCTAAACGTCACCGCGCACATTGTGGTGTATCCCCCGGCGCTCTCACCATGGATCAGGAATCTCTTTTCGTCGGCTCGTCCAGTCTCGGCGAGGAATCGCGCCGCGTTGATGCAGTCACTGAGGTCCACGACTCCCCAGGCACCATTGAGTCGTCCGCGATAGTCGCGTCCGAAGCCACCACTCCCGCCATAGTTCACGTCCACCACCGCAAACCCGCGACTGGTCCAGTACTGCATCCAGTAATCGAACAGTGTTGAACAGCTGCCCGTCGGCCCACCGTGACTCGAGACAATAAGCGGAGGCAGCTCGCCATTGGGTACTGAGTAATCGCGATTGGTCGGTGGGTAGTAGAACGCCTGAGCACTCAGGTTGTTGTCGGTGGGAAACTCGATTGGCTGCGGCACGGACAAGTAACCGGCATCAATTGACCTGACTTGACTAGCCCGCAAGACCGAAGACCGTCTCGGCGCGAGTTCAATTTCAACGACCGAAAGAGGTTCCAATTCGGATCCCGCCAAAGCGAGCACGACACCGTTGTTGCATTTGACTGCAGTAATGACTGTCCAGTCGAGTGGAACTTCCGTCAACTCTCCTTCGACCGGAATGACCCCCAGTCGCGAAGACCCGTCTTCCGACCACGTCACAATGAGCGAACCATCGTCACACGGGTCGTACGCGCTCGCTCCGAAGTACCAGGCCACTCCCGCGAATTCAGCACTACGCGCGGCAAGCGCCACGGGTCCACCAGGCGCATCGGCGTACAGGTTCCACCAGCGGGTACGGTCAGAGATGTAGTACAATTTTCCGTTCGCGCCGTATCGCGGCTGAGCAACCGACTCGTGGATCCCACCGCAGACGATGCGCTCACTGGTCACTTGATATGACGTGCTGAGTTTCCCCTCGTGGAGTTCGGTGCCATCCCAAGGCAGTTGCGGATGATCCCATGAGATCCACGCAAGCCGTTCTCCGTCGTTGGAAAGTGTCGGCGCATCAAAAAAATCATGATCGTCCGCCATGACCTGAGTAAGACCAGATCCACCTGTTGACACCAGCACCAGATCGTTGATCACCTCGCCGCGTTCGTGCCGTTCCCGCACGCAAATCAAATGCGCGCCGTCGCGAGTCACGATTGGATGGGCGTACCTCCACGCGCGGGCACTCGGTGGCTCGTTCGTAATTGCTCTAGGTGACGCGCCGGGGTCGATCCGGTAGAGACGCTGGTCGTCGTAGTTGGAGAAGTAGACCACCGAATCACGCACGGCGTAGCAGAGCCCTCCGTACTCGTGGACGAGGGTACGGGCAGAGAAACCTTCCGGCAGGACATCGTGTGTTGTTCCGTCAGCTGTTCGCTTCACGATGACGCAGCGACCCTGCTCTTGGGGACGACCCTCTACCCAGTACTCATCGTCTCCATCAAACAGTGGATCACTGAGTTGAACGACGCTGCCCGCCAGCAACTCGCCGGTGACCGGGGACTTCCACGAACCGTATGGTGCAGTCATCGGGGCCATCTTGTTCAAACCGCCATCTCAGTTCATCGTTCTCTCTCGAATGCACATGATCGCTGAAGGATCATGTGCATTCGAGAGGGGATTTAATAGTGGAGGTACTCGGGCAGGAAGTTCTCTAACGGATCTTGCACAAATCCATTAACGCTATTGATCTTCAGACTCTTCAACGTCTTGATGTTTTCAATCACGGTTGCCGCTTCTGGCTCCCAGATCGCTGGTACCTGCTTCGCCAATTCGGTGGCATACGTCGCCAATTTTGCCCTTCCGAACGTCGTTGCCTTGATGTCCGCATCAATTAAGGAGCTACTGTACGCGCCCACATTGGAGCCGCCACCGCTCGCCCACAGCACTTCACCCGATGGGTACACGTCAGGCGTGTACGTCCAGCTAATGACCAATGGGCAGAGTTCATACTTCGAGTCAATTGCCGCTTGACAGTCACCAACCACGCTGCTGATCGGGGCGGTACGACTTGACATTCTGAAGCCAATCGAGTCCCAGTCGGAGGCTTCTGCATTGAACATATCCGTGAGTGACTGGTAGCCGCCTTCGGTCAGCATCGAGAAGGCCAGCGTGGTGCCCTTGGCGATGCCAGCACCACACTCGTTCACAGCGGTGCCGGGCTTTTCGCAGGCTCTCACGCCACTCGAGTTCAACTTCCACCCGTGGTCGACGAGGAGTGCTTTCGCCTTGGCCAAGTTAAACGGGTAGGGAGCTGGTACGCCAGCGGTCGATGAAAGGCCGCTGATGGACGTTGGCGTCTCAGGAGGTAGCGGACTATCGGTCGAATAGGCGTAGCCCTTAAAGACCTTCTTAATGATTGCTGGTTCGTCAACGGCCAACTGCATCGCTTGACGAATATAGAGCTGCGAAACGACTGCTAACTTCGGGTCCATCTTACTGAAATTGAACGGCGCATAGTTGGTCTCCCATAATGGGCCCGTTACCAAGTTGTAGTTGCTCGCAATCGTCGACCAGTTCGCACCTGCCGCACCCGGCGCTTTCGCATTACTCGTCAAGAGCGTCGGGTCGATGTAACCGACATCAATCGATCCCTTCCTCAGAGCGGTCACTTCCGCGGTGGTGGATGAGAAGGAGACGAGCTTCACGTACTTGATTCCCGGCTGAGCCTTTACGGGACCCGAATAGGACTTGTTAGGGACGAATGTTGCGTCACCAAGGTTGTCGAACGCAGTCAACTTCCAGGGACCCTCTACTCCGCCCTGCCAGAAAGAGTCGGGGAAACTCGTCGCCGTTCCCGCAGTCTTGTCGAGGTACTTTACGACGGCGTTGCACGCTGTGCTCGTTGCGCTCGTACCATAGACACCCGTCGCGCAGGTCGACGTCTTGCCCGGCGCCGTCACGTCCCACGAGTTGGGCAGCGGAGTGATCTCCGACAGGTAGTTGTAGAGCAACCAGTTCGGATTAACAGACGTGGTGAAGTTAATCGTGACGGTGTTGCCTTTACCGCTCGCACTCGCCACCTGATCCGGAATTCCATAACCCTTGCTGTAGCCGCAGTAGCCCAGGGGATCAGCTTTGTACATATTCAAAAAGAACATCACCGACTGTGCGTCGACGACCTGACCGTCGGCAAACTTCCAGCCCTTCATCGAGATTGTCACGGTCTTGTTGCCATTACTGAACACCGGCTTGTTTCCGGCGGACAGGTTGAAGTCAACCGAACTTGATCCTGGTGTGCCATACCAATAGAGCGGGCGATACATCATGTACTGGAACTGATTGATGTTTGACGTGTAGAAGTACTGGCAGGCTTCGTAGGGAAAGATGTAGTCCGGACTATTGCCGGCCATCTCGGCGTAGGTGATCGTGTTGGTCGGTGTGCCCGCAGTGGTGCTCGCGCCACTCGCAACAACCGTCCCGGCGACATCTACCGTCATCGTTCCGGCAATTGTGCCGATGGCCAGCATCAACCTCAACCTTTTTCCAGCTTTGAAAGTGATGAGTTTTCTCACAATTGGTCGCATACGAGTTGGTACTGATGCATCGACATCCACTACTTCAGGTTTCATTCCCCACCTAGGTTCTCTATGCCACTTTGTTAGCATTGTTTGTTGCATCTGATTCCGATACGTGTTGATACGTGCGCCTTTTGTTCACTCCGGTTTCAGACTCACGGAGATGCTAGCGACGTCCTTCATCATCTTCAATGCACAAAGTGTGCAATTTCACCTCCGCTAGTTTCCTCTAGTGTTCACCTATGAGCCTTACGCTGCAAACGATTCTCGACCTCGACATTATGAGAGAAGGGGGCGCGAGGGTTGTCGCCGGCGGGATCAATCTCAATCGGAAAGTTCGTTGGGTGCACGTCACTGAACTCCCTGATATCGCTCATCTCCTCCATGGCGGCGAACTGCTGCTCACCACCGGCATGGGAATCTCCGACCAAGACGAGTTGCAACACTGCCGTGTTTCAGAACTTGCAAAGGCCGGGGTATCTGGAGTGGTGATAGAGCTGGGGCGCAATTTCAAAAGTGTTCCGAAAGCGGTCGTCCGCGCAGCGCAGAAACACGGCATGCCAATAATTGCGCTCGAACGAGAAACTCGATTCGTGGAAATTACTGAGATTGTCCACCGAGAGATTATTAATCACCAGTACGAGATGTTCAGTCGAGCCGAGAGGGTCAGCAACGATTTGACTGAACTCATACTCAACGGGGCCGAAGCCACACAGATCGTGTCTCGCCTCGCAGAGATCTTCGACAATCACGTGGTGTTGGAGGACGAAGCTCACCAAGTCATCGAGGTAGCGGGGCCAGCATCAAAGACGAGCGCCTTGCTCGCCGGGTGGGTAAATCACTCACGGTCCAACCACGACGTGAGCAGAAGTGGCATCGTGCACCATCACAACGGAGAAGTTGAGTGCATGTGGGTCGAACTTTGGCTCCGTCACGATCTCTGGGGCCGATTGCACGTGATCGCAACTAATTCTCGATTCGAAGAAGATACCGAACTGCTCGTTGACCGAGCAGGAACAGCAATTTCGCTTTCTCTGCTTTCCGAGAAAGACTCTGCACACATGGCAGATCGTGCCCGTGGCGCGCTAGTTGGCGAGGTTGTCGCCGGACGTCAAGGCTCTGGAGCCGAGTTCCTCCAACGAGCCCAGAGCCTCGGCATAGATTTCGGCGACGGCCTACTGGTCGCGGTTGCCTTGGAAACCGTGGGAACGGTCATTCGTCAAGAACTTACGGAGGAGGACCGACTCAACAATCGTCTTCGCATTGCCGACGAACTTCGCGCTTCAGCCCGTGAATTCGAGTGCGCCGCCCTCGTTGCGCTGTGCGGCGACCGCGTGATCGCAGTCATGGCAGATTCGAAGGATCGGCCACTTATTCCGCTCATAGATCACGCGATTGATGCCGCCATCGAACGAATAGCTCGCCACGATGCGTCGGTCAGCGTTTTTGCGGGAACCAGCAGCGGGGTAACGGCGGACGCGCTTCACAGGGGCATCGAGGAAGCAGCCGCTGCGCTCACCTTTGGTCGACGAAGTGGCACCTGCCGGGGAGTACATCACTTCTCGGATCTGGGTACGTACCAACTCCTTATGTCACTCGCACAAGGACCTGATCTTGCGAGATTTGTCGAGTACGAGCTCAGGGCGCTCTTGGATCACGATGCGCGCGCGAGAGGAAAATTGTTACCCACACTGCGGGCATATCTCGTCCATTCCGGTAGGAAATCCGAAACCGTGCGCGATCTCGGCATACAGCGTCGTACGCTCTACGCTCGGGTTGAAAAGCTCGAAGAGATTTTGCAACGAGACCTCGAGAGCCAGGACACGAGAACTCGATTGACATTGGCACTCCAGGGTTTAGAATTGCTCCAAGATCGTTGGACCCGTAATACCGCATCGCGTCAAATGATGTCAAATGACAGCTCGCCATTTTGAACTCGGCGATAATCGTTCGGTCTATTGCGTGAGGGTGTTCAACGCAGGGATCAGCCGACATCGTTCCCGTCGTTCGAACTCAACGCGGCGTTAGGCAGAGAGAGTGATCTTCTTCAGCCCAGGCGATGAGTCAATGGGGCGTCCCCGAAGTTCGCCAATTCGCAGGGCAAGCACTTGACCCACAATCACCTCGGCGAGACCAACGCACCAGTTGGGCATCGCCTCGCTCAACACAATCTCGTCATCGCCAGATAGCCTCGCGCAACCGGGCGCGCGAAGGACCACCGTGCTCATGCCAGATCGGCGGGACTCGTTCAGCAACTCGGAGCTCACGCTCTCTGCCATTTCGTCGGTGACAACAAGTAGCAATGTCGAACCTTCCGACGCCGCGCCGATGGGGCCGTGCAGGTAGTCAGCGGCAGAGTATGCCTCGCAGCGAATCCCCGCGACCTCGCGAATCTTGAGTGATATTTCGGCGGCGACCGCTTGACCCGTGCCGCGACCCACCACCGTGAGTCCACCAATTGCATTTAGCAACGACATTGGAAACGTCGACGAAAGCGCCCACTGCGTGACACGATCCACCATGTCACCGAGTGACTCAAGTCCGTCCAACGGTGTTTTCTTCAATGCCGAAACCAATTGAGCGAGGGCGTGCCACGTCGCAGAAAACGTCTTCGTCGAGGCAATCGAGCGTTCGAGCCCCGCATTCAGATCAATCAGAGCGTCACTCGCCTTGGCGAGTGGCGACTCGACATCATTAGTGACAACAGCGTGCGGGCGGTGCTGAGAGGCGGCTTGATGCATGACGTCGATGAGGCCCGGTGTCTTGCCAGACTGCGAAATACTCAGAACGCCGGCTCCATTCAGTCCAATCGGACGATCGCCACTGTAGAGCGAAGGAGCGGCGAGGGCGACGAGCAACCCGAGTTCCTGGCCCGCCAAATATTGGAAGAAAACGGCGGCGTTATCGGATGATCCTCGCGCCGCGACCAACGCGTACGAAATATCTGCGAACCCATCACTCACCAGTTGAGCCTGTTCCATACCCGATAGCGCGCGACGTCTCAGTATGTCGCCCTGGGATCGAATCTCTTGTTCAAACACTGTCGTCATGCGTCTCCAGGGGGCCTTGTAGAATTTGTACGCACGCAGCGTAACTCGTCGGCCTGCAACGTTGGCTCAATCGGCGCACAACATCTTGCTCAAAGAGCAATGCGATATGGATGCGCATGAAGTCACCACCTTCACGTGCACCGTGCTTGTCAAGAATGTATCTGGCACCGTTGAACGAAGCTATATCGTTGCTTCAATGAGGTCGAAGTGTTAATTACTTTGTGGTCAAAAGGTGACGAAGGATTGTGTCGGCGCTTTTCTATCCTGTCGAGTTGCGCGGAACCAGCAAAAAGGTTTGCGCCATAGTGTCGCGCGTCAGAGTTGCGATCATTGGCGCGGGATTCATTGGGAGCGTTCACGCGAAAGCGGCACTCAGTGCGGGAGCCATAGTTACCGGGATAGCGAATCGTGACCTCGACATCGCTCGTGTGCTGCAGGAGCGAGTAGGAGCAGAACGCGTCACGGACTCGGCTGAGGATCTCATTGAGTCTTCTGACGTGGACGTCGTTCACGTTTGTACCCCAAACGCGTCGCACCGTCCGTTTGTCGAGAAGGCGTTGCGCGCCGGCAAGCACGTCATCTGCGAAAAGCCCCTGGCGATGGACGTCGCCGAGGCCGCAAGTCTCAAAAGACTCGCGGCCTCGGTAGGCGTTGTCGCGGCAGTTCCCTTCGTCTACCGTTACTACCCAATGGTTCGCGAGATTCGCGAGCGCGTGCGGGACGGTGGGGCCGGCACGTTGAGCATCTTGCACGGCTCGTATTTACAGGACTGGTTGTCGAGCGAGAGCGAAAGTAACTGGCGTGTCGACAGTTCACTCGGAGGCGTTTCGCGTGCTTTCGCGGATATCGGCGTGCACTGGGTCGACCTTGCCGAGTTCACTACCGGTCAGCGCATTGCTCGTCTCTGCGCCCAGCTGCGAACGGTGTATCCGACCAGGCAAGGAACGAATGGTCCGATCGAAGTCAAGACCGAGGACGCCGCATCGATCGTCTTCGAGACCGACGGCGGCGCTCTCGGCTCGCTCGTGATCAGTCAGGTATCACCTGGGCGGAAGAATCGCCTGTTGCTTTCGATCGACGGCACCGAAGCGTGCTTCGTCTTCAACCAGGAAGAGCCCGACACCTTGTGGATCGGCGGGAGATCGACGAACCAAGTGCTCGCTCGCTCGCCCGATGGATTACGACCCGGTGCGGCTCGCTACGCGATAGTGCCCGCGGGCCATCCACAGGGCTTCCAAGATTGTTTCAATGCTTTCGTGGCGGACTGTTACACCGCAATAGATGGCGAGTCACCAGACGGCCTACCCCTTTTCGCTGACGGTCTCCGAGCCGCACAAATCACCGAGGCGGTCCTCGATTCCGCATCCCGCAAGGACTGGACAGAGGTCAAAAGGCCAGCGTAGTGACGAAGCGTTGAGCCGATCAACCAACCGACTTTCCACAAGGGACCTTTTGAGGACGACAGACCCTGGTTCTTCGAAACCCAAGTAGTGCGCATCGCTTACCGAAGATTGTTATTGAGCTGCGTTCACATTGAGCATTGGCAAACTCATCGTCCGCATCAAGGTGTGGATGAGTGTCGCGCAAGCAGTTCGCACCTCTGTTTGTTGTCGCACCGGTAGAGAAAACGTTGCAAGAAGGAAGTACGCAATGTGTACAGTGAGATATCTATGAAACTTGGTCTCCTTACTGCGTGCCTGCCCGACCTAAACCTTGAGCAGATTGCCACCTTTGCCGCTGACACCGGACTCGAATCTTTGGAAATTGCTGCGTGGCCCCGTACGGGTAATCGTCCGTTTACCGCCAGTCATCTCGATGTCACGACGATGACCGAACGCGAGGCGCACGCGACGTTGGCGATGCTCGCAACGAAGAATCTCGCGATCTCCGGTGTTGCCTATTACGACAACAACCTCCATCCGGACCCGACCGAGCGCGAGGCTGTGAACGCCCACGTGATTGCCTGCATCGATGCGGCGGTGCTCCTCGGTTGTTCCGTGGTGGGAACGTTCGTCGGCAGAGATCCCATGAAGACCGTGTCGGAGAATCTTCGCGAAGCCGAACAACTTTTTCCCCATCTCGTCGAATACGGCGGCGAGCGTGGTGTCCGACTGGCCATCGAAAACTGCCCCATGGAGGGCTGGCACCCCGACGGCTACCCCGGAAACTTGGCCTACTCGCCCGAACTCTGGGAATGGATGTTCTCTCTTGGCCTCTACCTCAACTTCGACCCCTCCCATCCCTATTGGCTGGGCATGGACCCCGCGGAGGCGGTACGTCCGTACGTCAACCGGGTCGTGCATGCACAGGCGAAGGACCTCGAGTTGTTTCCTGAACGCCGAAATCACTACGGCTTTTTTGGCAAGGCGGTAGTGCGCGAGGATCCTTGGGATGTTGGCTGGTGGCGCTATCGAATTCCTGGCTTTGGTCAGGTTGACTGGCAGCGGGTCATCGATGCCCTGTACGAGGGCGGCTTCGACGGCACGCTCGCGATCGAACACGAAGATCCTGTGTGGGGCGGGACTGAAAGTCGAATCAAAGATGGTGTGCGGATTGCTACCAGGAAGCTACGTTCGGTGCTGGCCCCCACTGCGTGAACCTCCCTTCTCCGCGCCGCGGACGAATGCATTTCCATGGCCAAACGCGAGCGACACGTGTCCGCTCGCCCGATAAATCTCGAGTGGATCGTGCGAAGAGTCTGATTCCTATGCGCATAAAATAGGAAGTCGCACGTCAAGAGATGCACACATTGTGCATTGAACGTGGCGAAGGGGATCACTACCATCGCTTCAACTGCAAAGTTGAAAGAAAAGGAAGTTACGTGACAGAGAGCGAACCCACGCAGAGTCCTCTATTGCGCACGCCCAGTGGCAAGCCGCGCGCGCGATCGCTCGGGCTGCAATTCGCCGGGTCCCCGGGGCCTCTCAACGTCATCACTGACGTCCCTGGCGTCGAAGTGGGCTACGTCACTTTGATTGAAGGCAGCGACGTTCGAACGGGCGTGACGGCCATTCACCCTCGGGGCAAGGCTTCTCCGGGCGATCCTGTGGTTGCCGGCTTTCACTCTCAAAATGGCAATGGCGAAATGACGGGGGTGTCGTGGATCGAGGAGTCGGGGACGTTCGCGGGTCCGATCACGATCACCAACACACACGCCGTGGGCGTCGCGCATGCAGGCACGGTCGCCTGGACCATCCGACACCATCCCGCACTCACCCAAGTCTTCCTGCTTCCCGTCGCCGCTGAGACCTGGGATGGTTACCTCAATGACGTCAACGGCCACCACGTCACAGAGGAAGTTGTCATCGATGCGCTCGAAGCCGCGCACCGTGGTCCCCTCGAAGAGGGTTCAGTGGGCGGTGGCACAGGAATGAACTGCTATCAGTTCAAGGCGGGATCAGGGACCGCCTCGCGCATCGTTTCGTACGCGGACCAGGAGTACACGGTGGGCGTCTTCGTTCAAGCGAACTTCGGTGCTCGCAAGGAACTTGTTTTGAGGGGAATCCCCCTGGGCGATGCTCTCGCAGAAGACAATCCAATGGAAGAGTTCCATGGCGCACCACCGGGTGCCGGTTCGATAATTGCCGTGGTGGCGACTGATGCGCCGCTACTTCCCCACCAGTGCAAGGCCATGGCACGGCGTGTCAGCTTAGGAATAGCGAGAACCGGCACCAGTGGATCCCATTTCTCTGGTGACCTCTTCCTCGCTTTTTCCACCGCGAACGTCGGTGCGTTTACGCCAACTCTTGAAACATTTTTTGGCGAACGTCAGCAGCTAGATGAATTGAAGTTCGTGCCGTGGGGCTCCATGGACCCGTTCTTTGAAGCGGTCGTCGAGGGCGTGGAGGAGGCAATCATTAATGCTCTCGTGGCCAACGAAGAGATGGTGGGTAGAAGTGGGCACCGAAGCCCAGCACTTCCTCGTGAGAAGGTCGTCGAACTGGTAACGAAAGCCAGAGGACAGTGAACGAGATTCACAACTGCTGATGTCAGTGGCCAACCTCCTGCGGTCGGAAGTCGAGTCAGATGGGCGCAGTCGCTCGTCGCGCCCAAAGTATTCGACTACCCGCGATTCAATACTTTCTCGAGTTGGTGCGAGCGTTTCAGGGCCGTCGTTGTTGAAGCACACGTATCGGAAATGGTCAACGAAGGTCGAGACTCCCCCGTCCACGATACGAAATGACCTTGCCGTGACGTGTGGCGGCGATCCTGGGACGCTCGAACCAACTCGAGACTCTTACGCTCGCCGCCTCGCGATAAACGTCCCTCCAACAAGAAGGTGCCGACATGCAGGATCTCAGATACGGACAACTCTCCGTCTTCGTCACGGAGTCCAATACCGCGGTCGGTGAAGCTGGGGCCAACGAATTTTCCGTGACCGCAGAGCGCACAATGACGTGTCTCCCGCATGAAAGAGGTGGTTGTGTCAGCTGAAGAGAAAGGTGTCCGCATGCGTAACTTCTCCCCCTGGTCCCAGTGGGTCAGCCGGCTCAACGACACCGAGCAGGTCGACCCACTCCCGTGGGACGAGTGGTCAGTGATTGAACCCTGGCGTGAGCGTTGTCGGCATCGGCTTGAAAAACTGCTCAGTCCGACCCTATCGACGGTGCCCCTCGATTTTGAGGTGACCGAGAGCGTGACCTGTGACGGATACCGGCGGGACCGGGTGGTCTTTGACACCGAGGACACCATGTCAGTCCCCGCCTATCTATTGGTGCCTACGGACCGTCGCGCGCCGGGGCCGGCACTCCTCGCCATTCACGGGCACGGGCCGGGCAAGTCATTGCTGTGTGGTCTCGTGACAGACGAGACACCAAACGGCGACTTCGCACATCAGTTGGCCCAACGGGGCTACGTGGTCCTCGCGCCTGATCTGCGGTGTTTCGGAGAGCGAGCCGACTGGTTGCCTCCGGACCACTACGGCTGCGACACCAATCTGGTGCACGCGGTGATGGCCGGGTGGAGTCCGTTGACGCAGAATCTCTGGGACCTGGCGCGGTGCCTCGACGTGCTCGAAGGCCACCCGATGGTTGATCAGTCTCGCATCGGGGTGTGCGGTCTGTCCTACGGAGGTACCTTGTCGCTGTTTCTGGCGGCGCTCGACGAACGGGTCTCGGTCGCGATAGTGAGCGGGTTCTTTTCCTCGTGGGGCGACGCCCACAAGATTCCCTTCAACATGTGCGGATCACAAGTGCTGCCGGGCATGCTGGGTCAACTTGAGCACGTGGATCTGGGCGCCTTGATCAGCCCGCGTCCTTTGTTAATCGAGTCAGCTACTGACGACCCGTGGTTTCCGGTGGCCACGGCCAAGTCGTCGGCGGCCCAACTTCGATCGGTATACGAATCTTTCGGTGCTGCTGATGCACTCGTTCACGACGTTTTTGTCGCTGGTCACCAGTGGCACGGCGACTTGGCGTACCCATTCCTAGAACGGTGGTTACGCGGGAAGCCGACCGACCATCACCAGTCGTGGACCGTCCCATCTTGAAGACGGTTGACCGGTGAATATGCGCTTTGGTACGGAAACGTAGAGGCATCCTCGTCGTCGTAGTCGACGCCTAATCCCGGCATGTCACCGGGATGCAGGTAGCCGTCATCAAAGCGGAACGACTGGATAAACACCGCGTTCGTGGCGTCACCGTGACGCATGTATTCCGGGATTCCAAAATTATGAATCTCCGAGTCGAGATGCAGCGCGGCGGCCATGCCCACGGGAGAAATATCACCGTCAACGCCGTCAACGTTCCCGCAACAAGATGACCCCAATAGAATTTGAAACCATCAATGCAACCCAGAAGGTCGCTTAAAGCATTAAACCAAAAGTGTCCACTAAACGTGCAGCAATCCCAAGCCCCTATTGAACGCGCCCAATATGTCCCAGCGGCTGGACCAATATAACTAAGTAACGGATAACCAAATCTGCAACTGAATCACGGGCTATCGTCACTATTGGAACTTGTTGCGGGTCGATTAGTGACGTTGAATCCGGGGGGGGATCTCGTGCCACAGTCCGCGGAGATACTTCATTCGATAATTGAGTCGGCAGAGTCTGGAATTATTACGATTGACTCACATGGTGTGGTGCGGACCTTCAATCCTGCTGCTGAGCGCCTGTTCGGTTACCAGTCGGGCGAGATGATCGACCGCAATGTGTCACTGTTGATGCCCGAGCCAGATCACAGTGCGCACGACGGCTATCTAAATAACTATCTGACCTCCGGCGTAGCCCGGATTATTGGGTTGGGCCGTGAGGTCACTGGGCTACGAAAAGACGGCACCCGTTTCCCGTTGCACCTTTCTGTCGGGAAGTTTGCCATTGACGGGCAAACGATGTTCACCGGCATTGTCCATGACCTGACTGCTGAGGTAGAGCATCAGAATTCATTGCGCGCGAGCCAAGAGAGGTTCCAGCAGTTGGTCGCCAACATCGACGAGATGTTCATGTTTCGGACTGTGGCCCCGGTCAAATATATCTACGTCAGCCCCGCCGTGAAACAGATCTACGGAGTGACCGTCGACCAAGCTCTTGCCGATCCAGAGATCTTCTTCACGGTGATTCATCCGGACGACGCCGCCTTCATTCGGGTAAAAATGATCGAAGCCGATGGGAACACCCGAGTCGAAATGGAGTCTCGGATCGTGCGTCCTGACGGCGAGTTACGCTGGGTCTGGATCAGATACCGCCCAGTAGAGACCGCACCCGGTGAACCGCGTCTGGTCGCGATAACCGTAAGCGACATCACGGCCCGCAGGGCCGCCCAGCGGGGGGAAGAGGCCGCCCGGGCCGAAGCGGAACGGGCGAATGACGCCAAGAGTGAGTTCTTGTCGAGGATGAGTCACGAGTTGCGCACGCCGTTGAACGCAATATTGGGGTTTTCGCAGTTGCTGGCGATGGATGAACTAAATACTGATCAACACGAGGCAGTGCGACAAATCAACCGCGGTGGGCGGCATTTGCTGGAATTGATCAATGAGGTTTTGGATATTTCGCGGATCGGGTCGGGTCAGATGACGTTGTCATCGGAGGCGGTGTTCGTTTCGGATGTGATCGATGAGGTGTTAGACCTCATGGGGCCGCTGATCAAAGCTCGAAAACTATTGGTGACATTGCCGCCGGTTGGGACGTTAACTGAGCACGTGCTGGCTGATCGGCAACGGTTGAAGCAAGTGCTGTTGAACTTGGTGTCGAACGCGATCAAGTACAACCGGGACGAGGGGCAGGTGAGCTTGTCGTGTGCGGTCCAACCGCATGGCATGTTCGCAATCACCGTCTCCGACACTGGGATTGGGGTGCCGCCGGGGGAGATAGATCGGTTGTTCGCTCCTTTTGACCGGCTGGGCGCCGAGAACACCGACGTGGAAGGCACCGGGGTTGGATTGGCGCTGTCCCTGGCTCTGGTTCAGACAATGGGAGGTCGGTTGGAAGTTGAATCCGCCCTTGGTGTCGGCAGCAGTTTCACCGTGCTCTTGCCATTGATCGAAGCTGCGGCACCACAAGTT
>PLNQ01000072.1:0-561 GCA_003141815.1 Acidimicrobiaceae bacterium | reverse complement strand
TTTACATTGAGGACAACCTCGCGAGCCTACGGCTCGTGCAGCAGGTCGCGGCCCGCCGTCCCGGGGTGCGCCTCGTGCACGCGATACGCGGCCAAGTCGGGCTGGACCTGGTGTCTTCGACGAGGCCGGATCTGATCTTGCTCGACCTGCATCTGCCGGACATGTCCGGGGAAGAGGTCCTGCGCCGACTACGAGCCGAATCTGCCACCGAAAACACGCCGATCGTGGTCATCAGCGCCGATGCCACTCCGGGGCGAGTCCAGCGCCTGCGCGACACGGGCGTCACCGGTTACCTCACCAAACCAGTCGACGTCAAAGAGTTGCTTGCGTGGTTCGACGAGCCCAACAGGATTGAAGGTGCAACGCCCTGACGAGCCAAACGAGCCAACTACCGGGATTCGTTGACGCCCGGGTTCTCATCGTCGACGACAACGAGGCGAACACGTCTCTATTGGCCATGATACTTTCGCGCGCCGGACTGGGCAGTATCACCACCTGCAACGACTCGCGTGAAGTACCGACCATGCTGATGGAGTACCCGCCGGATCTGATCCTGTTGGA
>PLNQ01000126.1 GCA_003141815.1 Acidimicrobiaceae bacterium | reverse complement strand
CGAGACGCACGCGTTCGGCTTCGGTCTTGACTCGAATGCGTTCGGCCTCAACCTCACCCACTTCAGTGGCGTCTCGAATCGTTGCAGAGATCAAGAGTCCAGTGTCGGCAGTCATTGTCGACACCGAAACCGACGCTGGGAACTCGCTCCCGTCTTGTCGTCGACCCGCCATCTGCATGCCGGTTGCATAAGGTCGATATTTGGGATCCGCAATGGGCACGAGTAACTCGACGGGCCTTCCGATGAGATCTTCACGGCGATACCCGAAGAGTCGCTCGGCTTGAGCATTCACCAGTACGATCAGGCCGGCCTCGTTGACCGCGAGCATCGCGTCTGGTACCGCATCGAGAAGACCAAGCAGCGTACTGTCGGCGAGTCGAGTCACGCCAAGCCTTCCCCAGAGTCAGCGCGCATTTCTACAAGTCCATGCTGGACGGCGACGGCGACTGCTTCGAGGCGAGAATTGGCCTGGAGTTTGCTGAGGATATTGGCGATGTGGTTCCGGACAGTGTGGATACTCACGAAGAGCTGAGTGGCGATCTCGGTGGTCGATTGACCAGTAGCAAGGAGGTGAAGAACTTCGGCTTCTCGAGGAGTGAGGTCACTGCCGAGGACACTCGGATGAGGACGCAAATGTGCGACGAGCGCGATCATGAGATCCTGTGGAACTTGGACCCGTCCTGCAATGACGGTCCTGATGCAGGCTATGAGTTCGCCGAAGTTGGCCTCTTTTGGTAAGAAGCCTGAGCAACCTGCTTCGAGCGCCTCGCCGAGGATCGCACCGCTGCTGAGGCCCGTCAACATGACGACCTCGATGTCCGGCTGTTCCGCCTTGATTTGCTTCGTCGCTTCTGCGCCGGTGCCGTCGGGTAACCCGTAGTCCATGACCACGACGCGGGGATGGAGAACACGGGCACTCTGGACGGCATCGTTCACTGACCCGACCACGCCAACCACGCTGAAGTCATCCTCGCCGTCAATGACGCGGCGAAACGCCTCGGCGACCATGTCCTGGTCCTCGACGATCAGGATGGAAACGGGTTCGACTACTTGATCTTCGCCGCCGGGCAACTGCATCAAACGCCTCCCATGTGCCAATGGTTAGTACCAAATGATAATCCCATTGGGAATGGCAAGTGGCGCCTACGTGGCTGGTGTCTTATGCGGTGTCCGGATCGTTGACCTGCGACTGAGGGGATCATCCCCGCCGTCATATTCCAGTGTCTCTTCGCCAGACCAGATCCGTCGGGCAAATTGTGGCATGTGTGACGGCGCCCTCAGAGTAGGGACTCCTGAGGGCCGTTCGGCGCCCGTTATGCCTCAGCCACGGTCCATCCGGCCGAAATCGAGGATGCTCCGAGGTTCCCAAGGCGAGCCAGGTTGACTGCGGCGGCAATGAGGCTGGAGTCGGCACCGACGTTCTCGGTGCCACGAACGCGTGCTCGTCGTCCTCCGTGCTTGCGCCACATGAGGTGGCCGCGTTTTCGTTCGACTTTGGACCTGGTCGCCCGGTAGTCGGCGACCCACTCGGCTTCTGCTGACGAGTACGTGCTCGGGAAAGCACCACTTCGTTCAGTCCGGCTCCAATGTTGCGACCCTTGGCCGACTTGGTGCACTACGAACGGAGCGGACACGAATCTCACGAACTGGCGAACTGGCGAACTGGCGAACTGGCCAGACCATCACCTTTGACATGTCGTCTGATCGCGACGATGACCCCATTGGGACAGGTGACGGCGTCGTCTTCGAGGTTGACCACCTAGCGGTCCTTGGCAAAGAACCCGATCCTGGCGATTGGCTTCTGGGACTTGCACTTCGACTCGATACCTTCGCCTTCGAGGTGGGACTGGAACTCGCCGGCGCCATAGGCACTGTCCCCGCAGACGGTGTCGGTGTCACTAGTCTCGGTGTCGCTGGCATCGTCATTGAGAACCACAACATCGACAACCTCGTCGTTGGCCGATCCGCCGCCTTCGTGATCATTGGGGTCATCGTCTGTGTCACCGAGCAGAACGGCGATGAGGTCACAGGCCACGCTTCCGTCTGACCCGTTGCCCGGAGTGACCGTGGCGGCGGTGATGATCTCGGTGTTGGGGTCCGTCGCTATGTGAACCTTGTAGCCGTCGAAGCCCCGGCCTGCGTCTTGTGTCCGTAGGCGAGCCTCGGGACCGACAGTCGAGATCACCCGGTCCTTGGTCACCCTGCGGGCAATCCAAAGACCCCGTCGTCACCAACGTCCAGGTCCTGGCCGACAACGGTGGCGAGGAGCCGGGATGCCTCGGTGACAACCGGGTCGAGTTCACGACCGTCGAGGACCAACAGACATGCACGTGCTTCCTTGACCCGGGGATCGATGAGGATCTCACGTACGGTCTTGTGGTCTCAGTCGATCTGGGGCTGGGCCACACTGTCGTACTCGTCGCCACTGGTGGGCATGTCTCGCAACTTGTGCTCCAAGTCCTCGTCGGCCACCTTCAACGGTCCTCGGATAGCGGAGGGGAACGGGTAACGGTGTCCATGGTCGCCACCGCGTCATAGAGCGGGGTGGAGTCGAGTGCCCGATTACGGCCGATCAGTCCAGCCCCTTCGGCCACACCGAGCGTCACTCACCCTTCAGGTCAAGAACCACAGCCCAGTAGTTCCATCACACCATCCATGGGATCGCGAATCCAGACCGCCGCGAAAGACACCAATCACCTAGTAAAGATGGATCATCTGCTCATGGTAGATCTTGACCGGTCAGTAATGATAGACGCGTATCTTTTTTTCTAGCACGCACCATCTGATTATGTAGTGGGGCGCTCTGCGACATCAAGCTCGCGTGCCAGTGGGCCCAAACGTGGAGCGCCCTCTTACCGCTTTGTCGGCCTCGGAGTTCGGTGCCTTTGGTTCATATGCCCTAGCCGGAAATGGTCCACCGCCATCTGGCACTGACTCGTCCTTGCGAGGAAAATCGACCTATGGCGAACCGCACGATGTCCTCGGATTCGAAGAGCCGAGCTGACACGTCGTGAACCATCTGGATGATCGAGGTATCTCTTGGCATCACTTGCTTGATGTGCTCCCGGACGGGGTCGCACTTGTCGACGAATGCGGAATCATCCGCCACGTAAACGATTTCCTCATGAAGATGACCGGTTACGCCCGCGACGAACTGGTCGGTCAAGCGCTCGAGATCCTTGTGCCTTCGCGGTACCGAGGGATACACGTCGGACACCGTGGTGACTTTTCCCGAAAATCGAGCTCGCGGCAAATGGGCGCCAACGCGAATCTCGACCTCGTTCGCCACGACGGAAGCGCGCTCGCCATTGACGTCGCACTGGTACCAATGCAACTTGACGAGAAGCCGTGGGTCGTCGCGAGCATTCGCGATGCGACCGAACGAAGAGCGACGGAGTGCGCTCGTCGCATCGCCGAACAACTAGCCGACGTGGCGAAGGTCGAAGCCGCTGAAGCACTCGCCACGAGCGAACAACGCTTCCGAAATGCGTTCGAACAGAACATGGCGCCGATTATCTTCACTGACCTCGAGGATCGGGTGACCGCCGCCAACGAGGCTTTCTGCCAGTTGCTCGGGCGCACGAAGGAGGAGTTGCTAGGGAACGACATGACACCCTTCACCCATCCCGAGGACGTTGGCATCTCTGAGGCGTCTCACGAGCTCGCCCTAAAGGGCGAGACGGACCATAGCCGCTACGTCAAGCGTTACCTACACAAGGACGGGCGGGTAGTTGTAGCCGAACTGTCAAGGTCTGTCGCGCGTGACGCCGCGGGGACCTTGCTCTACTTCGTCATCTCCGGGCGCGACATCACCGATCGGATAAAGAAAGATCACATGCTGCGATTGCTGTCGGAGGTGAACAGAATCGCGATGCTCGCCATCGACGAAGTCCAGCTCCTCCAGCAGCTTTGCGATATTTTGGTCGACGTGGGCGGCTACGCGCTCGCATGGATTGCCATGAATTCCCGAAATGGGACTGACGGTGTCGACGTCATCTGCGCCGCGGGAGCCACTGACTACCTCCACGGTGAGATGGATTCTTGGTGGGGGTCGAAGGAGAGTGGGCTAGGACAGGCCGGGAACGCACTGCGCACCCAAGCCACCAAAGTGGTCAACAACCGGGAGATCAACGCCATCACCAAACCATGGCGCCAGCGTTCGTCTCAATTTGGATTCGGCTCATCGGTCGCCATTCCCCACCGAAACGGATCCCAGCAAGCGGCACTGGTGATCTATGGTCGGGACGTTGACACCTTTGACGAGATGACCGTCAAAGGACCGAGGAGATCGTGCGTGAAGCCGGCTTCGCGATTACGCACGTTCGTTCGGTTCGAAAGACCAAGGTCGCCCTCGAAGAGACCACCGTCGCGGTCACGGCCATGACTTCCGCCGAAGTCGCCCTCACTGAGTCCGAGCAGCGATTCCGCCTCGCTTTCGAGGACAATATGGCCCCGATGAGCTTCAGCGATCTCTACGATGTGGCCATCGCGGTCAACGACGCCTTCTGTGAGATGGTTGGCTTCACGCGCGAAGAACTGATCGGTCATGACTCAACACAGTTCACCTATCCCGAAGATGTCGGCATCACCGAAGGGGCGCACCGGCAACTGACGTCGAAGGAGGTTGGTCAAGTTCGTTACATCAAGCGCTACCTCCGTAAGGACGGTCGGGTGATCGTCTCGGAGGTATCTCGGTCCGCGGCGCGTGACGCCTCGGGAAAGATCCTCTACTTCGTTTCCTCAGAACGCGACATCACCGAAGAACGGGTGCTCACTGACCAGCTCTCCCACTTGGCGCTTCACGACCCGCTCACCGGACTCGCCAACCGGACGCTCTTTGAAGACCGGCTGAGCCATGCACACGCGAGGGCTTCTCGACATGGCGAAATGGGCGCGGTGTTGTTGTTGGACCTCGATGACTTCAAGGGGGTCAACGACACGCACGGCCATCTCGTCGGCGACGAGCTACTCGTAGGGATCGCGCGACGCCTTGAACAGGTAACTCGCTCTTCGGACACCTTGTGTCGCCTCGGCGGTGACGAGTTCCTCTACCTCGCTGAGGGGCTGACGTCCACGACCGAGGCCGAGGAGCTTGCGAAACGTCTTCTCGCCGTTCTCGCCGAACCGTTTTCATTTAGTGGGTTTCATCTAGAACAGCACGCGAGCATCGGCGTCGTGGTCTGGGATGGAGCGACCGCTGACAGCAACGAATTCGTCCGAAACGCCGACGTCGCCCTCTACGAGGCCAAGCGCCAGCGAAGAGGCGGTTACGCGCTCTTTACTCCGAGTATGCACGAACAGGCAATCAATCGATTCACCATCGTCCAGGACTTGCATCACGCCCTTCAGGTCGGCGAACTCTCAATGCACTTCCAACCCATCGTGAACCTCACGACAACCGAGGTGGTCGGGTTTGAAGCGCTGATGCGATGGCAACATCCCGAACGGGGATGGCTACCGCCCGACATCTTCATCCCACTAGCCGAGAATAGTTCACTGATCTTGGATCTCGGCTACTTCGCGCTTCGCGAGTCGGTGGCCGCGGCGATCTCCTGGGGACAATTAAGTGACCAAGCCCGAAGTCCATACGTCACGGTTAATCTCTCGGCGCACCAGTTTCGAGATCCGGGCCTCGTGCCGATGATCGAGGAAATTCTTCGCACGAGCGGATTGGCCCACGAGCGACTGATTCTCGAGATCACCGAGAGCGTGGCACTTCTCGACGTCATCGAGACACTGAGCGTGATCGAACATCTCAAGCGTCTCGGCATCAACGTCGCGCTCGACGACTTCGGCACCGGATTCTCGTCGCTTTCCTACCTGGTGCTCTTGAACCCGAAAATCATCAAAATCGACCGATACTTCGTCAACCCTCCGAACGACAGTGCCCACAACGAAACGCTGCTCGAGACGATTGTCTCACTCGGTGACAAACTGCAAATGAAGATGCTCGCTGAAGGAATCGAGACCCAACCACAGCTCGATCTTCTTCGAGACCTCAAATGTGAACTCGGTCAGGGCTACCTCTTCTCACCTGCGGTACCGGCCGACCAGGCGAAAACCATGGTCGGAGGGTGTTTGGCAAAGAGGAATCAATAATCGATAGGCAAATTCAAGGGGTGAGCGCATCGCCGACGTGGGAACGGCACCCTTCATCGAAACAGTCGGCGAAAGTCTTGACAATGCCACAGCCGAATCGGTGATGGGACTCTTCAAGACCGAACTCCATCGCAACCCCGCCCCGTTAGCCGACAACGGTGACCACTGGCGAGAGCTCGACGACCTAGAAGTCGCGACGTGCGCGTGGGTGTCGTGGTTCAACGAAGAACGTCTCCACGGCGAACTCGGTGACCGCTCGCCGGGCGAAGTCGAGGCGGAGTACTCTCTCTCAGATCAAGTCAAAGCGGCTTGAGATTTCCAAGCTCGGAAGTCTCCGGGAAACCCACACCGACTCACATGTCGACAATCCTCAACTTCTGGAAACTTCGTTTACCGAGGTAAAAGCGAAGAGTACAAAGATGGATAACCATTAAAACGCAATGAACTTCGACGTTAAGTACGGGGCTTGCAGGGCCCCTGTCACAGGAGCGGCTTCGACCGTCAGGACCATCCCTGGATTTGATCCATTAGACGCGTCTGACAAGCGACCCCCGAAGCTTCATTCCAAAAGCCGCCACACATAACGAATTTCGGTTCGAAGCAAAAGTGAAATTACTGTGGTAATTACTGAGGAAAAAAACCGAATCTCTGGAGGCGGCGTCCGGATTCGAACCGGAGTACGGGGCTTTGCAGGCCCCTGCCTAACCACTCGGCCACGCCGCCAGAACTTTCAATCCTAGTTGCCCGCGTTCGTCGGACTAATGCCTCTTGAAGTAGTGGTACAGCGCGTAACAGATCGCTACGACGATGAGAATGAGCAGCACCGACTTGATGATTGCCGTGAGGATGCCCACGACGGAGAAAATCAACCAAAGGGCCAACAGGACGACAACAATCACCCCCATTGTTTTGACCATGGCCACGTTTACCCCTTTCGTAAACCAATTGTAAGGCTGTGCTCAGGAAGTACTCAGTACTCTGGAGTAGTGATTCGTCGACTCCAATTCGCCGGGGCCCTCGCGGTCGTGCTCGTGGGCTCTACCTTGGTGCCCTCGCTCAGCGCGTCCGGCGCCACGCTGACGCGCGTCGCAGCCACGTTGCCCTCCACGCTCACCACCAATCTCCCGGTATTGCGCTTGCACTTCATGGTGCCCACCAAGGCTCGTTCTCTCCCACCACTCGTGATCCACCCGGCCCTCGCCACGCAGTGGCAACAGATCGGACCCAACGACGTGCAAGCGGTCGCCACAAGCACGCTGCACCCGTCGACGACCTACACCTTCAACACACCCACACAGATGCGCTGCACGAAGACGTGCACGTTCTTGGCCCTTCGCCCCAGGGTCGCGAGCGTGTCGACGAACCTCACGTGGGAAGCGCAACTGCTCGCTGAGCTGAACTACTTGCCGCTTACCTTCACACCCGGCACCAACCAGAGTTTGCCATCGGATCAGGTGAACGGCACCTTCACGTGGGCCTATCCGAATCTGCCGACGACCATCAGTTCACAGTGGAGCCTCGGCACTGACAACATCATCCTCCAGGGAGCAGTGCGAACCTTTCAGAGCCAGTCAAATCTTCCCGTCACTGGCGTCGCTGACGCGACCACGTGGACCGACCTGATGAATGCCGCCAATACGAACCACGTGGACCCGGCGACGTACAACTACGTCGACGTGAATCAATCGAGTCCCGAGACCCTCACCCTCTACGTCGCGGGCCACGTCAAGTTTCGTACGCTCGTGAACACCGGCATCTCGGTCGCGCCGACGGCTTTAGGGACGTACCCCGTGTACGTACGCTACGTCACCACGACCATGTCCGGCACGAATCCCGACGGCTCGCACTACCACGACACGGGCATACCTTGGACCTCCTACTTCAACGGTGGCGACGCGTTGCACGGCTTCATTCGATCGTCCTACGGCTATCCGCAGAGTCTCGGCTGTGTCGAGATGACGTTCGACTCGGCGAAGGTCGTCTTTCCCTACACGCCTATCGGCACACTCGTCACGGTTCGCGCGTAGCGTCGGGACCAAAGGCGTGACGACCACGTTGCGTGGCGATGTCCACTCCCTTGTCACTGAGTTCGTTGGCCGTAGCGAGCGAGGTGCGCCCGAAGCGCCGACGAACTTCGTCAATCGCGTCGCGTAGGGCTTCATTGCCCACCTGGCGACCTCTCGAGATCGCGACTGCCCCCGCCTTCGCGTCACGTGACGCCGTCTCGA
>PLNQ01000058.1 GCA_003141815.1 Acidimicrobiaceae bacterium | reverse complement strand
AGGTGGAGTGGGCCTATCGCCAGGTCTTTGCCAGCAACGCACTTCGAGAGAGCGCCCTCGCACCATGGCTTTCGCGATATAACTACGAGCGACCCCACAGTGCTCTTAGAGGACGGCCGCCGATCAGTCGACTGTCACCAACGTGATGGCCGGTTACACCTAGGAGACGGGGACGGGACACACGGAGGAGGACTGGAGCGAAACGCACTGGCTCAGTGCGAGGCCGCCTTGTCTACTTCTCTGGCGGCGGCGAGCACTTCTTCGGGCACGATCGTGGCCGGGCGATTGGAAGGGTCGTTCACGAGGAAACGACCGAGCACCGGCAACTCCGTGAGGTTCTCGGCGCGCAAGATCGCCGCTACAACCGGAACGAAACTCTCCGCCGCCGGGTAGACGACGTGACGCGGTAGCCAGGTGGGCTGATACTTCGAGTTAAACGTCCACAGCGACTCGATGGGCAAGATGCCCGAGAGTCGCTTGAGCGCCCAACGTTCGACTCTCGTAAAGGTACCCTCACCGCGCTCACCTTCCAACACTGATCGGAACGCCGCGAAGTTGAGACTCAGCCCTTGCGCGCCCTGTTCGCGTAGGTGTTCGATTGTCGAACAGAGCGCGAAGTCGACCAGTCCGTTCGGGTGTTCGCCGGGGTCGCGCCGCATGAGGTCGAGCGAGTACCCATGGATCGCGGGCGAGGGGACGAACTGACAGACCGCGACGGGCTTTCCGTTCGGGTCGTAGACGACGGTGAGCAGCAGTCCCTTGTCCTTCGGGTCGAAGAGACGACCGAGCATCATGGAGAACCCCCGCTCACCACCACCGCGACGAAGCAGCGAGATCAGTTCGACAATCTCACTCACGCGAGAGGGTTCAATCTTCGCGGGATCGAAGAACTCGACGGTGTAGCCGTGGCGCACGAGTCGCGTGCAGGCTTGACGTAGACCCTTCATCTTCTGGCCCGCGAGCGTGAAGTGCTGGCAGTCCACGATGGCTTCATCACCGATGTAGAGGTAGTGCATGCCGGCCGCGTGATAGATCGCCAGCCACTCTTCGCCGGCGGCCATGATGCCAATGGTCCAGCCTCTCGATTCGGCGAAATCGCGAAAGGCGGCCAAGACCTCGGTGCGTTCAGCCTTGGGGCCAATGGGATCGGGCGAGATGAGGGCCACCCCGCCGTAGACGGCGTAGGCGACCAGCGAGTCTCGAAAGAGGAAGATCTGCTTGTCGTCACGCAACGCGAAGTAGTCAAGCGTCCCGCGGCCGTGACGTCGCACGATGTCCCTCGCGCGCAGTTCCGCGATTCGTCGCTCGGTCGACCCCGCCGAGGTGGAGAGCCGTCGGTCGACGACGGGTCGGGTGAGGAAGTAGAGGGCGGAAACGACGAGCGAGATGCCAATTGCGAGCAACGTCGGAGTGACGAAGTCACCGATGCGATCGGGCAGCGTTATGTCGCTCTGCCCCCCGAGTCGCTCGATGCACGCCATTATGACCACGCCCAGTTTGGGCAGATGGTGGTGACGCCCGGCGGCCTCAATGCCCAGCGTGGCGCCCGCCACCGCGACGAAGGCCACGAGACCGAGTCGCGGTAACGCGTTCCCTGCGCTTGAGCGATCCGTGGTGGCGCCGAAGAAGCGACGTTGACCGACAAGGAGGAGCAAGATAGCGGCCGCGATCAGTAACGACACGATCGTGCCACCGCGCAAGACGTGCGCGACGATGGTGAGTGAGAGTAACGAGACCGAGAGAAACCACGATCGACGCTGACCACGCCGTAGGCCCCTCGCGAGCATGATCATCGCGATGCCGGCGACCGCGGTGAGGGCGGCGGCCTCCTTGGCGACCTCGAGAGGCATCACCGACAGCACCAAGTTCAGGTGGCTTCGCAGTGGTCGCACGGTCGTCACCGCGATATTGACGAAGCCGTCGACGAAAATGAGACTCGCCGCGAGTCGACGAATCACGCGCTGGCGGCGTTGGTCGCGAAGCCGCTCGACGCTAACGGGAAAGGGACTGCCACTCGGCCACGACGCGACAGTCGTCGTCACCGCAGAAGGAGCGGGCTGCGTGTTGGTACCCGCGACCAGGCGTTCGAGCAGAGAACCTCGACGTCGCGGCGACTCGCCAGCGAAGATCCGGACCTGGACCGTGCTCGCTGCTTCGATTTCCACGACGCCGAGTCGATCGAAGGAGCTGAACACCGGCGGAAGACCGAATCGACCGTGTCGCTCCACCAGCACCGTCCTCGAAGGTCCGGGCGTCGCGCAGACGCCGTTATCGAGAAAGGCGAGGGCCGGTCGCGCCGCGCCGCCGACGATGGCGCCGGCGCCGCCACGCTCGGTGACGCGGCGAGCGAACTCGAGCGCGTCGACGTCGCCTACTTTGGTCAACGTCAAGGGATCGCTGAGTGCGTGGCCACTTGCGGCGTGCTCACCACGAGCGCCGCGGTCGAACCGTCGGCGCACGATGCGCCCGGCCATGGCCGCGATGAAGGTTTCTATGAGGGCGATGAGGACGAGTTCGCCGAGAAGATTGGTCCAGAACTTCGTGGAATGAATCAGGTGCAAGCTGTAGTGGTGATCGGTGAAGTGCCCGATGACGGCTCGGCCCGAGATCCACAGGTCGAGCAGCGTGAGCACGATAATGGGGAACCACACCCACGCGCCGAGACGGCGATACAGAACCCGCGAGGAGACGAATCGTTGGAGCGCGTGGGGATCTTCGAGGCGATCGGCGTCGGCGTAGTCGCACCGGTCGACTGGGGTTACGTCGAGGTCGTAGGTGCCCGCCGCGACGGCGAGGTCGCGCACGCCACTGGCCGTGGCAATGTGCAGCATGAGGTCGCTCGCGACGACGATACCGAGTTCGTGAAGCAACGCTTGCGCGCCTTCGTTGTCGCGAAGCTCGTGATCGTCACAGCCCGGCAGCACGAAGAGTTGGTGGCCCGCTTTGGCACAGAACGCCTCGAACTCGCGACGCACTTCGGGCAGGGCCGCCAGGGTCGCTTCGATGAACTTCGCCAAATCCGAGGTCGGATGGGGGTGAAAGAGGTTGCCCGCGACGACGACGACGGCCGCGTCGTCGATATCGCCCAGGAGGTTGAGAAACTCGTTGACGGGCCGACTATTCACGTCCGTCGTGGGGGACAGCGACAGGTCGCTGACCACGTACACGTGATGACCGTAGGGGATCGGAATCGTACGTCGTTCAGTCCCTGCCACGAGGTCTAGTCTCGCAGACATCACCGTGGCCCTGACCTACGTTGACCAAAGCACTTATGAACCCTGAAAGCCCACACGACAACTGGCATTGGCGCGAATCTCCTCTTACCCCTGGGCGGGCGGTCATTTTTGACATCGACGGCGTGCTGGCCGACGCGGCTGGGCGCCAGCACTACCTCGATTGGGGTGATTGGCGAAGCTTCTTCGACGCGGTTGGCAACGACCCGATTATCGAGGAGATTGAACGGCTCCTCGAGCTGCTCGACTCTTCGCTCGCGGTCATTCTGGTGACGGGCAGACCACGCCGGGTCCAGGCTCCCACCGTGGCGTGGCTCGAGCACTACAAGCTCCGTTGGGACCTGCTCGTCATGCGCGAGTACGGCGATTACTCGGGCGTCGACCGCTTCAAGCGCGAGACGCTGCACCAACTCATCACCGACGGCTTCGATGTGCGCCTCGCGCTCGACGACGACCCCAAGAATCACGCGATGTACGTCAGTGAGGGCGTGCCGTGCATCTACATCCACTCGGGGTACTACCTGTAATCGATCGAACCCGGGTGAACGATTCGTCGAGCGCGAGGAGCCACGGTCGAGATCCATTCGGTATCGAATCTTTTCACGATTTCGGCCACCGATATCGCTGAACACTGTTCGTGCGTTACCGGTCGCCGGGTACGAGACGTCGAACTCAGCATTCGACGCAGGGCACGTTCATCGAGATCAGGCGAGGTCGAATCGATCCAGATTCATAACCTTGACCCAAGCAGCGACGAAGTCGCGTTCGAACTTCTGCTGCGCGTCGTCGGACGCGTAGACCTCGGCGATCGCGCGAAGCTGGGAGTTCGAACCGAAGACGAGGTCGGCGCGACTCGCGAGCCACTTGAGTTCGCCCGTTTCGCGATCGCGACCCTCGAAGACGTCCTCGGAGGGCGACGTCGGCTTCCACACCGTGCCCATGTCGACAAGGTTCACGAAAAACTCGTTGGTCAACGCTTCGGGCCGCGTGGTAAACACGCCGAGTTCAGACGATTGGAAGTTTGCGTTCAGCACTCGCAGACCACCGAGCAGCACCGTCATCTCGGGAGCACTCAATGTCAACAGACGAGCCCGATCCAACAGCAGATACTCGGCCGCGCGGCGCTGACCGTGTCCGAGGTAGTTACGGAAACCGTCCGAGGTCGGTTCGAGTACGGCGAAGGCCTCCACGTCGGTGAGTTCCTGTTCGGCGTCGGTGCGCCCTGGTGCGAAGGGAACCTGCACGTCACGCCCGGCGACTTTGGCCGCCTGTTCGACGGCCGCGCAGCCGCCGAGCACGATGAGATCAGCCAGCGAGACCGCCTTGCCATCAGTGCGTGAACTGTTGAACTCCTTCTGAATTCCTTCGAGCGTACGCAGCACGTTCGCGAGCTCGACTGGATTGTTCACCGCCCAATCCTTCTGCGGCGCGAGGCGAATACGCGCCCCGTTGGCGCCGCCACGCTTGTCGGTGCCACGGAACGTCGACGCCGAAGCCCAGGCGGTCGTCACCAACTGAGCGATGGACAGGCCCGACCCGAGCAGTGCGGCCTTCAGTTCAGCTATCTCCTGACTTCCGACTAGCTCGTGCGTGACGTCGGGAACCGGGTCCTGCCACAACTGGGGCTCGGCGGGTACCCACGGGCCGAGGTAGCGCGAACGTGGTCCCATATCGCGATGGGTCAACTTGAACCACGCCTTCGCGAACGCGTCGGCGAACTCTTGCGGGTTCTCATGGAAACGCTTCGAGATCGCCTCGTAGATCGGGTCGACGCGCAGAGCGACGTCCGTCGTCAGCATCGTGGGGGCGTGCCTCTTCGACGCGTCGTAGGCGTCCGGCACCGTGCCGGCCCCGGCGCCATCCTTGGGCTTCCACTGGAACGCACCGGCCGGGCTCTTCGTTAGTTCCCACTCGAAGCCGAAGAGCACGTCGAAGAAGGTGTTGTCCCACGTCACGGGGGTAGGGGTCCATGCGCCCTCAAGTCCACTCCCAATCGCCGATTCGCCCGCACCGGTGCCAAAGCTGCTCTTCCAGCCAAGACCCATTTCTTCGATGCCAGCGGCTTCGGGTTCGCGCCCCACGTACGGGAGCGGTTCCGCGGCGCCGTGCGTCTTGCCAAAGGTGTGGCCGCCGGCGATGAGCGCGACGGTCTCCTCGTCGTCCATCGCCATGCGCTTGAACGTCTCGCGGATGTCGCGGGCGGAAAGAAGGGGGTCGGGGTTGCCGTTCGGGCCCTCGGGATTCACGTAGACGAGCCCCATTTGCACGGCGCCGAGGGGATCGGCCAAGTCGCGGTCACCGCTGTAGCGTTCGTCGCCGAGCCAGATGGTCTCTGGCCCCCAGTTGACGTCCTCTTCTGGTTCCCAGATGTCCACGCGTCCGCCGGCGAAGCCAAAAGTCTTGAACCCCATGGACTCCAGTGCGCAGTTACCGGTGAAGACGATCAGGTCCGCCCACGAGATCTTTTGTCCGTACTTCTCCTTGATTGGCCAGAGCAGTCGGCGCGCTTTGTCGAGGTTGACGTTGTCGGGCCAACTGTTGAGGGGCGCGAAACGTTGCGCGCCCGACCCGGCGCCGCCCCGGCCGTCGCCGACACGGTAGGTGCCCGCACCGTGCCACGCCATGCGGATAAACATCGGCCCGTAGTGGCCGTAGTCGGCCGGCCACCAAGGCTGTGAGTCCGTCATGAGAGCGATGACGTCCTTCTTGAGGGCGCCGAGATCAAGTGTCCTGAACTCCTGGGCGTAGTCGAAACTCTCGTCCAGGGGGTTGGCCGTGCGCGAGTTTTGGTTGAGAATCCTCAGGTTCAACTGATTCGGCCACCACTTCTCGCTCGGGAGGCTTCCACTCAACTGCGTGAACGCCCCACCCGCGAAAGGACACGTGCTCTCGTTGTTCATGTTTTCTTCTTGGACTGCGGGATCAATATCGGTCATGGGTACCGTCGCTTTCAGGTTTTTATTGGTGGGGTGGACTTCTTTTTGGCGGAGGCTCTGCCCTGGCTTCGGCGATCAACCGTAGACGGGTCGAAGCGAGTCGCCGCGTGGCCCTCCGCCTGACACTGCGGACATATGCCCCAGTACGCGACGTCGGCTTCGTCGATCTCGTAGCCGTTGTCGTCGGACGCGGTAAGGCAAGGCGCGGCACCGACTGCGCAGTCGACGTCGACGAGACGGCCGCAGACGCGACAGATGAGGTGGTGGTGGTTATCATCGACGCGATCCTCGTAGCGAGCGGGAGACCCTACTGGCTGAATTCGCCGGATGAGGCCCTTTTCGACGAGGACGCCGAGGGCGTCGTAGACGGCTTGGCGCGAGATCGCGCCGATTTCATTTCCGGCCACCTGGGTAACGTCTTCGGCCGAGACGTGCGGTCGACCGGACACCGCTCTGAGGACAGCCAATCGCTGGGCCGTCACTTGTATTCCGTGTTGACGCAGTAGGTCAGTCGGGTTCGCGTTCACGATAACAGACTACATCCACATCTGGATCGAGTCCAGTTTCCAGCCACACCGGCCAAGATTTTCCCGGTCTCGCGTGGCGAACTGCCAGGCGGCATTCGATATGAAACGAAGAGGTTGGCCGTCACAAAGCGGACGGATCTAAAAAGTCGTGACGAATCGAAGACCCCTTTGAGTGATGAAGCCTCCTGACCAGTTGCCTTCGACGAAAACACGCACGTGACCTGATACGACGAAGGCCCTGGATTTTCGCACCCCAGCAGCCCGTATCTTCCGAGGATTGGGGGTCCGCCACTTTCGTTGAAGTTCCACAAATTGATGAGAAACCTCGATACCTGACGCTGGGAAGTGGTGGCCTTCGGTACGACGATCACCGCAGGGCACAATGAGATTTCAGTGGAGGAAGTGCAAAATACTGACGATGACGCAAGTGGCTCGCTGCTACGGGGAATCGTCGAACTGTGAGTGAGTCCCAAGATGGAAACCACGAGAAGTACCGCGAGAGCGACTCCGGCTCGTGAGACTTTCGGTGAGAACTTAGGTCGATCGCGCACTTCGGACCTCCGCGCTAAGACGTGCCTACTGCCGACCCTACCGCCGATCTCGACGCCAAAATTCTTAGTTATCGGTATCCAAGATCTTGAGGTCTCACTGACTTTCGAATCTGTCGTTAGCTCCCGTGACCGATCACAACCGGCATCGTTGGCTACCCGTTGACGCCGGACTTCGAGGAACCCTTGCGGTTGCGTCGAACCTAGGTCAAGGCGACCAACATCATCGCCGACACTCGTGTCCTGGTGCTAGATGCTCATCTCAAACACGTATTCATCACCGTCAACCTCGTTCACCTGGACGCCCGTTTGAAGGAAGCCGACTTTCTCAACTACCCGAATCGAGGAAAGATTGTTGGGGGAGACCGCTGCGAAAACAACCTTCGAGCCATTCTTGCGCGCCAAGTCAATGAGGGCATAAGTGGCTTCGGTGGCGTAGCCGTTGTCCCGGTACTCAGGAAAGATCGTGTACCCGATCTCTGCTCTCCCGGCAACTTCCAGAGGCCCGTGGAATCCGCAGTGTCCGATAACAACGTCATCTTGTTCGCGAACGATTGCGCGGATACGCCAGTCTTGACCCGAAGGCGTGAGGTCGATGTTCCGTAGCTGGTTCGTCAAGAATGACTCGTTAATTGTATCAAGAAACGCAAGCGGAAAACTGAATCCCTGCAGTTCTCCGGCAGTGTTCACGTCACGATTGAGTAACGATGTAAGAACCTGGGCGCAGATTGGAGCCAGCCGCAGTCTTGCTGTATGAATCAAAGATGCGTCCAACACTTGGCGAGCATATCTCCGCTTCGCAAAGGTCCATAGCTCAACAACCTCACTACGCCTTTCGAATCAGACAAGACTCTCCTCATTCATGGAATGTTAAGTTTCACATCGCCACGCCAACGTGGACTGATAACCCAATCGCCAATACCTGGTACCAGACCCATCCGTCGGGTCTCCAACACTATGTTGTACAAGAGTGGTGACTATGTTGTACAATATCGGCATGAGCAAAATCTCCGTGAGCAAAGCACGCGAAAAACTCTCCGAAGTGGTGGAGATGTCACAATCAGAGCCCGTGGTCCTGGAGCACTATGGACGCCGGGCGGCCGTGGTGGTGAGTCCGGGGCACTACGACGAGATGCTCGACGCCTTTGAAGAGTCACAAGACATCGTCGCGTTCGACGCCGCATTGGCCGAAGAGGGGGACAACATTCCCTGGGAGCAGGTGAAAATCGATCTCGGCTGGACGTGACCGACTACCGGATTGAGTTCAGGCCAGCAGCACTGCGTGAGATTCGCAAGATTGACCGCTCCGTGCAGCCGCGCATTCAAGGCGCCATCGCACTTCTCGCTCAGGATCCACGTCCGCCAGCGTCCCGGCAACTTCGAGGACGGCCCGGCTATCGGCTGAGGGTGGGCGACCACCGAATTATTTACACGATCGACGATGGAATCCTTCTAATTGTGGTCGTTGCAGTTGGTCACCGCCGCGACGTCTATAAGTAGTCAGCTCCAAAGCTCAGTTGGTCACTCGCTTTGTCACTTGTACAGCGCGAAGTCCCCAATGTCTGGTAGCAGATCGAGGACGTAGGGCCTCCGACACCAGCGGTCTTCAAGTACCGACTCGTCCCCCGCCAAACGACCACTCAGAATGCAACGCGCTACATCTGTCGGAGGTAGGAAGACAACAACTTCTATGGACGCCACACATGTATCACGGACATTGCAACCCGCTCGGGTTCGTCGGGAAGTTGGTCACCGAAGATCTCGCTGAGGAAGCCGTGGACCACTGGGTGGAGTCGATCCTCCGCAAATCTTTCCCAGTCCTCCTCCGTCTCCCATAGGTCGATGTAGCGCAGTCCGCCCTCCGGTCGCTCGGTGGCGACATGCACGATGAGACCTTTCGGTGCATCTTCACCTAAACCGGCAACAATCCGCTGGTAAAGCTCGGCGTTTATGGGGACATCTTGAGTGAACGCATAGGTCATGGTTACAACTCCTCATAGTTAATCCGAAGTAGGATCGGATTAATTATGAACGCTAGAAACGCAAAAGTCAAGACTCTCTCATATGACGTCGAACTTCGGCGGGAACGGTCCGCCGAGACGAAGCAGCGAATCGTAGAAGCTGCTCGCGAACTTATCCTCGAAGACGGATACCGAACGACGACGATGGCAGGGATTGCAAGGCGGGCGAGAGTGAACGTCGACACCGTCTACGAGTTGGTCGGACGAAAGCCTGTCCTCTTGCGTGAGTTGATCGAACAAGCGATTTCCGGCGTCGATCACGCGGTGATTGCCGAGGAACGCGGTCACATCATGGCGATGCGTCTGTCCACAGATCCGGTCGAGAAGCTGATGATCTACTCGCACGCCATGAGGAAAACGCATGCTCGGCTTGCACCGCTCTTTTTGGCATTACGCGATGCCTCGTCCACTGAGTTAGAAGCACGAGACGTTTGGCGTGAGATCAATGACCGACGAGCTGTGAATATGCGTAAGTTCATTCGTGACTTGCGCCATGTTGGAGGTCTTCGCTCAGACCTTTCCATCGAATCGGCTGCTGATGTTGTCTGGGTTATTAACAGTTCGGAGGTGTACTCGCTCTTTACAAAGGAGCGTGGTTGGTCACCGAACCACTATGAGCGCTGGCTGGCCGATACCATGTGCCGTCTTCTAATCCCTTAGGCCTGCGTCAATACGTGAATTGGGGGCAATAGATTATTGGTGAAGTTGCGAAATGAGCCTCGCCAAGCGCCAATGCCTGGTATCAAACCTCACGTCGGGTCTCCGACACCAATAATCTGCGACCTGATCGGTTTCCTTTGATTGAAGGGAAATGCCTACGTCGATTCATTGGTTGCAGTTTGCGGATGTTGTGAGGCAGACACCGCACCGTCTGCGACCCACCTGTCCGTATGGTCATCTACCCCGAAAAATACAGTGATGTATCCATCAGTGTTTCAAAGGAAAATGCCTCCAATTTGCGCACCCCTTGGGCCAGATGTAAGCGTTGTCACCCAATGGGGGGGCATCCGGTGGGACACTTCACGTGGGGTAACGCGTTAGTAAGGATGTCAGTCCTCCTCGCGCTATTGCTGACACTCATCGCTGGTTGGCAGTTGTCGCTCATCGGTGTTGCTGGCGCGAATGTGAGGCAGTCCTTCCATGAACTGCCCTGGACCGGCGAAGCCGGCGTCTCCCAGTCGCCGCGTTGCGCTTCCATTTCACCGGGATACGCCTGCACGGTCGGCGGGTACGCGGCTTGGCTTTCGCACCCGAGTGGTTGGGCGTGGAGCGACTACGGCGGTTCCTATCCCAGCCGCAATACGTACGGCCCGCATAACTGCACGCTCTACGTCGCCTACCTACTGCAAGAAAGTGGCATCACGCTCTCATGGAGCGCTAACGCGACCAACTGGGCGAGCGAGGCCGTCAGCAACGGTGCGGTGGTCAACCCGACGCCCGCGGTGGGATCAGTTGCCCAGTGGAACAGCGGCCACGTTGCCTTTGTCGACGCCGTCACGGCGCACTACATCTTGATTACGTCGGACAATTTTCAACCCTACGACGTCGCGACGATGCCCGGGGGGTTCAGCGACAGCTTCTACATTGCGCGCAACTCTCCGGCCATGCCCGACAACTTCATTCACTTCGCCACGCCCGTGGCGTTGCTCACTGCTGTTTTGCACGCGGGCTAGCAGCACCGCGTCGCTTTTCAAGGCGAATTCATCTCAAGTAGCGAAGCGCCTTCTTGTTAATTAATCTTTGTGCTTCTGTTGACTACTAGGTTTTCTCTGATGGCAATGGGAACAGGGCTCGCGAACCTAGGCGGCTATCCCTTTGAGGTGCGGTACAGCCATGGGTCGCTGAAGCGCGCGCGGGCCTCGGCCGATGTCGCCGCTGACGCCTACGCCTACTTCAGTCGCCTGTTTTCAGGAGTCGAGCCCGACATCGCCGTCATCGTCGTCGACGAGGCGGACTGGGAGAGCAGGCAGCCATACGGGCTGCCGTTCTTTAACGATGACGATGGTCAGATTCGTCCCGGCATCGTAGTGATGCCCGCCGGAAGCGGAGACTTCTGGATTGCAATGGGACAGGACCTTCAGGAGGCGTCGCCGCGCGGTTATGCGAGATTGCTCGCGACATACCCCGGCGGCGCAGGTGGCTTGGATCTGCAGCCATTCTTCGATCTCGTCACAATCCACGAGCTCGGCCACGCATTCGAAACGCTCGGGGATCTAAGGTTGCCGACCTTCTGGTTGAGCGAGATCTTCGCGAACCTGGCCCTCCACGCGTTCGTCGCAACGAGGCAGCCGGAAAGTCTGAACACACTTGAAGTGCTCTCCACCGTGGGAGCGCAGAGTTCGCGCCTTGATACTCGGATGCGCGCCGAGGGTTACAGCACGCTGGAGGAGCTCGAAGCCCACTACACGGGTGGTGATGACCCGATGAGCCCGCTCAACTACGTCTGGTACCAGTATCGGTGGCAGCGTCTCGCGGCAACGATGTTCGACGTCGACGGTGAGGACGGGCTGACCCGCTTTTGGGATTGCTTTCACGCAACCGATCGGCTCAGCTCCGGTGAGGTCACGGCGGCGTCGCTGGCCCCGCTGCTAAGAACCGAGGTGAGCGAGACCCTCGGTGGAGCAGTCCAAGATTGGCGATAGTCCTTGTTGCTCCATTCAATGATTGACGTTTCTGGCGACAGGTTCTGCTGGTGATCACCTCGCTCGACTCAGGCCAACTGACGCCAGTGACAGGCGGAAGGTTTGTCACGTCGGGTCAGGGATGCTTCAAGAACACCAAATAGAACGCCGCGAACACCATGACAATTCCGACGTTTACTATCAGGCGCTCCAAGGAGTGGTGCCTGAAGAACAGGACGTCCACGCCGACCACGACGGCTACCAGCGCGAGCACGTAAAGCACGACGGCTGCCCTTATTCGCATCGATCCATCGTACTTAAACTGACCATACCGCCAGTCTTCCGTCGGAGACTGTGGACATCGACTCTCCGACACCAGATTGGCTTAAGTAGTTAAACGCCAGTGCTTAGTACCAGCAACTCAGAGTCCGGCCAACTCGCCGTGATCAGGCAAGATTGTTTATCTTGGCGTCAGACCTGTTACGTCGGGTCTCCGACACCACAGGTTTGCAACCTTGTGTTAGTCCAACCTCGTTGAGGGCGATAATGAACGGTGGCGCTCCCGCTACCTGAACAGCGATTTGGTCGGGGTAGATAAAAACCGAATCGACGAGATCTTCCACCAAGGTTCGCTGTTCAGCGGCGCTGGCCGAACGCCATAAGCGCTCAATGTCCAGATTCGTAAGTAGGTCGGCAACTTGACCGAACTTGCTCACGGCCTCGTCTCGCGTTCTCTGATCGCGCTCGAAGTCCGTCGCCTCCTTCTGAAGCGTTTTCAATTGCGTAATGATTCGATGATGTTCCGGGGCAAAAGTCTCGGGGTCGATCTGTTCGGCATAGTAAAGGTCCAGAAGCCTTCGTTCGCTCTTCTTCAACGACGCGATCACCGACGCGACAGAGGGACCTTTAGGCGCTTCCGTTCGCTGATGAGCGGTCAACTGGTGTCGGATCGCCGCTTGGAGTTCCACGTCGTCAGCGAGGACCTTCATGCCCAATAGTGCCGCGCGTTGGAGACCGTTGGCCGAGCGCCCCGGTATCTTGCAACCTTGGCCACGGTGGCGACACCTGTAGATGGCTTGGTTTCGGTCGTTGTAGTGGACGCCCGCCACGCGCATGCAGATCCCGCAACGAACCTTGCCGGAGAGTAAGTCTTTGCTGCGCCGTTGTCCTTTGGTATGACCGCGCTGAGCGGCATTGAACTGCTGTTCATTGACCAGGGGGGCATGGACGCCGGGAAACAAGTCGCCGGAGTACTTCGCCTCGCCGAGGTACGCGCGATTGAGACAGATGCTACGCACCGTCGAGTACTTGATACCAACTTCCGCGGCGATCTCGGGGTAACTCGATCCTTCGGCCCGCAGGGTGAAGATGCGCTGGACGAGTGGCGCCATGTCGTTGGGTTCGAGGTAGCCGTTGACCATGTTGTAGCCCGTCGGTGGGTGATTCTGCCAACGTCCGCGTTCGGCGGCTTGACGCTGTCCCATCTTCGTGTTCTCCACGATCTGGTCGCGGTAGTACTGCGCGAAAACACCCGTCACACCAATCTGCATCTTGCCCGAAGCGCTGGCGAGATCGAGGTCCCCTTCGTTCACTGAATGAACCGTGACACCTTTCTCAGTGAAGAGTTTTACGAGCTGAGAGAAGTCGCCCTGGTCGCGGCTCAACCGGTCCCATCGCCAGACGAGGAGGTGAGTAACGTCACCTTCTTTGACGAGCGCTAAGAGCTCCTTCATTCTCGGTCGGTCGAGGTTCTTACCCGACCATCCTTCATCGGAAAGTACCGTCACTGGACCGAGGTCACGTAGCCGCGCCAGGTCGCGGCAACGCTTCGCTTGAGCGTCGGGGGAGAACTCGATCTGATCCTCAGTTGAAACTCGCACGTAGGCCAAGGTTTGGCTCATCGGTGTTCTCCTCCTTCTCTTGGTCAAGTTCGCGTAAGCGGATTGCTACGAGAACCTTCGCGGCGCGCGAGAAGTCACGCACGACGATTTCTTCTGAGTCGATGTTTACCATCGCCAGGTCCTGATCGGTGGCCGCAACCACTCCGGTTCGTTGTTGGAGTCCCAGCGTTGGAGATACCTTCGTTGTTCACCGGGGACGAGATCGTAGACGATCGCTTCCGCTTCGAGGGGGTCCTGGACCCACTGGGCGATTTTCTTCGGAGCGAAGCCCTGGGCAATCTCGTATCGATGGTTCTGTGCGCCGACGTGCTCGGGTGACCAGTCCTTCTGGGCGTACTTGCAGCCGTAGTGCGCGGCGCGGCGGTATCCGTCGCGGGTGGTGCGACAGAGTCCGAGTGGCTCACCCTTAGGGCCGCTCATTGTCGACGCGAAGTCGGTCACCCAGACGAAGCCGTGATCCCACAGTGCCTCGACCTTGGCGTGCGGCAGCCGAAAGGAGATGAAGAAATTGACGTGCCAGCCGTGACCGCCTGGATGAAGTTCCGGCGAGTACCAGTAAGGGAAGGTAACTCCGCTGCCGAACGTTCGCAGACGGCGCGCGAACTCCGACACCTCGCCCATCACCGTGCGTCGGTCGTACTGCCCTTCGCTGGGGTACGTGAGCACCCACATATAACGCAGTTGATTAGAAACGAAGTAACGCCGTGACCTCGTGCCCGCTCTTCCATTCGCGATCTGCCAATGAAGTGCGGCAGCCTCTTCGCTCAGCGGCGGGCGATCTGCGGTGCCACGAAACCGCGTAGACCCCGACGTGACAATGACCAACGATGCTTCGCTGCATTCGGGCCAAAAGGTGAACTTCCATCCTGAAGTCTGAATTTGAGGACGACTGGGATTAACGAGTTGTGTTCTTAGGTCAAGTAAAGCGCGCCCGCCTTTGGCGGTCGTTTCTGCGCGTGGTTCATCCCATTCGCCGTGAGGAGATGTTTCTTCGAAATCAGAGCACATACAGAGTCCCAAAAAAAGTCGAGCGGGTTTGTTTCGGTGCGCTCATTGGCGCTTTTTAAAGGGGTTGTTCCCCGGTGGCTCGATGGCCTTTTATTTGGGCTCGATGGCCCTTGCTCTTTATGTGGGCTCGATGGCCCTTAGTTTGGACGTTTGCCAGTTTGGACGTTTGCCAGTTTGGACGTTTGCCAGTTTGGACGTATGCCCTTCGAGTACAAACTCTACCCATCGCCGTGTGACATGCGCGAGAGTCAATCTCCGCGAGCCCTCCAAATCAGTCCCGAATGTGCTGAGCCGGCGGCCGTGCCCGCTCGCTCGCGCTTGCGGGCAACGTCCGGGCGGCGCATGCAGATTGCGGGAAATACTTCGGGCTGCCCCCAACGGCACTTCAAATTAGCGAGACTCTTCTTCCTTAGGGCGAGTCTGATTTTGCCTTCTAATGCGATTCCGTTTCTGCGCGAAATCTATCGAGACATAAAAGGCGCCAAGGCCGATGACTGCCAACGCGCACGTATATATTCCGGAGAACCGGACAGCGTGGTACCACATGTACGAAATGGGAATAAAAACGATGAGAACTATCAGTGGTAGTTCGAAACCAACGCGGAACAATTCGAATTTAGGCACCGACGTGTAACGAGGACTACGCGATCGAAAGAAATAGGCGATTGCAGGTATTCCAATGAGAACAACTGCTGCCAATATCACGGCTTCGACGAACTTCGAAATTGTGGCCCCCCATCGACAACTAAGCGTGATTTTATGGCCTGTTGCTTCGGGTCGGTGCTTACGACGCCAAGAAGTACGCAAGGGCAACTACGAGAGATATTGCGCCCAGGGCGAACATGACCCGTGGTGCCCATTTAAACGAGGACTGATACTTCCGGTCAGCCGCGATGAATTTTTTCGCATATTCGACTTCGAACGGATCTTTCTCGTCATACTCGAGAGGCGTCTTGCCTGTGATGTTCATCCGAAAAGCGATTGCGATCCCAAGGAATATCAGAAAGCAACCAAGGATCAAGAATGTTTCCGCGTTGTCCTTTAGATGATTTGCAGTCGAAATAAACAACTATGGCCTTTCGGGCAAAAAGGATTATCCAGGCGACTTTACTTTCAAGTGCTTCGTTCCCACGAGCGCAGTCGCCAGTCGGAGATTGTTGACGTCGGCTCGCGCAACAGAGCCCGCACGACTCAACCCAACCGCCAATGGGAGGTTGCAGACCTGTCACGTCGGGTCCCCGACTAGAACCCTCACGCTGCCGATTCAGATTGTCTACTCGGTGAAGTACCCCTATGGTCACCCCGTCGACGAACCCGCCGTTACTCCGGCCACGCACTCCGCTCAATGACATTCACGAAATCGGCCCGGACGAATCCTGGAGAGAAGTGGGCGAGGACGTCGGCGTTCACGGTGCCAAAGGTGGTGTCCGGTCGATCGTGAAAGCCATTCGTGAAGGCCTCAAGGATCTGTGATTTGAAGTGGGGTCTTGGGTGCGCCGCGATGACGGCCTGGATGGCGGCTTGATCAAGTTCGTCGTATCCGATGCCAAGCACGTCAGTCTCGACGCCCGCGGTTACGAGCGCTATTACGGGTTCCATGTGCTCAGGTATGCCCGGTGTCGTGTGAAGGGCTATCGCTGTCCACACTCGACGTTGCGATTCCTCAGCGATTCCGTGGTCGTTGAGGAAACGACGCGCCTCGTCAGCACCATCTACCTCAAAGCGTTGGTTCACTGTGCGGTAACGATCGGTGAGCCCGAGGTCGTGAAACATCGCTCCCACGTACAGAAGTTCCGGGTCCGGGTATAGACCGCGACGTTGGCCTTGGAGCATACCGAAGAGATACACCCGGCGAGAGTGGTGAAAAAGCAACGGGGGACTGACGTCTCGGACGAGTTCGGTAGCCTGGACTACCAAGTCACTGTCGGGGATTTCGACGCCGGCGATAATTTCAATCATCGCTACTCCTCACTTCGAATAGCCGTGTCACTTCAGCATGATCCGCAGATTAGTTGCGTACCGTGGGCTTGGGGGCAGCCGTCCCAACGCCCGGGAGTTCGAGAGATCTCACCTGATCAGCGCGATTCGAGCGGGGCTGCGCCATCGTTTGGCATCGCAGGCGCCCTTGGCTGCGTCCGTTGGTGTTCACGGCTGCGAGCGAGAACTAGAACTAGCAATCATGACTGCTTACCGCCATTGTTGAGTTCGCCAGTTGGAGATAGTTCACGTCAACTCACCGAACGATGTTCGGCTTTTTCGCACTTACTGGCTCATCATTTCGAGAACTTTTCGTGCCGCTCGACGCCCAGACCCAATGCTCGCGGGTATTCCAACGCCGTCGTACGCGTTACCCGCGAGCGCGACGGAGAACTTGGCGCTTGATTCTCGCGCGCGTTGAACGCGCGACTCGTGGCCGACGCTGTACTGCGGCAGCCCGAGTGGCCACCGTTGCACGAGCGATTCGAAAGGATCACCGAAGCGGGGGAGTAGTACGGCGAGTTCGTTTCGCACACGGAGCGTTAACTCCTCATCGGTCATGTCGAGCCAGCGATTGTCGTCACTTCGTCCGACATGCGCACGAAGGATGACGTTATCTCCTCGACGAAGTCGGGGCCACTTACGATCGAGGAACGTGATCGCTGTCACGATCATCGATCCCTCACCGGCCCAAGAGGTCTTGAGCGGAACAAGAACGCCGGTACCGTGAGGCGGCAACGAGATCTCGGCGTTCGCAACGGCGAGAGTCACCATCGCCGCGCCGGCACTTTCAATCTGTCGTAGTTCATCGATCACCGGGTCGAATGAACCAAGAAGCGCGCCGACCACGGGCGCGGGCGTGGCGAGGATGACCGCGTTTGCTGGAGTCGTGGTGGTGAGCGTGTCAACTTCCCAGGGATAGTCGCCGGCTGGCGTGCGACGTAAGGCGTTGACGGACACGCCGCGCCGTAGGACCACGCCACGATCGCGGAGTCGCGTCGCGAGTTCCCTTGGCAGCGACCCCACGCCATCTCTCAGCGAATAGAACACCGGGTCGGTCGATCCCGCATCACTTTGAGTCCCCGTGCTCGCCGCGCTCGGCGTACGAAGCGCTTTCATAAGTGAACCGCCCCTCTTCGCAGCGTCGAAGAGTGCGGGGACAACAGACTTCGCTGAGAGTTCGTCGATGCGGCCGGCTTGAATGCCACCGATCATGGGCTCGATGAACTGGTAACTGATTTCACGACCGAGCTTGGTGTGCACGATTTGGCCAATGCTGGCGTCGTCACCAATGATCATTCGCTTGGGCCAAAGCACGTCGCGTCGTGCCGCGAGTCGAGCTTTCCACGACAGCCCCTTGAAGTGCAGGATCGCCTGCAGATCCGTAGGCACGCCGAGGACCAGACCACTGGGAAGTTCGTGTAAGGCGCCCCTCGACCACAACCACGCGCCACTCGCGTCGATTGCTTCCAGATCTTCGCTGAGTCCTAGCTCCTTGACGAGCGCCACGGCCTCGGGGCGCCTCGCTAAGAACCCGTCGGCACCGAGATCTATCGTGCGTCCGGCGAACTGCGTCGTGGCAAGGGAACCTCCCAGCCGATCGCTGGCTTCGATCACTTCAACACGTGGCGTCGAATCGTTGGGACCGTGCTCACCACCAGAGAGCTCCCACGCGGCTGCGAGGCCGCTGATTCCTCCGCCGACCACGACGACGGAGGTTCGACTCACGTACCGTCGGCTGTTCTGATGACGCCCGCGAGCACACTCATGAACGCGGAATCGTCGTTGAGTGACGCGGTGCGCACGAGATTGAGCCCAACCTCACGCGCCACGCTCTGAGCCTCGATGTCGATGTCGAAGAGCACTTCGAGATGGTCCGAGACGAAGCCGATGGGACACGACACGACGTCGGTGAAGCCCTCGGCGTGTTTATCGCGCAGCGCTTTCAAGATGTCGGGTCCCAGCCAAGGATCGGTGGTGCGTCCGGCGGACTGCCACGCAACGTCAAAGGAGCGCACACCGGCGATCTCGGCTGCCAGGACGGCGCTCTCTTTAAGTTGTTCGGGGTAGGTGTCACTGAGCTCGACAACCTTTTCGGGAAGCGAGTGTGCGCTGAAGATGACCTCGGTCGTCGCGTGACGCGAGGCCGGAATGGTCGCCAGCGCGTCGTTGACCCGCTTGGCGATGAGATTCAAAAAGCCCGGCGCGTCATACCACGCGCCGACGGCTATGAACTCGACGGCGTCGCCGAGGCTTGTTCGTGCGCGACTCATGTACTGCTCGGTCGACATCGACGACGAGTGCGGCGCGAGGACGATGCCCACGACCTTGGTGAACCCGTCATCTCGAAACGAATGGGCCGCCTCTTCGAGAAGCGGGGGCTCGAACTTCGATCCGTATCGAACATCAAAGGCAGCGGGAGCATCGACCTCGAGCGCGGCTGCGATTCCTGCGACCTGGGCGGCGGTGCATTCCGTCAGTGGCGACGTGCCACCAATGGCGAGGTAGCGGCGGGTGAGATCGGCGAGTAGTTCGGGCGTCGGAGGACTTCCACGACGAATCCGTGTGTAGAACGGTTCGATGCCTTCGGGCGATGACGGTGTGCCGTGGGCCATGACGAGAACCCCGGTCTTCATTTCACGCCAGCCCTTCCCTCGTCGTGCACGACGCGTACGACCGCCTCGAGGACCGCGGGGTCCGTCGTCGGCAGTACTCCGTGTCCAAGGTTAAAGATATGTCCCGCCTCGGTGCCCGCCTTCGCGAGCACTTCGCGTGCCGCATCGACGGCCAGTTCTTCGCCACCGAGACACCTTGCTGGATCGAGATTTCCCTGGACGGGCTTGTCGCCCACGCGACGACGACCTTCGTCGAGATCGACGTGCCAGTCGATGCCCACAACGGTGCTCTCGGCACTGCTCATGAGACCCAAGAGTTCGCCGGTCCCGACGCCAAAGAGAATCGTCGGGACGTTGAGGTCGGCGACCCCTTCGAGGACGCGCTTCGTTGCGGGCAGTGCAAAGCGCGCGTACTCTTCTCGCGTCAGCGACCCGGCCCAGGAGTCGAAGAGTTGGATTGCGCGCGCGCCGTGGTTGATCTGCGCGCGAAGAAAACTAATGGTGATATCGACAAGTCGATCGAGGAGTTGATCGAAGAGCCCGGGTTCTGCGTGCATCATGGTCTTGATCACGGCGAACTCTCTGGTGGGCGCGCCCTCGACGAGGTAGCTCGCCACGGTGAAGGGCGCGCCAGCGAAGCCAATCAGTGGCGTGTTGGATTCTTTGAGTTGTTCAACGACGAGGTCCACGGTTTTGGTGACGTGGCGGACGTCTTCTTCACTCAAATCACGAAGTCGCGTTAAATCGTCCTTGCTCTTGAACGGTTCGGCGATAATGGGACCACGACCAGGAACAACGTCCACGCCGAAGCCAATCGCGTGGTAGGGAACGACAATGTCGGAGAAGAGGATGGCCGCGTCGACGCCGTAGCGACGGACCGGTTGCATGGTGACTTCGCAGGCCAACGCCGGGTTGGCAATGGCCTCGAGAATTGAGCCCGTCGAGCGCAGGTCTCGGTACTCAGGTAGGGACCGACCGGCCTGGCGCATGAACCACACCGGCACGTGGTCAACGGACTCGCCACGACAGGCCCGTAGGAAAACTGGCTCTTTCACGACGCTCCTTTAGCCTCCTCCAATCTAGGCGAGTGCCCTCGTTCATTGGCTTTCCGAGGTGTCTCTCTCTTCCTCTAGACTTGTTTCTTCCCGATTTTGGGAATGGGAGAAAGGTCGTCAATGGCGCACGAGCGTGAGATAGCCGAGGAACAAGAGTTTCTCGATCTCGCCCTAAGGGCACTCGATCACATGCGCCAAGGCGCACGCTCGCTGCGTGACAGCGCAGCCGTGGCGAACATGCGCGGTGCCGGTGACCTCGTGGAACGCGACGTCGTGATGGGGACGGCGCTGCATCGTCTCGACCAACTCGCCATTGGTGACCAGTCGCTCTTCTTCGGTCGCATTGACTACCAGGCCAACGGTAACGGCACGGGCGACACCTATCACGTCGGTCGACTCGCCGTCTCTGACGAAGCGCTCAATCCTTTGGTGATCGACTGGCGCGCGCCCGTCGCCGAAGCGTTCTATCGCGCCACCGGCGTCGAGCCGCTCGGCCTCTCGCGGCGTCGTCACGTCGCCATCCGCGCCAACGAAGTCTCAGGCGTCGAAGACGAGTACTTCGCCGACGCCAACGGAGAACTCGATCTACCCGAGGATGAAGTTCGCTCCGCCACCGAAGAGGGTCTCGTCGACGGCGGTATGGCGCTTGGAGGGCCCGGCGCGCTGCTCGCGGCACTCGGTCGTGCGCGCACCGGTCGCATGGGCGACATCATCGCCACGATCCAAGGTGAGCAAGACCAGATCATTCGCAGTCCCTTGGCGGGCGTGCTCCTCGTGCAAGGCGGCCCCGGTACCGGTAAAACGGCAGTGGCGTTGCACCGCGCGGCGTACCTGCTCTTCACGCATCGCGCCACGCTCGAGCGCCAGGGCGTCCTCGTTGTCGGACCCAATCCTCTGTTCCTCAACTACATCGAAAACGTGTTGCCCTCGCTCGGTGAGTCGGGTGTCACGTTGTCGACCATCGCGGGACTCGTCACGAACGTCGAGGTCCGTGGCGTCGACCCCGAAGAGGTGGACCAACTGAAGGGCGACCTGCGCATGGCGAAAGTCCTCGCGCGCGCCCTCCGCACCCGCGAGCGCGCATTGCGCGCCGACGTCGAGATCCCCGTCGGACGCGCCATCGTGGTGCTTCGTGCTCGCTACACCAAAGAGGTCGTGGAACGCGCGTGCCGGCGCCCGGGCAACCACAACCAACGGCGCTCGGCCGTTGGACGTGAGTTGGCGACGCGTTTGGCCCACGAGTACCGCGATCGCTTCGTGCACGACGTCTCCGAAGAGGTCAACGCGATGGGCGAGTTGGCTGACCTCATTCGCAATACCCCCCAGTTCAAAGACGCCCTCCAACGGGTCTGGCCCCGTCTTTCGGGTCAGGAACTCTTGCACGACCTCCTCGGCGCGCCGGCGTTACTGAAGGCGGCGGGTCAGGGCATCTTGACCGAACAAGAAGTTGCCCTGCTGTACCGCCCGAGGTTCACGTCGTCCGAAGAGATCGCCTGGACCAAGTCCGACGCGGCGTTGATCGACGAGGCGAGAGTCTTGGTGGGACCTCGTCGCAGACCACGGCCCGTGCCGAAGATCAATGATCCAGGCCTCCTCGCGGGCATTGACCTCGACGCCTACTCCGGTGACCACCGCGCGGCAGCCCTGCGTGAAGCGCAAAGACTCGCCGTCGTCCAGTCCCAGGAACTCGATGAGGCGGAGTTCGTCACGTACGGCCACATCGTCGTTGACGAAGCGCAAGATCTCTCGCCCATGGAGCTTCGCGTCCTCAAGCGACGTGACCTCACCGGATCGATGACCATCGTCGGCGACATGGGTCAAGCGACGACGGCCTCCTCGTCGGCTTCGTGGGACGTGTTGTTGGACGTGCTCGCGCCGCGCCGCGCGCCCTCGCGCGTTGATCTCACGGTGAGCTATCGAACGCCCGAAGAGGTGTTGAACTTCGCCGCCAAAACCCTCTTGGCTGCGACCCCCGGTCTCGAGCCGCCTCGCCCCGTTCGCCGCGCGGGCGCGCTCCCCATCGTCCAAGAAGTGAGTGAATTCGAGTTCAACAACGCGCTCGTCAACCTCACGAAACAAGAGATCGAGGCGGTCGCGCCCGGGCGTGTTGCGGTCATCGTGACGAGCAAACGAGTGGACGAAATTGTGTCCGTGTTGCGCGAAGGTGGACTCGAAGCGATCGATCCGCGCGACCAAGAATCCAAGGGACTTTCGGCCGATCTGGTGGTCCTCGCGGCCGAGGGCGCGAACGGTCTCGAGTTCGACGCGGTGCTCGTTGTTGAGCCTGGTCAGATTGCCAATCGAGGTGCTGTCAGCGAAACGGGTGTCACGCCTCGTGGCTTACGCACACTCTACGTCGCGTTGACCCGACCGACGAGGCGCCTGGCGATTGTTGCGTGCGAGGAGCTTCCCGCCACACTTCGCTAGGCCGAATCGCGCGAAGCGTCCCAG
>PLNQ01000112.1 GCA_003141815.1 Acidimicrobiaceae bacterium | reverse complement strand
ACGCAGTTCTGGTCGTACCAACAGAACCTCTCCTACGGCCAGGCCGCGCCGTTCGCGCTGCTCATCATCGCCCTCGCGGCGTTACCGGCGTACCTACTTGGTCGATTCTTCGATCGACTCCCCTTGCGTCAAGGTCCGTCACCCGTTCGAAAGGTTGCGTAGTGAACGAACTCGAAATCGTTGGTCTCGATAAGTCCTACGGCACCCAGGGCGTCCTGCGGGATCTCAACCTCAACGTTCCGGCGGGGATGTTCGTCTCGATACTCGGACCTTCGGGTAGTGGCAAGACCACGTTATTACGCGTGATCGCTGGCTTCGAGCGCGCCGAACGAGGGACTGTGCGACTTGGGAACGAGATCGTTGACGATGAGTCGCACTTCGTCGAGCCCGAAAAGCGCCGGATTGGTTACGTTCCCCAAGACGGGAGTCTCTTCCCGCATCTCTCCGTGGAACGCAACGTGGGCTTTGGACTCGCGCGCCGAGACCGTCGTGGCAAGCGCGTCACCGAGTTGCTCGAGATGGTCGGTCTGGGCGGAATGGCCGAGCGATACCCCCACCAACTCTCGGGCGGTCAGCAACAACGCGTCGCACTGGCGCGCGGTCTCGCTATCGACCCTGCGCTCGTGCTCCTCGATGAGCCCTTCTCTTCGCTAGACGCGAGTCTTCGAGCGGCGGTACGCCACGACGTCCGCGAAGTACTGCGAAACGCAGGCACGACGGCGATTCTCGTTACCCACGATCAAGACGAAGCACTCTCGCTCGCCGATCGTGTCGCAATCATTCGTGAGGGGCGCATCAGTCAGTTCGACACGCCCGCTCGCATCTACGCGCGACCGTCCTCGCCCGAGTTGGCGCGCGAGTTCGGCGACGTCAACTTCCTTAAGGGCATCGCCAAAGACGGCGTCGTTGACACGCCTCTCGGCCTACTCGAACTAGAGAATGCCGCGTCTATCGAAGGTGGCGTGATCGATGGGACAAAACTCCTCGTCCTCGTTCGCCCCGAACAGATCATCCTCGGAACTACTCACGATGACGCCGTCGGCACCGCTCGTGTTGTCGCCACCGAGTTCTACGGACATGACGCAGTACTAAAACTTCTCGCGGACTTCGATGGCGCCACGACGTTGACCGTGAGAACGTCGGACGCGTCAAATCTCCCCGCGCGTGATTCGAAGGTCAGCCTTGAAATTCGCGGTGGCGTCGTCGCGTGGCCCGATATCGAAGGAGCCAACTTCATCGAGAAGTAGGAATATGCGGTCGGCGATGCAATCAGTGAACAATCGTCGAACCTCTGTAATCCAATTCTTGAAAGTTATATGTGAATTCAAGTGGTGACACTTTGTCAAGATTCGCCAATGTTGCTGCGATCATTGTTCGACGAAGCAAATGACGTTTGCGTGACGTTCTCGTAGCACTTGCGTCAAAGGGAGACATGATCCACGTATCAACCGTATTTTCGAACCTGACGAGGTGCGTCGTCACCTTGTGTGACACATGGGCCACCTCTATAGTCGTTATGACGGCGAAAAATCTTTAAGACCGCCTAATGATTCATCGACAACATTGAGCAGCTACGGAGAATCCATGAGAAATCCATTTAGTAAATCGCAGTTTCGTCCTACGCGTCGAGCGTCGGTGATGTCCGCCTTCTCGGGCGCGTCGGCCCTGGCCATGGTCGCGGGCCTGACACTCATCTCGGTCGGCAGCGCGTCAGCCGCGTCAGGCACGCCGCACGCCGCCCCGCCGTTACCCTGCAACATCACCGTCACCGGGGCGGGCACGGCAGTTCCCGGGCAGACGTTGATCGTCGGCGTCGTTGCTGGCACCACGGTGGTCACCTTTAACTGCAACACGTCCTCTGGTGCCGGGATCGCCGCCGAAGCCTCGCTTCTCGCGGCCGTCGGCACGTCGGGCGTCATCCCAACGACTGAAGCCGACACGAGTGCCCTTGGTACCTTCGCGCCAAGCGCGACCAGCACCGGCTGTCCTGCGGGAACCGCCGGATCGTGTTCGATCGCCACGTTCGCAGTACCGGCCACATTTGCAACCGCTGACGCCAACGGCGTCTGCCCCCCGACGCAGGCCGAGATCAACGCCGGACTCTTTGGTTGCGCAATCGCGGTTGCGAGCACGCAACTAGCGCCCGTTACCGGCGCTGAGTACTTGATTCAGTACGCTTCGCAGTCCACGGTACCTAGCCCGCCCAGTATCCAGCCGCTCCAAACGACGGGTTCCGAGGGCAGTCTCATCAACGTCGCCGACGCCACGGGCAACACCGGTTACTGGTGGGGCAGCGCCGTCCAAGCGGTCCAAGCAGCGGCCGCCGGTACAACGCCCGCGATCGCACCGAATAGTTGTACCGGGGTCGGGTACGGCAACGCACCTGGGCCGTACCTCGCTGACGTCTGGTTCGTTACCGGCACGTCCACAGCCATAGGCGGCGGTCCCGCGTCGGGCGTCACCATTTCGAACGACTGCTACAACGGCAAGACGTTGAGTCCGCCCGTCCTTGGTGGCACCATCACGGTGCCAGCGACCGTTGTTGCCGGCACGGCGTACACGGTGGTCCTCTGCGAGGTCAACACCACTCCGTACCCGAGTAACGACACCCACGCCGCGACCATCTGCGGCGCTGGCGCGCCCTCATGGATTGACGCATCATTCAGCTTCACAGCGAAGGCGAAGGTGATTTCTCAGAACCTCCCCGTGACGAACACCATCGCCGTGGGTTCGGCGTCGAGTTTCAAGGATCAACTCACCACGAGTGGCAACCAGGGCACCGTGTCGTACACGCAGTCCACTGGTTCGCCAAGCGTCGCGGTCTCTAGTTCAGGGGCCGTGTCCACCTCTGGCGCGTTGAAGGCCGGTACGTACACCGCGACCGGCACCACGACTGACGCGAGCGGCGACGCCGGCACGTTCTCGTACGCGTTGGTCGTCACGGGCACCACACCGCCCATCGTGAAACCCGTGCCGAAGGCCCTCAGGGTCTCTGGCGCCGCGGTTCATGGCCGCACCGTCGTCCTGACGATCATCGGTAGGAACTTCACCGGCGGACCCAGGATTACCGGGCCTAGGGGTACTAGCGCGACCGTACTCAGGGCCACCAGCGCAAGACTGACGGTTCGAGTGAAGGAAGCGACGACACTGAAGAAGGGCACCTACACCCTCACGATTAAGTTCGCGAGCGGCAAGAGGACCAGCATCCGCTACACCGTCAAGTAACTCCATCGCGTAAGGCGATCGATACGAGACCCCCTCCTTCGAGGGGGTCTCGTTGTTGTCCGCCACGAAAATGCCCGACCTGAGCTGTGGGACCAAAGAGTAGGGTTCGTCGGTGATGGACGATAGCCAGCGACAGGGCGAACTCAAGGAGATCGTCAACGGTGACGTGACCTTCGCTGGCGCGCACGCCGAGAGCGACCTCCACGACGAGTCACTCCACCAACGCCACCGCGAGCCCTTCGCCGTGGTGCGACCGCATTCGAGCGAAGAAGTGGCGAAGCTCGTGGCGTGGGCCGATCGACACGACGTCCCCGTGACTCCGCGTGGATCGGGCACCGGACTTTCGGGTGGCGTGACGCCCGTGAACGGCGGCCTCGTCATCTGCTTCGACCAGATGCGCGCCGTCCTTCGCATCGACGTACGCGATCACGTCGCGGTCGTGCAAGCAGGCATCACGTTACGTGAACTGAACCAAGCGTTACTCGGCACCGGGCTGCACTACCCCGTCTACCCCGGCGAACTCTCTGGCTCGCTGGGCGGCAACGTCAACACCAACGCCGGGGGCATGCGCGCGGTACGCCACGGCGTGACTCGCCAGCACGTCCTCGGCCTTGAGGTGGTCCTCATGGACGGCACCGTGCTGCGGACGGGCGGACCGGTCGTGAAGTCCTCTTCGGGCTACGACCTCACGCAGTTACTCGTCGGCAGTGAAGGGACGCTCGCGCTCGTCACCGAAGTCACGCTCAAACTTTCGCCCGTGTTCGAGAACAGCGCCACCATGCTCGTCCCCTTCAGCGATCTCCAGGCCGTGACGCGCGTCGTGCCCACCCTGATTTCCTCAGGCCTCTCACCCTCGATTCTCGAGTACCTCGACGTACTCACCATGAGCTCGCTGTCGAGCGGCACGGATCTTCACCTCGGCGTGAATCCCGACGTCGCTAACGCGGCGGCGGCGTACCTTATCGTCGTCTTCGAGACGAGAACTCCCGAGCAGCTAGAGAGCGATCTTGTGGCCGCGGCTGCCTTGGTCGAGGAGGCCGGAGCGCTCGACGTGTACGTGCTCGAGGGCGCCGCCGCGACGCAACTCATCGAAGCGCGCGAGCGAGTCTTCTGGCTCGCGAAAGCCGCCGGAGCCAATGACATCATCGACGTGGTCGTCCCGCGCTCGACCGTGCCGTCGTTCCTCGAAAGCGTCAGTGAACTGGCGACGCGTCACGGCGCGTTCGTTGCGGGCTGTGGTCACGTCGGTGACGGCAACGTCCACTTGTCGGTCTTCCAACCCGACGCGGAGAAGCGTGACGAATTCTTACTCGAACTCTTTCGCGCTGGCCTCGCCCTCGGTGGCGCTGTGTCGGGAGAACACGGGCTCGGCGTCGACAAACGTGGTCCGTACTTGGCGCTCGCGGACCCGGCGCTCGTCGAACTTCAGCGCAAGATCAAGCACGTTTTTGATCCGAAGGGGCTCCTCAATCCTTTTCGACACCTCGACGCTCGAGACGATTCCTAGAACGACAGCGTGGCGAAAGACGATTCGTTAGCCCTTGTTGAGCGCGTTCTGGGCCAGCTTCAACTGCTGATTCATGGCGTTGACGTCTTTTTGGTAGAGCCCGAGGTCTCCGCTAGCCAACGCGGTCTGCGCGTTTGTGTAGTCCACCGAGGCCCGCTGTAAATACGAAGCGACGATCGCGCCCTTGTTCGTAGTGCCCGATCCGCCTCCGTTGCCCGGGTTCGAGTTGGCGATGCCCGTGACGTTGGCCCCGAACACGTCGGACAGTGCACCTGCCAACGTCGGCTCGATTCCGACGTCTTGGTTGAAGACCGCGATGACGTAGCGCAACTGCGGCATCGGGTTCGCCGTACTCGTGACGTAGAGCGGGCGAATGTAAAGCACGCTCGAGTCGAGGGGCACCGTGAGGTTGTTACCCAGGATGACGCTGGAGCCGTGTTGGTCGAGGGGCGTGATGATCGAACTGACCTTGGAGGTCTGTTGAATCTCCGAGTCGGCTTGCAACGGCCCGGTCACCGTCGTCCCGCGAGGGGTCTCGTAGACACTGAGCTGCCCGTAGTTGTTGGGGTCACTCGTGGCGATCATGAAGCCCGTCAGACTCTGCACCGTCGAGGAGTTACCTGCTGGCACGTAGTCGACCGACTCGAGCAACTGTTGTTTGTTCTGGTTCGGTAGCGAACCAACCTGAAAGACAGGGCTCATCGCGGAAAACGACGTGGAGATAACGTCGCCAGCTTTGTTGAGCGTCGAGGTGCGCGCGAGCGCTTGTGAGGGAGAACCAGCCCCCGTCGTGGGCGAGATCTGCCAGCGGTCCGACGCGGAGTAGAAGGCCGTCGCGGAGGTGATGTGGTAACGCCCGAACGTCGCGGCCTGAACCGAGAAGAGGTCACCTGGGTAGCGCAGGTGCGTGCGAATGGTCGAAGGCATGGCACTCAGGGGTTGGAACAGCGTCGGGAAGGCCGAACGGTAGGCCTTCAGGATCGGGTCGTTGGGGTCGTTCGCGTAGAACGTCATTGCGCCGGTGTAGGCGTTGACGACGACCTTCACGGAGTTGCGCGCGTAGTTGAAGCTTCCGGGCAGTCCCCCGGTGCTGATGCCGAGCTGATTGGCGTCTTCGCTGTAGGGGTATTGGGACGTCGTCGTGTAGCCGTCGAGGACGTACTGCAATTCACCGTTGGCGACGACGGCGTAGGGCTGGGAGTCGAACGTGAGGAAGGGCGCGGCCTTTTGGGCCATCTGCTTTACGTCACGCACGAAGAGCACGCGACTCTTCGCGTCGATCTGATTCGAGATCAGGAAGTTGAAGTCACCGAGGCGTAGCGCGAGCGCGAGTCGCGAGAAGATGGTGCCGACCGGAACACCGCCGGTGCTCGTGTAGTGCGTCTCGACGGGGGTGCCGGCGTTCTTGCCCGTATTCACCTGGTAGTCAAGTTCGGGCTGTTTCGAGTTCGCGACGACCCAGCCGTTGTAGCCAATGCCGAAGTAGATATCGGGCTGGGTCAAGAGCGGCAGACCGTTTGTAGAGAGAGGCGGCACGTTCGAGATGTCGAAGATCGGATTGCCCGTCGACGGGTCGACCTGGTTGGCCGCCACCACCGCGGCACCGATGCCGTGGGTGTACTGCAGGTGCTGGTTCACCCAACTCTGCGAGGGCAGGTTGTTGGAGTTGAGTTGGCGAGCGCCGATGAGAACCGGCGTCAACTTGCCGTTGACGAAGTAACGATCCACGGACAACGTCGTGAAGTTGTAGTACGAACGAATCGACTGACGCCGCGTCACCGTCTCGAGGGAGATTTTGCTCGACGGGTCCCATAGGCGAATGTTGTTCAACGTCAACATGTTGCCCTTGATCTGGGATTGGGTAATCGACGTCGAACCGGCGAAGGTATGATCCTGCACCTTGTCGAGACCGAAGGCCGCGCGCGTCGCGGTGATGTTTCTCTGGATGTACGGCGACTCGAGCGACTGCTGGTTGGGGCTCACCTTCAAGGCTTGGAGGAACGTCGGATAGAGCACGCCGATGACGAGCGCCACGAAGGCCCACAGGCCCACGGCGACGACCGGCAGAGACCATCCCCTCGAGCGCACGTTGTAGAGAAGGATCACGGTCGCGGCCAGTGACAGATAGAAGAGGATGGTCAGCGCCGGCATGCGCGCGTGGATGTCCGTGTACGTCGCGCCCTGGACGTAGCCGTTGCTGGAGTTGACGAGCTCCCACTTGGCGATGAGGTAACCGGCCGCCTTCATGAGCGCGATAGCGGCGCCGATCACCGAGAGGTGGGCCTTCACCCGAGGCGCGACGCGCGGCGTCACGCGCGTGGTGCGGATGCCACCGTTCAAGAAGTGAAAGCCCGTCGTGACCAGCAAGGCGAATATCAAGACGACGAGGAACCACGTGACGACGTAGGACACGAAAGGAAGAGTGAAGATGTAGAACCCGAGGTCTTTGTGAAAGACCGGATCTACCTGGTGAAACGACTGAGCGTGCGAGAAGAGCAGGTACTTCTGCCACTGACCCGTGGCGTTCAACCCCGCGACGAGGCCCATGATCAGCGCGATTGCGGCGTAGACGCGCTTGGCGTAGGGGCGTACGACGTTCTGGAAGCGTCGCACGACCTCGTCCTCGGGCTCGAAGGAGAGGTCCCGCGCGCCGAATCGGTCGGTGAGCAACAGATTGCCCCACATGATGAAGAAAAAGATCGCGCCGAAGGTGAAGCCGAGTCCGACCTTGACGAAGAACAGCGTCGAAAAGACGCTCGAGAACCCGACCGACGAGAACCACATCTGATCAGTCCAAAGGACCGCCAGATTGCGCAGCGAGAGAAAACCCACCAGCAAGACCACGACAATCAGCCCAATCCAGAACCGCCGTGACAATCGTCCGAGGCGACGCGGTCGTTGAGGGACGTCGGTGGGACTGCGCACGGGACGAGCCTACGACTTTCTTATACGGGTACGACAGTGCAGGCGCAGCCCGCGTGCAACGGTGGGTACGGAGAACCACTGGGAAACTTCTCTCCCGCGATGCGTTCACCGGTCTCAGAGTCGTGCGAACACAAGTCGCACGGCGCGTCGTTCGGCGCGGCAAAGAATCGAATCGATCGTCCCACGGACGCCGTCACGACACCGAGGTGGAAGGCTCGTCGCGCCGCATCGGTGCAGAGTCGTTCGACGCGCGCACCACGCCACTCGCGGTACGCCGCGTTCACGCGCTCGGGCCCGTCACCACTGCTATCGGAGAGGATACGCTTGCGCAGCGCTAACACGATGGTGACCGCGAGATCCGCAGCACAATCTTCTAACGACTGCTTCTCGACGTTCGCACCCGCAGCCCCGCCCTCTTCGCGTGCGAACTGCACGCCTGCTTGGGCGGCATGTTCGAGAGCCTCAAAGGCGGCCTCGGCGTAACGAGAGCGCTGGTCGTGCTCGTCCTCGAGTTCGGTGGTGATCATCGCCTTTACACCGCGCAGACGTTCGAGCATGATGTTCTGGTCGTCTTGGAGCGCGCGCTTGACTCGACGCGTCAGGACCGCGAGCGACTCTTCGAGCGCCGCGTCGCGACGGCGAAAGAGCACGCCAACGGGCGTTTCGGGTTTGTGCGCGGCCGCCTTTTTGGGCGGCGGTATCGTGACACCCCGCTCTTCGAGAGTGGCCTTACGAAGTCGAGCGAAGATCTCGTTCACGACGTCCGTACCGGACGGGTCGTCCTCTAACAGTGACTCTTCGACGGGCGCGGCGCTCTTGGGCGGCTTGCGTGATCGGGACTTCGTCACCGTGGCGTCTTCTCCTGTCTCAAGCGCAGCGTCGGGCACTTCACGTAGAGGCGTGCCAGCCAGCAGCTCCTCTTCGGTAGGTTCCGGCGCCGCGGGCTGCATTCGCAGCGCCTCGAGTGCGGCGCCGCGGGCGACCTCGTCGGAACCGTTTATTCCAGACAACACGTCATCAACCTGAAGACGCACTGTTGCTATGAAAGAGCCTAACGTGTCACGCGCCGCGCGCAGCTGTTCGATCTGAAGATGCAGCGCTTTTCGCTTAATCGCGAGGTCGTTGAGTACGTTGCGGCGCGCCTCATTCGACTGTTCGACAATCGCGCGGCCCTGCTCCCTCGCGCGATCGACGAGTGCCTCGCCGTTGACCTTGGCAGAGTCGATGAGTCGCTCGGCCGCCAAACGAGCGTCGTGATCGATTGTGGCCCCGGTGTTCTCGGCTTCAGTAATCAACGCCGTCGCGCGCTCTTGCGCTTCGATGAGGTGACTGGCGCTGCGCTGTTGGGTCTCGGTGAAGACCTGGGCGCTGCGCTCTTGGGCCTCGGCGGTGACGCGCCCGGCTTCTTCGTGCGAGGAGCGAAGGATCGCGGCACTCTGCGCGCCGAGGGCGGCCGTGAGTGTCGCCTCATCAAAGGTAGGATTCGCGGCTTTGCGCTGGGCCTCGTTGACCTGCTCTTGGAGTTCGCGAACTCGGTTCTCGAGGTGACCCATCTCGCGCGCCGCGGCCTCGAGGTGCAAGCGGACTTCGTTCGGGTCCAGCCCGCCTTTTCGCACCGTCGTGAAGTTCATCCGAACGATATCGGACGACGACGGGCGCGTCGTAGAGGTTATTCGACGGTCGTCCATTCCTTCAAGACTACGGCGTGGCGAACCTATATTTTGGCTTACAACGCTGAGGACGGCTTAGTAACGGGCTGGGGTTTGGCGCCCCCGAGTGAGCGCAGTTCGCTCAGGACCTGCTGAAGCGTCGTGACAGGAATTATTTTGAGGCCCGTTTGGCGCGCGTCGCGCGCAGCCGCGACGTCGCCACCACTATCGGGTACGAAGAAGTACGACGCCCCCGCGCGAGCCACCGCTACGGCCTTTTGCTCGACGCCGCCGACTGGTCCGACGTTGCCTTGAGCGTCGATGGTACCGGTGACGGCGATGACGTGGTGGCCGGTCAAAGAGCCGCGCGTCAGTTCGTTAATGAGCGTCAACGTCATCGCGAGTCCGGCCGAGGGGCCGCCAATACTTGCGGTGTTGATCGAGACGGTCGCGGGCAATTTGTAACTGAAGCCATCCTCGACGGCGACGCCGAGGTACGAGCGGTCGACCCCCGTCACCCCGGGGCACCCGGAACTTGCGACGTTCGCGGGTGCTTTCGCCGTGGCGACTTTCACGATAATCGACGCCCCGTACGTCAACACGCCGGAGTTCGAGATCTTCACGGCGTGCACGTGCAATGTCAACGCCGTGCCGGGCGCGAGCGAGTGCACGGAAGCGATGAGTTGACAACCCGAACGAATCGTCGTGTTGTTGACGCCAACGATCTCGTCGCCAACATGCACGCCGGCCGACCTCGCCGGTGATGGCGCGACGACGGCCGTCACCACCGTGCCCGTTCTTGTCGCCGGGACCGACCAACCAACCGCGCGGAAGGCGGCCGTTTCGGCGGCCTGTTTGGCATCACTCATCTGAAGAAAACCTTGCGAGAGGAGTTCGTCGAGTGGAATGCCCGGTTCCACGAGTTGGCTGGCCGTGATGATCTGCACATGGGACTGAAAGTGCGCCTTGATCCAACCAAAATAGTTCAACTGCTGCTCATACACGTCGGCGAGCATGATCTCGTCGTGCGTGGGGTTCGTCGCAACACCGTGGATCTTCACGAGTGGCGCGACCGGCGTCGCGTTGCCCGGCGAGATCAGGTAGTCGTTGGTGTTCCTGGTTCCGAGCACGATCAAGAGCCCGACGACGATTGGAACGATTACGTAAAACTTGCTCAACCACCGACGAGTTCCCTGTCGTGCTGGAATGGGGTCGTGACTAGTGATGAGACCACGATAGTTGAGCCCTTCGAAAACGATTTCTTACGCGCGAGTTTGTCTCCAAGTGCGGAGGGTACCGCGCTGCTGATGGCCAACGTCGAATCGCCCATCACGCGGCGTCGCGTGCTGGCGCTTCGCGGACTAGTGCGCCAATCACTTATGGCGACCGACCTCTGGCTCCGAGCGCTACGCGACAGCGACGTCGAAGTTCGTCGCGACGCGCTCCAGCAGTTGGCACACGCGCCACTGGAGGATAAATCCGTGCTAGTCGAAGTCGAAGGCATGCTCGGCGACGAGGACGCACTCGTGGTCGAGGGCGCCGCCTTCGCGCTCGGTGAGCACCTCGACGTCAACGCAGTGCAGACCCTCTGTAATGTCGCCAAAGACCACGACGACGCGCGCTGTCGTGAGTCGGCCATCGCCGCGCTCGGCGCCATCGGCGACGACCGGGCACGATCGACCATCATCGCGTCGCTGAAAGACAAGCCGCCGATCCGTCGTCGGGCCATCGTGGCGCTCGCGAACTTCGAGGGCCCCGATATCGACGCCGCGCTCGACGAAGCCGGCGAGGACCGTGACTGGCAGGTCCGCTCGGCGGTCACGCAGCTTCGACGTACCGACGACTAACGGTCGGCGCTACGGAACAACGCGTGCAGTGAGGCCATCTCCTCGAGACAGGCCTGCAGTCCCTGGATGACGACGAGGTCGGCCTGCGGAGCCACGCTGACCTCTACCCCCGTTGCCGTGGCGACGAGTTCGGCGACGTCGCTCAAGTTGGCGTGTCCGCCGACCAGGGTCATGCCTCGCGCGCTGACGTCCTGAGAGAGGTCGGGCGGCGTGTCACTGAGGCACTCTTCGATCATGCGAATCGTCGAGTTGAGTACGTCGTGCACCGCCGCGTTCACCAAATCCGCGCTCACTTCGACTTCGACGGGATCACCTCGGTCCACGCTGCGCGCGAGTACGACTTCGACGAGTCCCGTCGTTCGTCCGAGTGCGGAAGCGAGTGTGCATTTGAGCATCTCGACGACGGAGGGGGCCACGACGACGCCCACGTTGAGTCGTAGCGACGTCGCGATGGCCGCGTCCACGTCGTTGCCACCGATTCGACGCGCTCCACCGGTGACGATGCCCCCAAGCGAGATGACCGCCGCCTCGGACGCGCCCGCGCCCATGAGGGTCACGGCCGATCCGATGGGATCTTGGACCGGTAGTCCGAGGCCAATCGCGGCGGCGAGGGGCGCTTCCACTAACGACACCTCGCGCGCACCAGCTTGAATGGCGGCCTGGCGAAGTGCGCGTCGTTCAATGGCCGTCGCTAAAGAAGGGACGCTCATGACGACGCGCGCGCGGCTCAACTTGGAGACGCCAGCACGATCGAAGAGTGCCTCGATGAGTCGCGCCGTGACGTCGAAGTCGACGGTGGCGCCTTGATTGAAGGGTCGAAACACGACGACGTGACGTGACGTGCGACCGACGAGTTCGAGTGCGCCGTGGCCGACTTCGACGACGACACCGGAGTTCGTGTCGATGGCGACCATCGTAGGTTCGTCGAATAAGACGCCGCGCTGACTGGTCGCCAGGCGCGTGTTCGAGGTGCCAATGTCAAGCGCGACGTCTAAAGCCATGAGTAACGATGTTAGGGCGATGCCAACAAGAGTCCTTTCGTAACTAGCCTGCACTAGGTGGCTAATGGGGATAGATCGAGGTGGTGGCGCCGAAGCCGTCGCGCGCGACCGTCGGCCGAAAGCCGTCCCTGGGTACACCCGAGTGAGCTCCCGAGCTTTGAAACACTGGCGACGACGACCAGTGTGCGGCCCCACTCCACCATCCCCCGGACCATTGCGGGCGGCATGGCCATCCTCTTGGTGGTTGGCGGGATCGTCCTCATGGTCAACCGGGGCGCTGGCACCCCTAACGGCAATCTCCCCGCGCACTTGGCCACGACGCTCAGTTCACTCCCAGCGTCGGCGCGCGCCGCAGCCAAGGGTACGGTCGACCTCACGATCACGACGCCCGGCCACGTCGTACACGTCTCTGCACTGGTGCTGTCCCACGACCTCGCGGTGACGACAGTCGCGATTCCCGTCAACGCGCTGATCACCGGCTCCACCGCCACGAAGGTGAACTTCCCCGTGACCCTGAAGGGCCGAGACAGCGTGATGGGCTTTTCCATCGTGCACTTGAGCGTTCCGATCGCGGCGTTGAAACTTGATCCGATGCCCGCGAGCACGTCGGTCGTCGCCGTGGCGCCGATCGTTCGTGGCTCGACGAAGACACCCGAGTACGACTGGTCCATGACAACACTCGGCGACCCCCTCATCAACGCCCAGGGCGTCGTGCGCTATTTGGCGACGAAGTCCGACACGAGTCTCAGTAGTTACGTCGACGCCATCGCCGTCGACGCGAGCGGTCACGTCGTGGCCGTGTTGTCGTCACGGCACTTCTGGTACGCCGCGCAGTTCGTGGCCGAGGTCGCCGTCGTCGTCGCCACGGGCCACGGCTGTCACGCGCAGCTCGGCGTCGTGGGCAAGGACGAACAAGGTGGGGGCGTCCTCGTGAAGAGCGTCGTGCGCTACAGCGCCGCCGCGCACGCCAACGTCGCCGTGGGCGACGTCCTCACCACTTGGAACGGCAAGGAAATCGACAATTGGAACCAGTTGGTGTCGACGCTCTACCTGACCCCCGCGTACACCTCGGCGAAGCTCAGCTTCGTCCACAAGTCCACGGTGCACCACGTGAACGTGACGCTCGGCTGTCCCTCTAAGTTGGTGCCGTGACGACCAACCCCTTCGGCGACATGTTCGGCGACATCTTTTCGATGTTGAGTCAACAGGGTCCCGACGCTTGGTACACGACGGCCACCCAGCTCGCCCTCAACATCGCCCGGGGTGACGACGGTGACCCCAATCCCCTGCCCATCGAACGCCAACGACTCGAAGAGTTGGCACCGCTCGTGGGACGACACGTCGACGCCCTCTTTGGCGTTTCGAGTGAACCAACGGTGGTGGCGGTGAATCGTTCGGCCCTCACGCTCGCCGCTCTCGAGCAATGGCGTCCCTTGATGAATCCGATGGCCACGAGCACACCGCCGACGACGAGCGAAGAGCTCGACGACGCGGATGCGAACAATCAACTCATGGCGCGGATCTCTTCGACCATCGGACCACTCTTCGCGGGCTTTCAGATGGGATCGGTCGCGGGCCACTTCTCGGCGAGGGCGTGGTCGCTCGCCGTGTTGCCCCTGCCGCGTCTGAATGACCAGCACCTGCTCGTCGTCAATAACTTGGCCAACTTCGCCAGTGAGTGGTCATTGGAGCATGACGAGGTCTACGTCTTCGCGCTCGCCCAAGAGTTCGTGGCGTCGCTGGTCCTCTCTCAGCCGGGCACCGGTGACGCCTTGCGAGCCCTGCTCATCGACACGGTCAACGAGGCCAACGCCATCCAGGGCGATCTCATGGGACGCCTGCAGGGAATGATGGAGTCGGGCGACATCAACGACATGATGAACAATCCCGAATCACTGCTCGACGGTATCGAGGTGCCCGAAGAAAGCGACGCCACGCGCGCCATCAATGCGGCTGCGAGCGTGTTGCTCGCCTTCTTCTGCGCCGCGGCGCAGGACATCACTGAGAAGCTGCTCGGACCACGCCCCGCCCTGGCCGAGGCCTACACCAGACACCGACGTAGCGACGCGCGTGGTGAGGACGCGGCTGCCGCACTCTTTGGCATCTCGACTCAAGGACCGCATCACGACGCGGCAACGGCCTTCGTGTCGGCGCTCGTGGAGAAGCACTCACTCAGCGTCTTTGGTGCGTTACTGCGCGTGGACGGACTGCCGAGCGCGGGCGAACTCAACAACCCTGACGCATGGTACGAGCGAGTGACGAACTCGCCGCTGGCCTAGGACTCTTCGTCGTAGCCGAGGTTCCACTCGACGAGTAGGTTCTCTCGTTCCGCGTCACGGTTCACGCGTTCGCGGTTGCGGCGAAACTGCGGGTCGTGGGGAGGAAGAAAACGAAGTCGCGCGTCCACGCGGTCAACGAAGGCCTGGATCTGCTCCTCGTCGCCGAAGACCATCCGGCACTCCCAGTGCGGGGCCACCGGTCCGAGGTAGATGACTTGGACGTGACCCACCGGGTCAACGACCTCGATGACTTCTGTTGTCGGGACCTGGCTCACGAGACTCCTTACGATTGCGTTACAAACGCGCGTACTTCCTTCATTCTACTGGAGTTCGATAAATGATCTTTAAGGGTGTTATAAGACGCGCAATCCTCGTGAACACGCGAACTAAAGGTGGCAGATGGTGACGCGCGAGGTCGCTACTGTGAGTGTAGAAGTAAGTGTAGAAGTAAGGGTAGAAGTAGAAAGAAGGGAGGTAAGTATGAGTACCGAATGGATGGCCGACGGGAAGTGTCGCGAGTATCCAGCAGAGACCTTCTTTCCCCGTGACGGCGTGGGCGTCATCATCGCTCAACGAATCTGCGTCACGTGTCCAGTCGCAAGTCAATGTCTCGTCTACGCACTCGACAATCACATCGATCATGGCGTGTGGGGTGGCAAGAGCGAGCGAGAGCGCCGCCGCCTACTACGCGAACGTCGTCGCGTGCGCCTCTTTAATCGCGATCTTCACTAAGCGAACCTCTTGTTTGAGTGCGTTGTCAATATCTCCGAGGGACAACGTCTCGACGTCCTCGACGCGCTGAGTTTCGCCGCCGGCGATTCGTTGCGCGATCGTCACCGTGACGATACGCACAATCGCAGCGTCTTCACGTTGATTCACCACCGCGCTGAACTGCGCCGCGACGTACGCGCGCTCGCGAGCCAGGCAACGGACTCACTCGATCTGCGAGACCACGCGGGCGTACACCCGCGTTTCGGGGTCCTCGACGTCGTGCCCTTCGTCGCCCTCGACGAATCAGATGCTCACGTAGCCGTGGCGCTGCGAGACGAGACCGCGGCCTGGTTGGCGACCACCTTCGACCTGCCGGTCTTTCTCTACGGGCCGCTCCCTGATGGTTCCAGTCGGTCACTTCCCGACGTCCGCCGAGGGGCGTTTCGAACACTGACCCCCGATCTCGGACCGGAGGTTCCCCACGCCAAGTGGGGCGCCAGCGCCCTCGGTGCGAGGGGCGTGCTCGTCGCGTGGAATCTCTGGGTACGGGGCATCTCGCTCGATGAGGGTAAGGCCGTCGCCAAGGCCGTTCGTCGCCCCGAGGTGCGCGCGCTCGCCTTTCGTGTGGGTTCGTTCACGCAGATCAGTTGCAATCTGATTTCGCCCTTAGTGGTTGGACCTTCGACGATCTACGACGACGTCGCGGACCTGATGCCGGTGGGCGCGATCGACCACGCGGAGTTGGTGGGCCTCATTCCCGAGTCGTTGCTACGAACGCAAGACCCCTTGCGTTGGGACCAACTAGATCTGAGCTACGAAAAGACGATCGAAGCTCGACTGGCGTAGTCGCTTAACCGGCCTGCGCGCGACGTTCGATCGCGCGCGCTCGACGAAGTCGCCGACGCTCGCGCTCGCTCATGCCGCCCCAGATTCCGAACTTCTCACCGTTCTCGAGCGCGTACTCCAGGCAGTCTTCACGCACGACACACCCGCGACAGACCTCTTTGGCTTCCCGGGTGGACGCACCACGCTCGGGAAAGAAAAGGTCCGGATCCACGCCCATGCAGTTCGATCGCGCTTGCCAGCCACGATCTTCCATACCGCTCAACAGTTCGACGATTTCCACCTGGCGATCCTCCCCGTCGGCGGAAATTACCACCGATGTAATTACAACGGTGTCATTGTTGCGGGGTTTTAAGGAAAATGCAAATCGAATTATTGAACTACCTGGTGGGAGCGGTTTCGCACTAGCCCGCGCGACGGTGTTTGACGAAATCGTCGAGGGCGTAGATTCCGAGGTCGTCGACGTCGGTGTAGAAGAGCCGCCCCCCATTCACCCGGGCGATTTGCTCGACAAAAGGGAACTGGCTTCGCTCGATGTCGAGGGCGAAAGTGTTGATCGTGAGGCCCGCCTTGGTGCACCGCAGCACCTCGGCCATGGTCTTGTCGAGGGTCTCCTTCACGGGTGGCCAGGAAAAGAACGGCTCGCCCGAGGCCGTCAGGTGCGCCGTCGGCTCGCCGTCGGTGACGACCACGATCTGGCGTTCCCCGCGCTCGTTGCGCAGGAGGTGGCGGCTGAGCGCCAGGGCGTGCTGGAGGTTGGTGCCGTAGTTGTAGTCAATCGTGAGGGCCGGAATGTCGTCAATTTTCAGTTCCTGCGCTGTTTCGCCGAATCCCACGACTGCGACGAAGTCACGGGGGAACTTCGAGCGAATGAGTTGCGTGAGGGCGAGCACCATCTTCTTCGCTGGCACGAGATTGCCGCGCATGGCCATCGAGAGCGACAGGTCGATCGCGAACACGGTCGCGGAACGACGTGCCGACTCATACTCCTCCACCTCGAAGTCGTCGGGGTGCAGTTGCAAGGGCGTGCCGGGACCCTGGCGCAACAGGGCATTCTTCAGCGTCTTGGGTAAGTGCAGTGCGAAGGCTTCGCCCGGTTCCCACGGTTTCGCCGTCTCTTCGCGGTCACCACCTCGAGCCAAGGTCGCGACGGGATGGGCGCCGACGGTCGGCGAGTCGTGGAGTTGATTGAAGAGATCGCGCAATGCGATCTGGCCGATCTTTCGGATCCCCTTCGCGCTCAGCTTCAGTCGATTGCTCTGGCGGTCGATAAAACCCTGGTCTTTGAGTCCCTGGAGCGCCTTTTGAAGTCGCTGGACGTGTCGCGCGGCGTCGTCACCGAGGTTGCGCCGAACGGCCTCCACGTCGACTTCAGGTAGTCCCTGGGCGGCGTGACTCTGGCCGAGAAAGTCCTCGAGGCCCTTCAGTTGGCCGAGCTGTTCAGCGACCGAGGTGGCTTGGGCGAAGGGCGAACCGTCTTGACCGCGCATGCGGTGCGCGCGGTCCCAATCAATGTCGGGCGTCGCTTGACGCAAGTTCGACACCAATCGGTTCATGGAGAAGTTGAGCTCCATGTTCTGCATCATCTCGTCAAAGAGCGCGCGCAGTTCGCCTTGCTGCTCACTGGACAGCGAATTGAACATCGCCTCCGCGGCGGCCGCGCGTTCGGCCATTTGGCGAACGACGTCCTCGAGATTCTCGGCGCCGGGAAAGAAGTCACCGAATTTTTCCATGAAGTCTTGGAACGTGGGGTCGAGATCCTCACCGCGGCGGTCTTGTTCGATCATCGTTGAGAGCGCGTCCATCATGTCGCGCATGCGCGCCAGTTCTTCGGGATCCGGACGACCCATGAACTCCTTCGAGTTTTGAAAGTACGTGTCGAGCACGTCGCGCTCGAGTTCGCTCAACAGTTCCTCGAACTCTTCGCGAGCCTTCGACGAAACGAACTCGTAGTCGCGGTAGTCGCCCAGGCGTGGAGCGAGCGAGTCGCTCATCAGTTCACGCTGCATCTTCTTCTGATCGACGAGGTCGCGCGTCACCTCCTGACGACGTTCGTCCTCCGACGCCTCCGCGTCAGCCACGAGCTCGTCGAGCTCGCTCGACTCCAGGGCCTCGATGTCTTCGAGCCACTCGCGGTAGCGCTGCATCTCGCCGTCGGGGTCGCCTTGTTGTTCGAGTTCGCGACGCTTCTTGCGGGTGCGATCGAGGAGGTCTCGCAGGCCCTCAATCCGTTCGCCGTCCTCGGTGGTATAGCCGTCGCGCAGCAGTCGGTCCATGGCGTCGTCGAGGTCGCCACTCTCCATGAAGTCGTCCGCCAAGTGCGCCAACATTTCCTCGACGTCGAGGTCGTTGAAGTCGTCGTCCTCGCCGAAGCGACGGTAGCCGTAGCGAACGGGCACTACCGATTCCTCGAGCGGTAGAGCGCCCTCGCTCCCGAGGCGTCCTTCGCGAGACGCTTGGTGAGATACAGACCCTCGAGAACGAACTCGACGGCCGCGGCCTTCTCGCCGTCGCTCGCTCCCGGTCCCGCGATGCGCTCCACCGGTGCCTCAAGTGAGGGCATGGCGGCGAGCACCGCGAGATAGTCAGCGTCGGGCAGGTCGTCACCGGTGTGCACGATGGCTTCGGAGTTGAAGGCCTCGACGATCTCGGGCGCCTCTTCCAGGAGCACGTCACTGAAGCACTGGCGTATCGCTAGTGATACCAGCGCCGCGATGACTTGATCGGCGTCACTATCGTCCATGGTGTCGAATTCGATCTTGCCCTGCGTCGACTGCACCATGGCGCTGAGGTCACTCACGCGCGGTACGACGACGGCGTCGTGCGTGCGCAGCATTCGGCGTAACGCGTTCGCGATTACGGTTTCGTAGTTCGCGATGGAGAGACGCACGGACACGCCCGACGTCTGAGAGATGACGTGGCTACGGCGTGCGACGTGGCTTACGCGCGCGACGATGTCGTCGATGAACCACGGCACCTTGATCGGCACTGGTGACGTCGGCAAGTGCGCCTCTTGGTGCATGATCTCTATCTCGGTGGTGACCTCGGCGGGATAGTGGGTACGGATCTGGGATCCGAAGCGGTCCTTCAACGGCGTGATGAGTCGACCTCGGTTGGTGTAGTCCTCGGGGTTGGCGGTCGCGACCACCAACACGTCGAGGTCGAGACGAACGAGGTGACCACGGATCTGCACGTCACGCTCTTCGAGCACGTTGAGCAGACCCACCTGGATGCGCTCGGAGAGGTCCGGCAACTCGTTGATGGCGAAGATGCCACGGTTGGACTTGGGCACGAGACCGTAACTGAGCGCCTTCGGATCGTCGAGGAAGAGTCCCCCGGCCACCTTGATGGGATCAACCTCGCCGATGAGGTCCGCCATCGACGTGTCCGGTGACGCCAGCTTCTCGGCGAAGCGTTGGCTTCGGTGGATCCAGCGCACGGGCGTCTCGTCGCCCTTCTCGCTCACGAGGTCGAGGGCGAACGCCGAAATCGGATCGTAGGGATCGTCACGAACGTCCGAGCCCGCGACGATGGGAAGCCACTCGTCCAACAGTTCCACCAAGGATCGAATGATCCGGGTCTTGGCTTGGCCGCGTTCCCCCAGCAAGATGATGTCGTGTCCGGCCAAGAGCGCGGTCTCGAGTTGGGGCAGGACGGTGTCCTCGTATCCCAGGACCGACGAGGTCAATGGAATACCGGCGGCGAGTCGATCTTCTAGGTTTCGACGGATTTCGTCTCGGATCGAGCGCGACTCGTAGCCCGAAGCGCGAAGACCGGCGAGGGTTGAGGGTAGTTCCGAGGGGGCGATTGGGGTATTCATAAAAGCACCTTAAAGGATTGAGTGAAACCTTTCGCCGCAGCACTCCACGCCAACGAAATCATCACGCACGAGACCGTAATGGCGGGTAAATGTCCTTACTCGCTACGGGCGTCGTCGATCCGGGCGCCGGCGGCCGAAGGAGAACGCCGCCCTTCGTTGCGTTCATCGTTTTCACGAACACGACAGACCACGCGATCACGAGCGCGACGTAGCCAACGGCGCTGGCCCAGCGAAACAAGGGGACTCCCGTGTGCAGCGCCAGTTGAATCGTTCCGGTGACGGTGACGCCGACGGGGAAGGTGAAACTCCACCACGAGAGCGAAAACGGCATTCCCTTTCGCATGGTTCGAACGGTCAGTGCCAACGCGAGCGCACTCCACAACATGGCGAAGCCCCACACCGGGACGCCAAAGAGAATCGCGAAGACACCCATGGCGCTCGCGATTGGCGCAGCGACCGCCAAATGCGCTTGCGTTGCGAGAAGTCCTACGGCCGTGATCGACTGGCCGAGCGGACCGAGAACGATCCAGAGCGTTGGCACGCGAGCGGTGTGTGAAGATCCGAAGTGCGCGAGTCGCGACCAGATCATCGTGATGATGATGACGGCAGCCATAAAACTCATCCCGAACAGTGCGTAACAGGCGTAGAGCAAGGTAGAACGCCCTTGCAGGGAGGACACGTACGGGATCAGGAGCGCGCCGGTTGACGCCGACACCATCGGCGGCACGACCGGCATCAGCCAACCGCCGAACGCCGCGTCGGGTCGAACCTCGATCTCGGTGAAGAGTCGAAAGGGTATGAGGATCGCCGTGACGAGACCCCCGACGGTGCCCAGGACCCAGAGGATCCAATCGAGATCCACGGCCACGCGAAGTCCGAGCAATGAGCGCGCCGCCAACAACGCCCCGGCACCCACCGTCATGAACGCCATGGGTGGCGCGCCGTAAAAGTTGGACATTAGAACGTCGCGGCCATAACTTCGCGCCAGCGACGGGGAACCTGTCCAGTTCCGGAATGTCGCCACCAAGAGCCCCACGAGCATTCCCGCCGCGAGAATCCACACGAACAAACAGAAGGTCTTCAGTCCCGGAACGTCAAACGGGAGGGAGGCGCCAGCGGTCGCCACGATGCCCGTGCCCATCACTGACGCGTACCAGTTGGGCCCCAAATACTTCTCCGAGGGCTTTTCGGACTCGTCTAAAGCGAGAGCGCTCACACTCGAATGTCCTACGTTCACGGTGTACCTCCTTGGAACCATGCTTCAGGGACCGGATGATCTGGCCACATGATTCATCTTCCGCCGGAGAACGCCGTCTGGGAAGACCATTTTTCGCGCGTCACTATAAGGTTTGCTTATGCCTCTGACGGAGCCCGTTCCCGACGTTCGCTCGCTCGACCTTCTCCGCAGCGTTGCCGAGACCGGTTCAATTCATCAGGCGGCGCTTCAGCACCGCATAAGCCAACCCGCAGCCAGCATGCGACTACGTACTCTCGAAAAATCGTTGGGTCTTCAGTTGTTGGACCGCTCCCACGGTCGAGGCCAACTGACCTCCGCTGGTGTCGCGGTCGTTCAATGGAGCGAGGAAGTACTTGAACCAATGAGACAGCTCCAGCTAGGCGCACGTGCTCTCAACGCGGACGCCACGACGCGTCTGCGCGTCGTGGCGAGTCTGACCGTCGCCGAGTATCTGGTTCCCGGTTGGCTCGCACGCCTACGAGACACCGACCCGACACTGGTGGTCTCGTTGCAGATGGGGAACTCCACGCACGTGACCGAGGTAGTACTAAGGGGAGAAGCCGACATCGGATTCGTGGAAGGTCGAAGTGCTCCTTTCGAACTCGCATCACGGGTGATCCGTTCGACGACCTGGTCATCGTGGTCGCGCCGTCGAGCCCGCTCGCGAAGCGAAAGAAGCCGCTGACGCCGACCGAGCTTTCAACCGTTCCTCTCGTCTTGCGAGAATCGGGCTCGGGAACACGCGAAGTCCTCGAGGTCGCGATGCATTCACTGAATCTCTCCGTGACACCAATCGTCCAACTGGGCTCGACGACCGCCATCAAGGCCGCCGTGGCCTCGGGCGTGGGGGCGGGAGTCCTAAGTCGTCTCACCGTAGAATCCGACGTTGACGAGGGTCGACTCGTCGTCGTGAGCATCGACGGTCTATCTCTTGAGCGCTCGATTCGTCTCGTGTGGCTAAAGGGCACGCCGCTCACACCGGCCGCAAAACGCTTGGTACGTCTGGTCGAGAACTCGCCCGGCACTCGACGCTAATGGTGAGGCCCAGAGCAAGAATTCGTTAGGCGACGCTTCACGTCGCCGCGCCCTCGATCGCTCTCCCCGGTTCGCGCCTCTACATCGATGGAGAATATGTTCGGCTGGTCTTGGGATTTCAACCCTCTATCAGAACCCGCCTCCGGTTTTCGGAATTGCGATGTTGACAAAGAAGTCGCGAATACTTTGGGGCGTGTAGCAGATCTTGGTGGAACTTGCGAACAGTGATTGTCCAATCGAGGCGGCCCAGCACGAAGTGATGAGTGCGTACGTATCGATCTCGGGATCGATCCAACCGAGTGGCTTCGCGGCCTCAATCGCGTTGATCCAGCGATCGAACTGAATTTCTAGTACTTCACTAAATCTTCGCTGCGTCTTTTCGTCCAACCAGATGTCGATAAGGAGTTTGGAAATCCTCCATTGATCACCACTTTGTCCGTGCGCCCACGCCAGCGATATGTTCTCGCCGAGTGCGGACCAAAACGTCGCTTGATCTTGCTCGACGAGCGCGTTCTCGGCCATCAAGAGGTACTCGTGAAGTGGCTTCGTCAGTCGAGCGTACGCTGACGCCTGCGCTTCAGCGATCAGTTGATTACGGGACTGAAAGTGGTAGTAGATCGTTTGTACGCCAACGTGGGCCTGATCAGCAATATCCGCAAGGTGGATTTCGCTACTCGAACGTGTTTCCAACATGTTCTCGGTGACGTCGATGATGTGCTGCCTCGTATTCGAGTCTCCCTTACTCACAAGAACCTTTTCGTGAGTCACTCTTTTCCCCAAAATGCAACGTCACAACGACTCCATTTCCCAACCTGTTTTACAGGGACGACCAGGCAAGAGAACGCCCCCGTCCCCAGTTAGAACTTAGGTTGACCTCACTATGTAACGAGGTTCCAGATTGTGGGAATACTTTTCGCCCCCTGTCGCGACGACATGAGATGAGTGCAAGAGGTCGCTGGAACGTGTCGTGACGTGCGACGCCAGGCGCAATAGGGTCGCCCATCGGAGAACGATTGACGCCCCGTCCTCCTCGAAAAACCCGTGAATGCTCCCGTGGACACTTTTCACCTCACCGGACACGGATGAACCGATCGGACTGAAACTCCTTGGTCTTCTGAGAACTCCGCCACCTGAGCATTCACTTATTTGACCGTCTCAGAATTTCGACATCCGTGCCGCCCGTGGCTCCGAACAAGTGGAAGAGATCACCGGAGGAGGACATATGGAACCGTTAAGTCGAAGGACTTTTTTCAAGCACGCGGGAGCCGCTGCGGCGGTCGCCGCGGTGGCGGGCGGTGCTCTGGCCGCTCCACTCGGACTCGGGGGCGCCGTCGCGGGTGCCACCGCGCCCAAAGACACCCCGTTGACGCCCAACGAGGACCTTCGTGGCAACGAGGACCTCGTGGCGCACATCAAGAACTCGCGCACGGGAGAGATCAGTCTCTTCGTGGGCCTCCGAGAAGTGACCATTCACGACCGCAAGATCGCCGGCCGTCTCGTGCGCGCGATTCGCTAGAAGGAGAAAAATAATGTCATCGCACCGTGAAGCACCGGAAATCGCCAAGGACCCCGTCGCCGACAGCACCGACCTCTACGCGTTCGTAAGTCCGGGCAAGTCGGACACCGTCACGCTCATCGCCAACTACATCCCCCTCGAGGGACCCGCCACCGGACCGAATTTCTACGAGTTCGGTGATGACGTCCTCTACGAGATTCACGTCAGCAACAACGGCGACGGCGTTCGGCGGTGAAGCGCTGGCGGTGCGTACCCCTGCGCCAGCGATGACCACCTCGATTGCCCCTATCGCGAGAGAAATCCGAACTCGACTCTTGGAGAATTGCCGCCTCCGAAACGCACACTGGTTCGGTGTGGCGCGTCTGGTCGACAATGGTGTTGTGAATTGCGGTGACCGCGGTCTTGACGTTTGAAGACGAGCACCCGGCCTCGGCGCAAAACTGGTCGCGCCCTTCGAGAGTGGACAGCCATCGCCGACAGGCCCGACCACAGACCGAGTTTCGATGCTGGACCCATCTGTGATGAAGACTTACGAAAGACTCATTGCCCGGAGGAACAGTTGATGGAAGGTCGTGTTTCGTACAACGCGGGTCGTTGCGCCTCCGCTCGCCTTGCGTCGATGGCCATCTTCATTTGCTCCCTTCTTTCTCTTTCCCTCGCTCTGCCCATCCCGATCACGTCGGCGGCCACCTCGACCGCATCAACTTCAACGGTGGTCGCTTTCGACGCCCCCTTCCTCGGCGCCCCTCCGTCGGCGAGTCCGGCCGTCGTCGGGGTCGTCGCCTCCACCGACGGCAAGGGCTACTACGTCCTTCGCGCGGACGGAACCGTCGACGCGTACGGTGCGACCAACTACGGCTCGCTAGCTGCGGGCAGTCTCCCTACTGGCATCACCGCGACCGGCATCGCGCTCGACTCGGCGACAGGCGGGTACTGGATCGTGGCCTCCAATGGCGGGGTCCAAGGATTCAACGCTCCCTTCCACGGTGAGACCCTCGTCCCGCCGAGAGGATGGGGTCAGCACCCAGCCGCCGTCGCCATCGCCGCATCGCCCGACGGGTCGGGCTACTACGTGCTTCGCGCGAACGGCGCCGTCTACTCGTACGGCGTGAAGGGACACGGGTCACTCGCCAGCCACCTCTTCTACCGAACGATCGCCCCGGTGGTCGCGGTCGCCCTCGCGGTCGATCCCATGACGGGTGGGTACTGGATCGCTACCTCGACCGGCAACGTCGCCAGCTTTGACGCGCCCAACTACGGTTCACCGCTCGCGGATGCTCACGGAAAGTACGGCGGGGTCCCCGTCAGTTCTCTCGCGGCCGCGACCAGTGGGTCGGGCTACTACGTGCTTCGCGCGAACGGCGAGATCGACGGGTACGGCGCCACGCTGCACGGTTCGATCGCCGCGACGAACGCGATGCCCGTCGGTGGTTTCGCCAGCGCGCTCTCAGTGAACCCCACGACCGGTGGCTACTACGTGTCGATCGACGTGACTCCGATCAGCGGCTACCTCAACCCGCTTCGCGCTCTTACGTCGCTACTTCCCCAAGAGATCGACCAAGGTGTCGACTACTGCGGGTCCGGGCCGATCTACGCACTCGGCAACGGCGTGGTCGATAATCTCTACGACCCGGGTTGGCCGAGTGGCGTCTTCATCTCCTACCGCTTGACGAGTGGCGCCGCGAAGGGTCGCTACGTTTTCGTCGCCGAGAATGTCACGCCCAGCGTGGCCATCGGTCAGCACGTAACGGCGACGACCGTCGTGGGCGTGCTGCACGACGCGAAGACCTGTCTCGAGACTGGCTGGGCGGATCCGCCCGCGTCGCCAGAACAGGCCGCGGGCCACGTGGAATACAACGGAAAGAACACGACCGCCTACGGCCTGAACTTCAGTGCGCTCTTGCAAGCCCTCGGAGCACGACCCGGTCTCCCCCAGCCCTTCGGACCGCCCGGTCCCTTGCCTTCCGGATGGCCCACGTGGTAGCTGTTGCAAAGAGCATTCCGCGGCTCATTAGGCGTGCGCGCGAACGTTCGCGTATCGTTTTTTTCAAGTCGCGTAAGCATTAGAAGGCATCAACATGGAATGGAAAACTCCAGGAGAAGGTCACGCTCGGTCGTGGTCGGACATCGCGAACTTCGACGCAAAGTCGCGTATCGCCCAAGAAATGGGCGGTCGACTACGTGACGGCGACGTCGTGGGCGTGGGAAGCGGATCGACGAGTTTCTTGACGCTTCGCGCGCTCGCCAATCGAGCCCACCAGCAGGGGTGGCAGTTCACGGCGATAACGACGTCGTTGGAGATGGAGATCGAATGCCGCGAACTCCACGTCGCGACGACCAGCCTTCTCCGAAGCCGCCCCGAATGGTCTTTTGACGGAGCGGATGAAATCGATGACGCCGGCAACATGATCAAGGGACGAGGGGGCGCCATGGTCCGAGAAAAACTGATCATGACAAGTTCACCCGATCGGTACGTGGTCGTCGATACGTCGAAGCGGGTTGATCGACTCGGTCGTAACGTCGCGGTGCCGCTCGAAATCATTCCAGAGTCGTTCAACCTCGTGCGGTCTCAACTGGAGGGTTCCTTCCACGTTCTCTCTTCGGAACTTCGCATGTCAGACGCAAAGGACGGGCCCGTCGTCACCGAGAGAGGAAACCTCATCTTGGACGTCAGGTTTCCTGACGTGAACTCAGACCTTGACTCACGGCTGAATTCCGTACCCGGTGTTGTCGGGTCGGGTCTGTTTTTTGGATTCAGCCCGACGGTCATCAGCGACTAACGCCGGCGTCCTTCGGAGTAGCGTTCGTCTCTCCGGGCGTCGATCGCCCTGGCGCCCCACCGCTTCCATGATGGGACCCGATCTGAGTCGACGGTGGCGAAACTTCTTCTTCCCACGAACCCCTGACGATGCCAAGTGGTACTTTCAACCTATGAAAACTCAACTGCATGAGATCCTCGACGCCGCCCTCGTCAACCGAAAGTTGCTGGATCATCCGTTTTATCAGCGCTGGGAAGCTGGCGAACTGAAAGAGGGTGAGTTGACGAACTACGCAGAGCAGTACCGCTACTTCGAGACAATGCTGCCGAGGTTCCTCCTGAGTTTGAGTGAACAGCTTCCCGAGGGACTCGCTCGCGAATCGGTGCTTGACAACTACCGAGATGAAGTGTCGTCGCCGAGCCACCTGGAACTGTTTGAGGCGTTCGCCGACTTCTACGGAGCCTCGAACGCGCCAATATCTCCTGCCATGAAGACGTTGGTCGCATCGTACGACGAAGTCCTCCAACGAAGCCCCGAGGCGGCGCTCGCTGGCCTCTTGGCCTATGAGTACCAAGGAGCGGCGATCGCTGACTCCAAGGCCGATGGTCTCATCAAACACTTCAATGCTTCGAGTGACGCGGTGACGTTCTGGACGGTCCACGGATCGGTCGAAGAAAACCACGCGGAGTGGACGATGGACGCCCTCGCGTCTCTCGAGCCCAACGAAGCTGACGTCGACGCCGCGGCGCGTCTCGTGGGTGAGGCGTGGTGGGCGTTCTTGGACGAACGCGAGCTCTTGGCGGTATAGAAGAGGGGCGCTGACCTCTCCTCGGCGCTGATTTTCAGCGTTCGCCAATGGAACGTCGACGTCGGCTGATTCGGGCATTCCACGTCACAATCGAGCGAGGACTACGCGTGCCGCGGTACCGAACAGTGATCCTCGAAGGAAAGTCGACACGGACGACGATTGCAAAAAGAATTTACGTCGCTCCTCTGACGTCCGCGCCCTCGAGACGTCAAATACGTTGAAATATGCCGAGAAATAAAGCCTTTTCAGACGGATCGTCCGCGAGGAAATACCTTCAAAGCATGTCAAACATTAGTCACAAATGTGTCAATTTCCGTCCACCCGAGGCTGTTACGCTCCCCTGTAAGGACGTCTAGACCCAGCTTTCCTCTCACCTGACAGTGCGTCAGGGTTGTCGGAAGAAGGTGCGTGGTGGGACTTCCAGGAATGGCGTTAATCGCCATCACGATTGCCGTTGGGTCAGTTGCGTACTGGGTCTCTACCCATCACGAGACGGCTTTTCTCCCTTCAAACGTGCGACTGTCCCCCTTTGATTCACGAAACCGGTGGTTTCGTCGCTTCGATCTCCGATTGGCACCATCGCGTGGACCGATGCGTTCGAGCAGACGCGCCTTCGACTGGCGGATCGTCGAAGCCCAAGGAAGTTCGAGTTCAATCCATGAATAGTTCAGCCAACACCGTCCACCAGAGCGCCACGCGCCGCCACGTCACGACCCGCCGTGAATCCGTGTGCGTTGGTCGATCGAAGCGTCGGTGGATGGTCCGACGAAAGCAATCGCAAGGGAGTGCAGCACCTGGAAGGCATTCGCCACTCCAGGAGATATGAGAAAGGGACGCCTAATGGGACACAGAGACAAAGCGCGGAATACCGTGCGAGTTGCCAAAGGCAAGACGAAAGAAGTCGCCGGGAAGATCGCTGGCGACGAACGACTCGAAGCCGATGGAAGAACCGACCAGAAGCTAGGCCATCTGATGCAGGCCGGAGAGAAGGTCAGAGATGCTTTCAAGGAATAGAACAATCGTCCACTCGCTGGACACAACAGACCGCCCGTCGACAGGGATTACGCGCCTCCCCCTAATCCCTGTCGACGGCGATACCCCGAAGCGCAACTTCAACGTGACGCCAAGAGCAACGCATCGAGGAAACAGTGCCGGTCAGATGGCGGAGCAACCTCTGACGTCACTCGAACTACTTCGACAGCTCGAGGCATTTGTGCGCGAGTTATTCGAGATCAGTAAGACGGAATGAAGACCCTCGTTTCCTGACGCGAACTGGATGCCCGTTTCGAAACAGTCCTCGCGAAAGGAAACGAAAGTAACGCAAGTGCAGTACGTTATGACGACCAAGAAAGGGGAAGACTCATGAAACGATTTGACAGACGACAAGCGGCGGATGACCGCCAATTGAAACTCATAGCGCGGGCCGACGAACTTAAGGCGGACTTGCTCGTCACCGCGACGACCACGGCGAGTGCGACAGTGGTGCTCGACGTTGACGTCGTAACCGATGAGGAGACCGTGCTCGCCCCTCCGCGTCCCTCGCTCGATCAGATGTGGGGACTGGAATGACGAAATATGACGTGTCGTCGAGTCTGCTGTTCCCCGCTCCAGTTCCGCGAGCAACGAACAAGGTCCGCGTTGATTCATCTCAAGGACTGAACACGGCGCCCACGCGATCGAAGGCCGAGTGGCCACTCCTGCCGTGACCGCGCGGTCCTCTGAGCGCGACGGTCATCTCGGCGCTGCAGCGACAACCCGGAACCCTTGGTGCCACCCCACCGGTCAGACCGGTCGACGCGCTGAGTGACGATGACTTTTCGTTGGCTCTCTATCTCTGTTACGAGCTGCACTATCGGGTAGTGGCCTAGTTTCGACCTCCGCAGGCAAAGCCTGCTAGGCTCTACCGGCCCGAAGGATGTTGCGCGCCGCGTTGACGTCAGCGTGAGCAACGTGCTCGCACGAGAGACATCGAAACACGGCCTGGCTGACCCGGTTGCCGGCTTCGACGTGCCCGTACTCGCCGCGTCAGGGTCGGTCGGACTATCGGGTCTCATTCGCAAAGATTGGGGATTCTCCAAGTCCGTTCGTGAGGCACCGCTGTTCTACGGCCTCGTGGGTGTGGGAACGCCGGGTGGAACGGCGCTCAGTCTCTTGAGCGTCAACCCCATCAAACTGTTGGTCTTCGTCGCGGTGATAAACGGTGTTATCGCCGCGCCGCTGCTCGTCATCGTGATGATCGTGTCAAACAACCGTCGACTTATGGGCGACTACGTCAATGGTCACGTCGCCAATATCCTCGGCTGGCTCACCTGCGCGATCATGGCCGTGGCGTCCGTCGCCCTCTTCGCGACCGGCGGAATCTCGTTCTAGCGACAAGGACCACGCCTTCACCGATGACAGGTAAAGATGGGGTCTTGACGAGCGCTGAAGCGAAACCTGTACATGGCTGGCTAGCGGTCCTTCGATCGACGTTGACGCATATGAAGATGAATCGCGTCAACGTCGCCGCGGGCGCGTTCGCCTACCGCTGGTTCCTCGCCATCTTTCCGATCATCATCGCCCTTTTGGGCATCGCCACGCTTGTTACGGTGTCGCGCGGCGTCGTGCTCAATCTGCTTCACGGCGTCACCAAATCATTGCCGGCTGGCGCGGCGCAGGTCTTCACCGGAGCGATCTCGCACGCCACGCAACGTTCCAGCGCCGACCTCATCACCACGGTGGTGGCGTGCGTGGTGGCGTTGTGGAGCGCGACATCAGGCATGGTCATCGTCGAAGAAGGCTTGGACATGGCCTACGACCTTTCGAGGGACCGCTCGTTCATCGCCAAGCGACTCGTGGCGATACCACTCCTGCTGGGCGCGACCGTCCTCGGGAGCGCTGCCTCAGCGCTGATCATCTTCGGTCCCCAATTGGGCAACGTCATCAAGCACACGGCACCCATTGGTGGCACCGCGTTCAGCGCCGTCTGGACGGTACTGCGCTTTCTCATCGCTCTTGGGCTGATGAATTTCTTGATGGCGTTTCTCTACTACGTGGCCCCCAATCGGACGCGCGCTCCATGGCGTTGGTTCAGCCCCGGGGCGCTCATCGCAACGATTGTTTGGGCGCTCGTCTCGTGGGGCTTTTCCTTCTACACCTCGAGCTTCGGTTCCTACGGAAATACCTACGGCGCGTTCGCCGGCGTCGCCATCCTCATCTTCTGGCTCTACCTCACGGGTCTCGCCATCTTGGTCGGCGGTGAACTCAACGCCACGATCGAACGCTTCGCCGTACCCGCGGACGAACAAACGGCGGTGCCCCTCGAGGCACCGCCGTCATCGTAAGACCGTCAAGGACGACTTACTCCAGGGCGAACTCCGTACCCTGCGCGACACTTGGCGCACCGACGTCGCTCTTGAGGTCAGCGTGCTCATGTTTTCCGCCAATCAAGAGACCAGCGACGATTGCTGACACCGCCACCAACGCAGCACTCACTTCAAAGGCCGTCGTGTAGCCGTGCACCGCGCCCGCGCTCAGCGTCGAGGCGTTGTGGACACGAAGCGCCAAGTAGCTGACGGTGGCCGAGGCCGCGATTGTGTTCAATAAGGCCGTGCCCACGGCACCACCGACTTGTTGGGTGGTGTTGACGAGCGCACTCGCCACGCCAGCGTTCTCCTCGTCGACACCAAAGAGCGAGGTGCTGTTCATTGGCACGAACGTGATTCCCATCCCAATGCTCACGAGGATCTCACCGGCCAAGACGTGGGTCACGTACGAGCTGCCTGAAGTGAGCCGTGAGAACCAGAGCAGTCCCAGGGTCGCCAATGAAAGACCGGTGATCATCAGTCCCCGCGGCCCGGTCCGCGGCAAGAGCCGACTCGCGAGACCCGCGCCAACAATGATGCCCGCCGAGAATGGCAGGAAGGCGAAGCCCGTCTTCAGCGCGCTGTAGCCCAAGGTTCCCTGCAAGAAGTAGGTAAGAAACAAGAACGTCCCGAGCATGGCCATACCGACCAACAGCGACGCGAGGAACGATCCGCCGCGCGTGCGATCGAGGACGACCTTCAGCGGAAGTAACGGCTGCGTGGAACGCAGTTCAATGATGACGAAGGCCGCGAGGATCAACACGCCTCCCGACAACAGCGACACCGTCAACATCGATTCCCATCCGTGCGACGCGACCATCGTGAAGCCGTAGACGAGGAGAAAAAGTCCCACCGTTGAAGTCAGCGCGCCGGGCAGGTCGTAACCGTGACGGCTCTCCACTCGACTTTCTCGGATCACCAGCGTGGCCGCGACGGCGGCGAGGATCGCGATGGGCACGTTGATCAACAGCGTCCAACGCCACGAGGCGTACTGCGTGAGAACACCGCCGAGCACCAGGCCGAGAGCGGCGCCCCCACCGGCGATCGCGCCGTAGACCCCGAAGGCTCGCGCGCGCTCACGCGCTTCGGTAAAGGTCACCGTCAACAAGGACAGTGCCGCTGGCGCCATGAGAGCGCCGAAGGCGCCCTGGACGGCGCGCGCTCCGAAGAGCATGGCTTGATTCGGTGCCAGTCCCGCGATGCCCGACGCTAGACCGAATCCAATGAGTCCAATGACGAAGACGCGCCGACGTCCGAGGTAGTCCGCGATGCGGCCACCGAGTAACAAGAAACTTCCAAAGGCGAGGGTGTAAGCACTCATCACCCACTGTCGGTTCGCGACGGAGATGTGCAGGGCGCGTTGCGCGCTCGGCAGTGCCACGACGACGACCGTGGCGTCGAGCACGATGATGAGTTGAGCGATTGCGATGATCGCGAGGGTCCAATAGCGCTTGGGATCCGGTGCGGTCTCCTCCATCGGTGCGCTCTTATCGATGACGTCTGAGGTCATGTATCTCTTCCTTCCGGTATGGCTAGTACTGCGGGGGGCTGAATCACTTGCGAACTGCGAAAACTCTGGACGCGGACCGATTTAAATCGGAACTACGGTTCCGGATAAATTCCACTATAGTAACGATGGTTCCGTTTGTCAGCATCACCGTTGGGAGGACTCATGAGTGAGGATCACCGCAGCGTCCACGCGACGTCCGGTGCCGTAGTCACAGCGCCATCAGCAGATTCAGCGATGTGCGAGCCCCGTCCCATGCGCGCCGATGCAGCAAGAAATCACGAAAAGATCCTGCTAGCGGCCGAAGAAATTTTTGCCCTCGATGGCGTCACGGTCCCCATCGACATTGTCGCTGAACGCGCGGGCGTCGGCATCGGGACCTTGTACCGCCACTTCCCCACGAAGGAAGCGCTCTACGAAGAGATCGTCGTCACGCGCCTCAGAGGTCTCATCGCGACGGCCGACGAGTGCGCGAAGAACCCCGACGCGCAAGAAGGTCTGTGCTCGTTCCTGCGTGAGTTCGCCCACCAAGCGTCAGAGAAGCACGACCTCTTCGACGCCCTTGGCCAAGCTGGCATCGACATCAAGGTTCGCTTCTTTGACGTGCTCGAAGAACTGATGGTGCGCATCGACGTACTTCGTCAACGCGCCGTCGACGCGGGCCGGGTACGAGACGACGTTGCCACCAAAGATATGTTGAACCTCGTCATGGGAACCTGTCACGCGGCCGGTCAGAGCGGAGTTGACGGCGCAAACCTCCAACGGTTGGTCGACATCATCCTCGCGGGGATTAAGAACCCCAACTGACGCCCCAGTCACTCGGGACGACACCTTTGTTGGGGGACTGACATACCTGAGACACCCGTACATGTCATGAATGAAACACAAGTCTGAATTCAACGGCGACGGCGTGTGGAGTTCGCAAACATTCCTTCCTTACATGCTCGTCGGCGAGACCAGATCTGAGCAAGGCTGGTTTGAACCAGGGGCTGCGCGTGGGCCCGACAATTGAGCTACCCGGCGGCAGACGAGACTACCGAAGATCCAGTTGAAAGTTTGACCTCGCTATAGATTGTGATTGATCCCGCCATAGCCGTCGCTGAAATCGGTGCGCCTGAGTCTCCTACCCACTAGCCAGTCTGATTCATGCCGGTTGTTGTATAGCAATTGAGAGTGCCGGCCATATATGCCGTATCTCCACCATCGCCGTCGATGGCTGACATTTGAACGGTGATATCTTTCGACATCGTAGTTTGGATCACACCAGACGTTCCAGAAATCAGCGTGAGAACCACTGGATCGGCAACTGTCGTTACCGCAGTCAAAGTCGCGCTAGGTGAGGGCGTAAAGTACGGCCCTTTGACGTACGCAACTTGAAGGTTGACCGAGCGGCAAGTGGAATTCAGAATCTTGAGAAAATCTCCACCATAACTATCCGTTGCCACGTACACGAACAAGTTCTGACCCACAACGACGGTGCCGCCCGATCCAGTCCCAGCGAACTCAGTGAGTGGCACATCTGCGTACACGTAGAGTGGCTTGATCTCTTTCGCGAGCATCTTGCCTAAATTACTGCGGATCTCCATCCGGAAGTTGTATTCCCCTTGAAGCACCGCCGCCGCCTGATAGGTCCCGCCCATACTGTGAAGTCTCGCCACGTCACGCCACACCCCTCCGTACTGCTTCTGTATAACGATGAGATCGCTTGGCGCCGACTTTGTGGCGCTGTAACTTAAAATTGGGTGCGTGTTGGCATCAATTGCGTTGGGTGCGAAGGCCCACTTGATGGATGCATGCTTAAGCCGGTGTGAACTTGCCGCCATCGCAAGGTTCGGACTCACTGCGGAACTACCGAACACTGCACTGATGACCGCCGCGACACCAATGTTCCAAAATCTATAATTTGCTGTTCTTGGTCGAGTTTTCATATAATTCGAAGTATCCATTTCGCTCATGAGATGATCCTCGTCTTCGGAAAGTACCTTGACATGCCTATTAGGCTGCCTAACATAGCCCCATAAACTCGTCGTCTCTTGAAGCCCATCCTCAGTTTCGCTGTTTGTTTGCATTTGGGAAGCGGGTTCGGTCACAATGAACGACGCGATCGTCTTCGTTTGCGGCCATCCTTGGCCTCTGTCGTCCACTGCAGTAGTCGTCCCAAATTCGTTGTCGGGGACTGACGGTTCGGTTAACAGCCTTTCATCTAAGGCCTGTTCTTCATCAAAACGAGGTAACTAAACCCTGGGGCAGGCCACTCTTTGTCTTCGATTTTTCGGCCAGCTCTGGTCTGAGTGTTGGCAACGACGTCCTCTTCGACGTCGCTCGCCGTCCAGTCTTCAGACTCGCCGCGGAGGAGCTAATCGTTGAACCTCGGGACCCACGATCTAGTTACAGTCGGTGACCGACTGCGCTTGGGCTGCAGTTGGTCGCTGCAATCTCGCCCAAGGGCACTTCCGGCGCTCTACGCTATCGACCTGGCAGCCGATTCGATAACTGCCCGGAACGAGATCGCGAAACTGTGACTTAGCCAACCGGCGGGCTTGGCGGAATCAGGACGAAGCGCATCGTAGAATTCAAATCATGTGAACGACCCCGATACAGCGAGTAGAGCCCGCTGACGTTCATCTCAGTGGCGGAAAAGCTTCGACCATCCGAGCTAACGTTCGTCACCCATCCCACGTGGCCTTCAGAACTCGGAGTCCCGTATCCGGGCTGGGAGACGAAGATCGAATTGACCATCGGAAACTGCGAGACTGTCCATCCCGTTCGGCTCGCGTTCGTTGCCCAAACAAGGGCATTGCCCCCCCATCCGGGATACGCGCCAATTGCGTCATACATCAGCTTCGAAGCCTCCCACGTGCAGTTTCCCGCTTGGCCCGGGTTACCCCAAGTTTCAGTACGGCCCTGTGTCGGGATGGCGCAACGAATCCCGCTGCCGGTGCTCGTACCGTCGGAGCAGAGGACGTTGATGACCCGAGCGGCCGATCCCACCGCGACTGCCGCTGTCCAGTTGTCGCTAGTCCAATCGACTGCCCCGTGTCGGCCACATCCAACATGAATGCTGATAGTGCCACCAGGAGAAACATACGCGTGATATTGCGCCACGTTAAGCCAGGCTTCTGCCTTCCAACTCGCAAAATGAGACGCGCCAGCGCTCGACTGCACCCAGACGCCAGCCACGGAGCGACCCGAATCGCAAACCACAGTGCCTGCGATCAACTGGCTCGGCGGCCCACCTGACGTTTGATTCGATGTCGATGTGGGAGGCGATGTAGATGTGGGAGACGATGTGGAAGATGAGCCGTCGCATGGGGGAACATCCGCCGCCGCATGGTTGATTGCGGCATTGTCATTGACATAGTGCTCATTCATCCAGCCCGAGCCGTGCCCGGGGCCCGATACCCATGAAGCCTGCACCCACATGGTGTCAGCACTGCCCGGTACTGTGGTGCCCGACTCGTAGCAACTCACGCTCACGTACGTGCCCGGATAGAACCCGTTGCCCGACTGGGCGACCGAATCGTTCCAATTCGGTGCTGACCGCCAGTAGATACCGCCCGAGTCGTTCATGGTGGGAAACGTGCTGGACGCCGCGGCCGGACCAATTGGTACGAACAGGACGACGCCGATGAGGCTGGTGACAGCCAGCATCGCAAGAAGAAGCAATGAGCCGGGATTCTTCAGTGAAACGTCACGAGTGCGGAAATCCATGGACGATTCATAGCACGAAATGATGTATTGACAAGAGAAATCGACCTAGATGCTTCCGATGGCCTCGACGAGGTTTGTCGACTGCTTTTCAATCCTTTTTGTCACGTACACAGTTTCTCAAACGAGTGTGACACGCATGATGGTTAG
>PLNQ01000077.1 GCA_003141815.1 Acidimicrobiaceae bacterium | reverse complement strand
GGGAACCCGAGGAGTCCCAAAAGTTGTGTCCGCGAACCGGGGATGACTACGTGGCGGGCCGATCGTACAAGGTAAATCCAAGTGCCTTGGCAGCGACTGCTTGTCGGTGATCAAGAGTCAGAACTACTACGTTGTCATCGCTAACGCCAGCCAAGAGTTGTGCCGTCGCGAGGTGTAGGGCATCGAGCGTGCGAATTGAGACTTGAAGAACGAATTGTTGGGCTCGGCTGAGCGATTCATGGGTGAGAGGGACGACTCCGATGGGGCCGTCGTCGGCAGTGTGTTCCGTGTACGACGCGAGACACGTGGCCATTTCGCTTGCGTCGATGCGACCATCGGACTTCGCCCGCACCAGCAAGCTGGCGAACTCGACGTCCGCCAACTCGCTAATCACTACGGGATCCGGTCCTTCGAAGATGACGTCACTAATCCAGCGCCCGTCGGATTCGTCTCCTAGGTAGGCACTCCCAATGGCGCTCGTGTCCGCAAAGACGATCACCGTTCATCGCGATCGTCGTTCACGGCATTGTTCGCGTAACCAGAGGGCGTGCGGATGGTAATGCCGGGTCTCTTTGCTCGAGTACGAGACTGGCTCATCGTATTCGTACGTGACATCAATCGGCCATTGGAGATCGCTACGACTTTCCATTCGTGGCGTGGTGTGCCTGGTCCCGTCACCACAGCCCGCAGGAGGCGATTGAGATAGGAGTTCACGGACTCACCGGTTCGGCTGGCTCGATGCTTGAGCGCGTTAGCCAAGTCGTCGTCAACCCGGGTAATTATTTGCTTCATTCCTCCATGATAGCAGTGAGCGCAATATGATAGCAACTATGACGAGTGTTGAGGAAGTTGTGCCTTTAGCTCGGCGTGAAAGACGCTAACTTGTCGTCGGTTGGGTACTCGGGTGTCCGGCAACCGGAATGTTAAAAGTTCCAGCAGTGACGAATCGCTAGGTTCAGAGCGAAACCGGACCGGCTCTTATTGTGTGACACGTGGACCGCCGGTTGCCACCTGCTCGACGAGGAACAACGGCGTTACCGTTGACCGACCGAGAATCACTACGGTTCCGTATGGGCCACCACTCGGCCCTCGCGTATCGCCGCGACGGCCTGATCGAATCGGTCGGTGGTCCCGAGGTAGCCGGTGATGGCGACCGGATCCCCCGTACGGGCGTGCCCTCGCGCGAGCGCCCACGCGGAGAGTTTGGCGTAGTGGGCGAAGTTGCTAACGTCCATCGCCATTGGGTCGCCCGCTCCCTTCACGTCCCAGAGCTGGCGAACGTAGTACTGGCGACCGGTGCGCGGGCCCTGCGACCAACCGAGGAAGATGTCGCTCGTGGCTTGGTTGAGTCGCTGACCCGTCACGACGCGAAGGCCGTCATGACCGAGCGGCGAGTCCCCAACGAACGGTGCGAGGACCGACGCGCTGGCCTCTTTCACTTGGAGAAAGAGCGGGTCCCCGCTGCGATGGTGGGGGCCCTCGAGTAGCCCGATCCAGCACCGGGTGCCAACGCTGCCGACCCCGACGACCTTGCGCGCGACGTCGATGAGACGAAAGCGGTCGAGGAGTTCGCGCAGGTCCTCGGTGAGCGAGGCGCGGTAGCCCTCGATGAGACCGAGGACCTCATCCATGTCGTGCTCGGTCTCTTCGAGTCGAACGAGCAGTGGCGGATTCGAGACAAAGCGCCGGTGCCCGCCGGTCAACTCGGTGAGCCTGGACAGTGCTCGAAGATGCGTTCGCCGCCTCGCGCGAGCGACGTCGCGCTCGACGAGGGGACGGTAGCACTTAGGAAAGGATTCGATCACGTCCCCGATGTCGATGCGCGAGTACCAGACGTCGAGAGCGCGCATCGACGCGTAGCCCAGCATGCGTTTACGGTACACACCAAGAGCGTCGGCGACGACGCCCGCCACGACGCAGAGCACCGTTGCCACGAACCACACCCGCACCCATTTTGTCGTCACGTGGGGATTGCAGCAACGCGCAAATGAACGTAATGATCCGATGACACCTCAAGTCGGGTGTTCGCTCGGACCTGCTCGTCACCAGCTTCGATTACCAACTGCCGATCGAGACCGCGCTGAGCGGTGGAACCGCCCGTAAATGCCATCTGCCAACTATCAGTATTCGGTCAGTTTGAGTAACCCCAGCTTCTCAAGTCGTGACGTGGTGGAGAACGCTTGACCATCACACAACGTCAGTCTCGATAGCCATGAGAGATAGATGCTCCTCGGCGCTCGCTCTCCACGAATGCTCGCGAGTGAGTCGTGCATTGACGACACTCACAGTTCCTCTTTGCAGACCGAGCAAGCTCCGACCCTGTTCGGACGGAACTTGCTCGGTCGGTTACGTTCGTCACAGCGGTTGGGTGCCGCGAGAAGTACTCGCCCAATGAAGGACAGTGTAGCGACGAGCAGTCAAAGTATCGGATCATTGACCGGTGACTAGACGAGTTCATCACTCCACTTTTCATTCATCGTGGCGCGACCAGTGGCCAATGGTGACTCTCTACCTTGGCCCTGAGATTTTCTCATCGGCGCAGTTCTCCTTCGGTCCCGACTGATCCTCGGTGATTCACCTCACGCGATGAACCCTTCACTGGTTTGAGCAGTCGACCAGAATAATTCCTGTGCTTCGTTGCCACCCTCTTCACGTCGCTTAACTTCGTTGCGCCACGATTCGCTGTACTGGTACGACGTGACGGACAAGTTGACAGCACGAGACGTGTGCCGCACTCTTCCACGAATGTGTCGGCCTCTCACTGTGTGAAGACCGTCGCGGTGTTGATGACGTCGATACGCCGTCCAGTCGCTGGCGAGTCGCGGCATCAATCTATGTCGTGGCATCGTTGGCGCGATCTAAGCGTCGTGGCTCGGAGTTAATCACTGCGCACGCTCCTCGGAATGCTCGTTCGTAACCGAGCGCCGGCGTTCAACCCCGCGTTCATCATGATCCGAGAACATCGACCACAATCGTCATCAGATCAATGCACAGCGATACGAGAAACTTCACGGGGACCGACCGCCCCCACGCAGTGTCCAGCTCGTCGAGACGACTACATCCTTCAAGCAAGCTTCCCCGGACCGCACCCGAGTCAACAAACTCGCTCACCCGCTTGGTGGGCGTGGCGGCGAACGCGATCAAGCCTCACCGTGATTGCTGGGTTATTAGAGAAGTCGTCGCAGTGGTACGGCGCCTTTTGCGAGCGCCGTGTCGCGATGGCAGACTGGCACTACGTTGAGAGTTCAGTCGTAGTTACACTGCGCAGCGACGTGATCGTGACGGTGCCGGTCGGCAAGAATGAAGGGGGATCACATTATCGCTCAGCTGAGAACGCTCCTGAATCCTTCCCGTGCTGCGGCCATCGTGCCGGGGATCGGTCAGGCCGCCACGAATGAGAGCCGCACCGATTCCCCGGCGGGCCGCTTCCGGCACGACGGAGAATCGGTGCGGCTGGTCTTCAAGCAGTTCGAAACGCCGTTCCTTGTCCCCGACGGCAAGATTGACGCAATGCTCGACATGGAAGGCTACGGGATCACGTTGCTCCCGCGTGACGGGGACGACGCTCTTCTCATCACCGCGCGGCGGATATCGCTAGGGGGTACCATTGAGCAGCCAATGCTCGCGCGAAGAATATTGTGAAGCGTCCCCGCCGCGCCAAGGCGGATGACACGGCTGAAATCCGGCTGAGCCGGGCCTACGCGATGCTCGCCTCGGCCAATGAGGCCATCGTGCGTTTGGACGACGCCGACGCAATCTATGACGCAATCTGTCGAATTGCCGTCGAGGACGGCGGGTACCTCGGAGCGTGGGTTGGCCTGCGGACGACGTCGCCGGACTCCGTCGAGATCGCCGCCAGTGCCGGGATACTGTCTCGAGCGGACATGACGCACCTGGGGATCGGCGCAGACCCCTCCTACGCCGGGGGACGTGGGCCTACGGGAAGGGCGCTGCGCAGCGGACAGCCGTACTACTGCGACGACTTCTCCAATGACCCTCTGACCGTCGGGTGGCATCAGTTCGCTCGCGAGCACGCCATTCGTTCGAGTGCCACGGTGCCGTTTCGCCGCGGCGGCACCACGGTCGGCACTTTTACGATCTTCACGAGCGAAAGCGACGCCTTCGACGAACAGACGCGCTTCGTACTCGAGCAAATGGCCGACGACGTGTCATTCATCCTCGACCGGACTGAAGGAAACGTCGAACGCCGCAGAGCCGAGGATGCGGTCCGGCGACTGAACGACGAGCTCGAGCAACAAGTGCTCCAACGGACTATGGAGCTCGAGAGGGCCCACGCCAACGCCGAGGCGCTCGCGCAGAGCGAGCAGCGCTTTCGCCTCGCGTTCGAAGACAATATGGCCCCCATGATCTTCACCGACTTGGCGGACGAGATTATCGCGGTGAACGACGCGTTCTGTACGATGCTCGGACACACTAGCGAGGAGCTAGTCGGACACTACTCGAAAGAGTTCACGTATCACGAAGACGTGGCCATCACCGAAGAGGCCCACCGCCAGTTGATCTCCGGTGACGTCAGCCAGTCACGCTACGTCAAGCGCTACCTGCACAAGGACGGGCGGGTCATCATCGTGGAGGTGTTAAAGTCTCCCGCCCGCGACGCCACGGGAAAGACTCTCTACTTCGTCGTGTCCCAGCGCGACATCACCGAAGAGCGCGCCCTGCACGCTCAGCTCTCCCACCAAGCTCTCCACGACCCACTCACGGGGCTCGCCAACCGGTCGCTCTTTGAAGACCGGCTCTCCCAGGCGCACGAGAGGGTTGTTCGCCACGGCGGGTTGGGCGCCGTGTTGTTGTTGGACCTTGATGACTTCAAGGGGGTGAACGACACTCACGGCCACCACGTCGGTGATCAGCTACTCGCCGCGGTGGCGCGCCGCCTCGAGCAGGTCACTCGTTCATCAGATTCGCTGTGTCGCTTCGGGGGCGACGAGTTCCTCTACTTGGCCGAAGGGCTGATCTCCCCGGCCGAGATTGAACCACTGGCCACCCGTCTGCTCGACGCGCTCGTCGAGCCGTTCTTCATCGCCGGGTCGAACCTCGAACAGCACGCGAGCATCGGGGTCGTGGTGTGGGACGAAACGAGCACGGATTCGACTGAGTTGATCCAAGACGCCGACGTGGCGCTCTACGAGGCCAAGCGCCGGGGCAAGGGCCACCACGTGGTGTTCACTCCGAGCATGCACCACGAGGCGGTCAGCCACTTCGCGCTTCTTCAAGATCTGCGCCACGCGCTGCAGAGCGGTGAACTCCTCATGCACTACCAACCCATTGTCGATCTCGCGACGAAAGAGGTGGTTGGTTTCGAGGCGCTGATGCGCTGGGCGCACCCCGAGCGTGGATGGGTGTCCCCCGGCGTGTTCATTGCGCTCGCCGAGCCGAGCGATCTCATCGTGGAACTCGGCGCCTTCGCTCTACGCGAAGCCGTGAGCGCGGCCAGCTCCTGGGAGCGAACCGATGATGAAGCGAGTCAACCGTACGTCACGGTCAACCTTTCCG
>PLNQ01000159.1 GCA_003141815.1 Acidimicrobiaceae bacterium | reverse complement strand
GTAGCGATGTAGCGATGTAGCGCCCGCGGGACGCGCGGTTTGGACAGAAGATTGTGCGGAGACGGCTCTCGCTTGGTGCCGTGAGCGGAGCGGTCTGCTTCTGCGATAATTCGAATCGTCGAGTTCGGTTCGACACCGACGTTTCTATAGTGCCGCTGAGCCTGTGGGTTAGCGTGGTGCAGGAGGAATCCACGAGCACCGCGGAATGTTGGAGCGCAGGATACACCGGCTGGGAAAAGGAAGGAAGAAGTCCAACATCGAAGGAGTAGCGATCGACGATGGCCCCGAGTCGGTGTTGGCGCCCGTGAGGGCGACGGCGAAGCGTTGACAGGGGTGCGTGGAGGCTGGGCTATTGAGCCGCGAAATCAACGCAATCGGGGTACCGACGCCGTCAACATGGCCGGAAGGCAACATCGCAGGCGGCGTTATACGCGAGCAGCCTGGGGACCCCGCGCTGTCGAAAAACCTGCGCATGTACGCAATTTCCATGCGCGAGAACCCGGAGATCTCGCGCACGCCCGATTTGTTGATCACGGGGAGGGCCGCTCAGGCAAGACCGAGACCGCAATCCTGAGATGAACGAGCGCGAGAAGTCTGACAGCCCCGCAGCACCTGCGAAGCCGCCGAACAAGTCAGGGGGTGCGGCCACTGATGCGGGGGTAGTGGAGGAAAGGGGGCTGGCCAAGGGGGACACGGACAGCACAACACGTCCCGGACACAGTGCCGGAGTCGACGTGTCAAGTGGACTGGATCGTGTGCGTGAAGTAGCACGAAGGGACAAGGACGCATGGTTCAGCGCGTTACTGCATCGCGTCAACCTGAGTCGTCTCGTCTCGACGTGGCCTCGCCCTCAGTCCGCACCGGAACTGACGTGATCATCGTGCGTTTTGCTGACGACTTTGTCGCCGGTTTTGAGCATCAGAGCGATGCACGTCAGTTCCGGAGCGACCTTCGTGAGCAATTGGCGAAGTTCGCTTTTGAACTGCATCCCAACAAAACGAGGCTCATCGAATTCGGACGGCACGCTGCCCGGTCTCGTGCGGCGCGGGGCGTCGACAAGCCCGAGACGTTTGACTTCCTCGGCTTCACGCACATCAGGAGAAGAACAAGAGCGGACGATTTTGGGTCAAGCGCGTCACGGTCTCGACGCGGCTACGAGCAAAGTTGGACGAGATCAAGGATCAACTGCACCGACGCGGAAAACGACCCATACTCGAGCAGGGACAGTGGTTGGCGAGTGTGGTGCGAGGCCACCTGACCTATTACGCCGTGCCGGGTAATACCGAAGCAGTGGCGGCCTTTCGCACTGGGGTGATGAGGCAATCGTTTAGAACGCTGCGACGTCGAAGCCAGCGCAATCGTCTCATATGGGCCAGCATGGACCGCTTTGCGACTCGATGGCTTCCACCTGTTCGCGTGACGCATCCCTTCCCGAGTGTGCGCTTCAGCGTTACTACTCAAGGTGGGAGCCCAGTGCGGCAGTGCGGCACGCTGGGATCTGTGCGGGGGGCCGCTCGAAAGGGCCGTCCCTACCCTTCCGCGATCCCTAGAGCACGAGCGTTAGGCTTCTGATTCTCTTTTACCCTTCCCGGACTAGACACCTTAGTGAACCAACGGAAAGGAGAAACGATGGACGTGGTCCATCATCGTTGCGCCGGACCCGGAGTTTCGCGACTGTCCATCACCGAGTGCCGAGTGCATCCTCGAAATCTTTGCCGCGGTCTCACGACACGTGCTGCACGATGGCAACGGGCAGATCTTCGAGACCTTAAGGCCGAAACTCAATCGTCTGAAGCTACAGGCCCTGGATCTCTTGGTATACCGGAATCCGTCTACTCCCTGGCAAAATCAACGCTCAGGTGAGATGTGAGATATTCCCCGTCGATGTGCGAAAAGGGAACTATAAGGTACGCCACGCTGGTCAATACGGCCAGACGGCCAGCCCCGCTTCCAAGAAGTCTTATGCGTCCCCCTTATTTGTCGACAGTAGAAAATCGACAGTGTCTACTAGACGACCAGTCCCCTGCCAAGCAAGAAGTGAAGAGGTTAAGGGACCTTCTGGTTCCTAGTAGCCGACGACCGGGTTGTAGAGGTTCCGCATCGGCTCCCCGCTGCGCCAATGTTTTAGATTCTCGAGGAAAAGCTGGACCAGCGACTCGTTCTCGGTCTGCACGGTGGAGGCCGAGTGCGGCGAAATGATGACGTTCTCGAGGTCCCAGAATTGGCTGTCGGCGGGCAACGGCTCTTCCACGAAGACGTCGAGGCAGGCGCCGCCCAGTCTGCCCTTGGCAAGCGACTGCAGGAGTGCGTCCTGATCGACGAGCTGACCCCGAGAGACGTTGATCACGATTGCGTTCGAGGGCAATAAGTCGAGCTGGGTCGCGCCGATCATGCCTTCAGTCTCATTCGTGAGCGGACACGAGAGGATGAGAATGTCGGTGTCCACCAAAACCTCGTCGAGACGCGAACGGTCGATCAGCGCGTTGAGTCCCTCGATCTCGTAGACCCCTCCGGTGCGTCCGAGGCCGGTCACCGTGACGCCCTGGTCTGAGAACTGGCGGACGATCTGGAGTCCCATCCCGCCAAGCCCGACGACGAGCGCCCGCATTCCCCGTAACTGTCGCGTCGTGTAGCGCTGCCAGTGATGTTCGTTCTTGCACTTCGTGAGGTGTGGCAGTCCCTTCACGAAGTAGAGAGCGCCCATCAAAGCGAACTCCGCAAGCGGCACAGCGTGAATACCGCCGGCGGTGGTGGCGATGATGCCGCTCTGGTCGAGACCAGTGCGCTGCATAAGTCCCCCGATGCCGGCGCTTGTTCCCTGTATCCACTTCAGATTCGCGCACCGCTCGGGCATCGACGAAGGGTCGAGCCAATCGAAGTCGAAGAACACGTCCGCCAGCGCGGCCGTCGATCGCCACTCGCCTAGCTGGGCGGGCGTCAAGTCACGAGGGGGTGCTGAGTGGTCGCATAAGTAGCGCGGCACCGGCAGGAGGTCGGGTCGGTAGTGGACTCGAACTTCGTCGGCGTACGCCGCGATGAGGTCGACGAGACCCGGTTCGAGATACGAGCCAATTACGATGTTCAACGTCACGAAACAGTCTCGCGTTAGGTAGCCACGATGGCGTCGATCTCCACCAAATACCCCCGTAAACCAGCCTGTATGGTGGTGCGTGCGGGATAAGGGGCGACGAAGTACTCGAGGTAAACGGGGTCGAGCTGGTGCACCGTTTCGATGTCATCCAGGTACACGCTGACCCGCACCGCGTTGGCCAACGAAGTTCCCGCGGCCGCCGCGATTGCAGCCAGGTTGTCCAGCGTTCTTCGAACCTGATCGACGAATGTCACGGGTACATCACCAGTCACGGGGTCCTTCGGCACCTGACCCGCAATGAAGAGAAAATCCCCGACAACGATGCCTTGAGAGTACGAAAACGCTGGCGGTGGAGAATTCGGTGTGCGAATCTCTCGTCGTTTTGCTTCGAGCACGAAATAAAGATAGCAGTCGTGTGACCTGCGCTGGGTTTTGTTACCTTTCTGTTTGTTGAAATTGGGCCTAAGTGAAAGGCTCAATCCAAGCCAGCGTCCTATCCCGCAGAGTTTCGACGACGAGCAATCGCGCTCGTGAGATCGCGTTGGTCGGTCACGAAGACCGCTCACGATCTCGACGTCACGACCACCACCATCTACAACTGGGTCAAACAAGACCGCATTGACCGAGGCGAGATGCCTGGGCTGTCGACGAAGGAATCGAAAGAGCTCGTGAGGGCGCACCGCCGGATCCGCGAGCTCGAAATCGAGGTCGAGATCCTGCGCCGCGCTCATGAACTGCTCGGCGTGTCCAGCGCCGGTTACTACCTCGCCAAGACCCGCCCGATGTCGCCAACCATGATCCGTCGTGAATGGCTCACCGGACTCATCCGAGAGGTCCATGCCGACAGCCGCGGCACCTACGGGTCTCGGCGCGTGCACGCCGAACTGACCAAGGGCCACGGCGTCCACGTCAGTCGGGTGCTCGTGACGATTCTGATGCACGACGTGGAGATTGTCGGCATTCCGGGGCCCCGCAAAGTCAAGCGCATCAGGGGCACCCCAACGTCGAACGATCTAGTGCAGCGCAAGTTCGAGCGATCGTCGCTGGACGAGTTGTGGGTCACGGATATCACGGAACACCCGACGCGCGAGGGCAACGTCTATTGCTGTTGCGTACTCGACACGTGCAGTCGACGCATCGTGGGCTGGTCCATCGATTCGGCCCAGGATACGACGCTCGTCGTCAACGCGCTCGATATGGCCATCAAACAGCGCCGCGTGAAGAAGGGCTCGGTCGTGCACGCGGACCACGGAACTCAGTTCACCTCCTGGTCCTTCACCGAGCGGATCCGTGACGCGGGTCTCATGTCGTCGTTCGGGTCAGTCGGTGATGCCTTCGATAACGCGATGATGGAGTCGTTCTGGTCGAGCATGCAGAACGAGTTACTCAACCGAAAGAAGTGGAAGACGCGGCTCGAACTGACCAATGCCATCTTCGACTACGTGGAGGTGTTCTACAATCGGCAACGTCGCCACTCGTCGATCGATCATGTCTCACCGGTCGAGTTCGAACTGTCGATCAAGGAAGAAAAGACCGCCTGATTTCAAGACCGAAATGGGTAACAAGACCCAGTGCAGGTCATGGTCTCAAACTTTCCCAGGGCTTTTTTGGCCTCGCGCTCGGATCCGCGAAAGGTTATGGCCGGTTGGGAACGTTCCCCGTTGGCCAAAATTACGCTCACTCTAAGGGTCCACACAGACTTTTCATTGCCGTGTGCCGCTTTTCTGAGTATCGGCTTGCCCGCCACAAATAAGACCTCAGCGGCTTAAACGTGCAAAAGAAGTGCAACGAATGCACAACAAAGAGAAGGCCCCCAACTGGGGGCCTTCTCTTTACTGGTGGCGGGGGCAAGATTTGANNTTGCCTGATACACATTAGTAGAAACTGAAGAAGTCGTTCAAGAGCCGGTGATTTTGACCCCTCGCCCTGTCGACACTTCTCCACTGGACCAGCGACGAATCACCAGGGCGCCGCGCCGCGAATCAGAACAATTCGTGCTGTGAAGGCGCGAGACCCCAACGATTCCTTGCGGATCCTCGTCAGCGCTGGACGTAGCGAATCGACGTTCGCTGGCCGTGGGCGAACACGAGAGTAAAGGTGTGCACGCCCCGAGCGGTGTGGGACTTCACTTTCACGCGAATCGTTAGTACGTGGCCGTTGTCACGAAGCACGCTGACTTTGGTTCCATTCGCACTGCTGAAGACTCTTGGAAGCCCGTAGAACTCCGTTCCGATTATCTGCGTCGACACGGTCCGACCCGTCCACACCGCGGAACTCATTCTCGTCGCCCGAGGACGCACGGGCAAGACCGTGACGGTCGTGGCCAAGGACGTTGCCGACTCGTACGACGCGTCCGCCGCCTTCGTGACCTTCACCGTGCAACTACCCGCTCGATTCGATTTGAGCAAACTGCCGTCAATGAAGCATCCCGCCGAACCCGAGTTCGTCACCGCATAACTCACTGCGCCCGATCCCGAACCCCCGCTGGACGTCAGGGTCATCGAGCGACCATTAGTAAACCTCTTACTGGTGAGTGTGATGGTGGCCTGGGTGCGGGGATTACCGGTTCCCACCGTGATGTCTTGTTGCACTTGATGAGCGGGTGCGAACGCGCCGTTACCGACGTCGTTGAAGTCCACTCGGCACACGCCGTTGCTCATGAAGGTCACGACGGGCTTCGCTAACGAACAACCGGTCGACGAGCCGTCAAGCGTGATCACCACGGCGTCGCCCGATGTGACGGTCGCACTCGGCGCGTACGAGCCGTGAATGGTCCCAGCCGCGGGTGGCGTGCTGGGGTCAATGGTGTTAGCCGCGTACACCTTGACGCTGTGCTGGACCAGGCCGGCTGCGGCGAAGGCGCCGTTGCCCGCGTCAGTGAAATTGACGCGGCAGGTGCCCTGTCCCGTGAACGTCACCGTGCCCGAGGCCAAGGAACAGCCCGTCGAATTGCTGGCGAGCGTCTTAACGACGGTGTCACCCGACGTGGCGACGGCACCCGGCGAGTACGAGCCACCCGTACTTCCCGCAGTCGGGGACTTGCTGGGCGTGATGACGTTCGCGGAATAGACCCTGATGCTCTGACTCACCTGTGCGGCGGCCGCGTACGTGGTGTTACCGGGGTCGTTGAAGTCCACGACGCAGGTGCCTTGTCCGGTGAACGTCACCTTGCTCAACGAGAGAGAGCATCCCGTCGACGTTTTATCGAGCGTGATCGCTACTTTGTCTTGCGACGTGGCCGTCGCACTTGGCGTGTACGAGCCGCGTGCACTACCCGCCGTCGGCGCCGAGCTCGCTGAGATGGCGTTGGCTGCCGATCCCGCAGCCGAGGCGGCCGACGAGGAGAGGACAAGTAAGCCGCTCCCAAGAAGCGCCGACGTGAGCCCAAAGGTCAACGACGCGGAGAACGATGATCGAACAGTGTGAGGACTCGCTTTGCCCCTCAGAAAGTTTTTCATTCGAGTACCAGCCTTTTCTACATTTCTCGGCGAATTGCCTGTGCAAATGGAAGCTCGGTCCGGACATCCAAACTCTAATTTTAACTCGATGTCGATCAGATAGTCGCGCGGCGATCTAACTCACATGACGTTCACAGAATGACGTCGGCGCGACGCTAATTCGTTGATGTGTCGATGGAAAACCAAACGAAATCCTCGGCCGAAACTGAGTATTTCGCCGCCGTGTGAGACTGTTAGCGTGCCACCACCAGTCGACGATCACAACAACGTTCGTCCTCTATTGCGACGTGGTGTCGTACTTGAGCAGATCACCATGGGGTGGAACGCGGTGGGCGTCGTCGTTCTAGGAGTGGCCGCGATAGAGGCACGGTCTATCGCCCTCGCTGGCTTCGGTCTCGACAGCGTCGTAGAGATTGGTGCAAGCTCCGTGGTGTTATGGGAACTTACTAACTCGAGCAAGAATCGCCAAGCCACCGCGCTTCGACTTATCGGCGTGGGGTTCATCCTCCTCGCCCTCTACGTAGCGGCGCAATCCTCCGTCGTTTTGTTGACCGGATACCACCCCAAGCACAGCCTCCTTGGGATTGGCTGGACCGCCGTTACCGCACTCGTGATGTTCACGCTCGCCGCCGGAAAGGCTCGCACTGGCAGGGAGTTACAGAACCCGGTCCTCCAACTAGAAGGCCGCGTCACGTTCGTCGATGGCCTGCTCGCTACTGCAGTCCTCATCGGTCTCGTGCTCAACACGACACTCCACGCGTGGTGGGCGGATCCGCTCGCTGGCTACGTGATCGTGTTCTACGCCATTAAGGAGTCGCTCGCGATCTTCTCCGGCCACGACTGACGCCGACCGCGTGGTTACATATCTCCCACAGTCTTCGACATTGCGCTGAGATCAACACATCCAGAGTCCTTAAGAGGGCGACCGCGGTCTCATTCAATCAGTTATCGATGGGTCAATGACCCAAAGGCTGATGGAACGCCCACCGTTGACCTCAAGACCAAGTTCGGTTAGCCTAACCTAAATGAAAATACTGGTGCGTCCGAAAACGCTCGCTTGGACTCCGGGACCAGGGTATTTCACGAAAGCGACACCCTTCTCGTGACCCTCATTCACGACCTTTCACGACGCTCAGGTCGAGAAAAGTCATCGTTTTTCACTCGGCGAAACTTTCCTGTCTTCTTGAAGAGGACTGGCCTGACCGTGGGAGTTTTCGCGTTGGCATCGATCACCCTGGCGGCATGTGGCGCCTCCTCGAGCCACGCCAACGGCGTTACCATCACTCTCTACAGCGGTCAGCACGTCCAGACGACTGACGCGTTGGTCTCGAGTTTCGAAAAGGCCAATCCGACGATCAGCGTGGCCGTTCGAAGCAACGACGAAGCCACTTTCGACGCGCAGATCGTCGCCGAGGGTTCTCGTTCTCCGGCCGACGTCTTTTTCAGCGAGAATTCACCTTCCCTCGAGTACCTCCAGCAAAAGGGCCTGCTCGCGAAGGTGAACACCGCGACGCTCGCGAAGACCCCGTCCAAGTACAACTCTCCGATTGGCGACTGGGTTGGCGTCTCCGCGCGCGTGAGTGTCCTCATCTACAACCCCCAACTCATCAAGAAGAGCGCCGTGCCGACGAGCGTGTTGCAACTCGCGAGTCCCAAATACAAGGACAAGTTGGCGTTCGCCGCCGGCGAGACGGACTTCCAACCCATCGTCACTTCGGTCATCAACACGTACGGCACGACCGCCGCGCGAAATTGGCTGAACGGCATCAAGGCCAATGCGAGCAGTCACCTCTATCCCAACAACGAAACCGTCGCTAACGACGTCAATCGCGGACTCGTGGCCTTTGGCGTCATAGACCAGTACTACTGGTATCGGATGCGCGCCGAGATCGGACCGTCCAACACGCACTCCAAGATCGCGTTCCTCGCGCCGCACGATCCGGGCTACGTCATCGACGTCTCGGGCGCCGCCGTCTTGATGTCATCCAAACATCAAGTTGCCGCGCAGAGGTTTCTGGCGTTCCTCGTGTCCGCCAAGGGACAAGAGATCATCGCGCACTCGATCAGCTTCGAGTACCCCGTCGCCTCGGGCGTGACGACGGCGCAGCCCGAAACGCCGCTCCAGGATCTGCAACCCTCGCCAATCGACATCGCCCAACTCGGAACGGGTCAGCGGGCGATCACGCTCCTTCGCGCGGTCCAACTGTTGTGACGAGCCCACACCACCAACCGTCGCTATCGAGTCAGGAGACGGTCGCGTGACGATCGCGCCGACGCAACACCGTAGCGAGTCGACTCCATCGACTGAGACGACGAACGTCCTCGCGCTTCGTCGACGACCCCGGCCCAAGGCGTTGCTCACGTTCAGCGCCATCGTCGTCGTAGCGCTCGCGCTCCCGCTCGCATTCCTCCTCACTGAAGCCACCAACGCCGGCACCTCGAACGTCTGGCACCTCATCTGGCGCACTCTCAGCGCGACGTTGCTGTGGAACACCGTTCGACTTACCGTTGCCGTGACCCTCCTCTGTGCTGTGATCGGAACCCTCACTGCCTACTGCGTTGAACGAACGGATCTTCCCTTTCGACACGTCTGGGCCGTCCTCGTCGTCATCCCCTTCGCTATACCGGACTTCGTCGTAAGTTTCGGCTGGTCGTCGCTCTTCACGTGGGTGAGCGGATACCGCGGCGCGGTACTGGTCATGACGCTCGCCGTCTACCCCCTCGTTTATCTGCCCGTCGGCGCGAGTCTTCGAGGGGCCGACCCCGGTCAAGAAGAGATCGCGCGCAGCCTCGGCGCGAGCCGCCTGTCCACGTTCGTTCGTGTCACCCTCGGCCAAGCGCGTCGCGCCATCCTCGGTGGCTGTCTTCTCGTGGCCCTCGTCATTCTCGCGGAGTACGGCGCCTTCGAGATCTTGGGCTATCCGACCTTCACGACGGTGATATTTAGTGAGTTCTCCGTGGGTTTTGACACCGCGTCGGCGTGTGCCCTATCACTTGTCCTGGTGCTGTTGTCACTGGTCGTCATGATCGGCGAGAGCTCCGTGCGTGGCGCGGGACACGTGAGTCGCGGCGGGCCCGGGGTGCAACGCGTATTGACGCGTCGCTCGCTCGGGCGAATGAAGTGGCCTGTCGTTCTTGGTTTCACCATGCTCGTCGCTGGTGCGCTCGGCGTGCCCGTCGGTTCGTCGGTCTACTGGATGTTTGAAGGCGGCGCGCACGCCAT
>PLNQ01000163.1:1233-6017 GCA_003141815.1 Acidimicrobiaceae bacterium | reverse complement strand
CGATCGGGAAGATGGAACAGGTGGAGCCATACTCTGGACTCATGTTTCCAAGGGTTGCTCGTGTGGCCAGTGGCACGTTCGCCACACCCGGGCCGAAGAAGTCGACGAATTTGCCCACGACTCTCGTGCGGCGCAACAATTCGGCCACCGTGAGCACGAGGTCGGTCGCCGTGGTTCCCTCGGTCAGTTCACCGCTTAGCTTCAGGCCCACCACCTGGGGGATGAGCATGCTCATCGGTTGTCCGAGCATGGCCGCTTCGGCCTCGATGCCACCAACACCCCAGCCAAGAACACCGAGTCCGTTGACCATTGGTGTGTGCGAGTCCGTTCCCACCAAGGTGTCGGGGCAGGCACGAGGACCGTTCGGGCCACTTTGGGTGAAAATAACGCGTGAGAGGTATTCGAGGTTTACTTGGTGACATATACCCGTGTCCGGCGGCACGACGAGGAAGTCATCGAAGGACTGCTGAGCCCAGCGCAGCAGTTGGTAGCGCTCCTGATTACGCTGAAACTCCAACTCCGCATTGACGTTAAACGCGTCCGAGCGCGCGAACGCGTCCGCAATGACCGAGTGGTCGATCACCAATTCGGTGGGGATCAGCGGATTGATTTTTCGAGGATCTCCGCCGAACGTGGCCATCGCGTCACGCATCGCGACCATGTCGACGACGCACGGCACGCCCGTGAAATCCTGCATCAACACTCGCGCCGGTGTAAACATGATTTCCGTGCTCTGTGTCGTCGCAGCGTCCCAGTTCCGCAGCGCGTTGATCTGGTCAAGGGTTATCAGATGGCCGTCCTCGTTACGCAGGAGGTTTTCCAGTAGCACCTTCAGGCTGTAGGGCAATCGTGTGGCGCCGTCGAGCGCATCGAGTCGAAAGATTTCGAAAGTCGAATCGCTGACGTTCAGTTTGTCTCGCGCACCGAAGCTATTTTGGGTCACGGCTGAGCCTCCAGGAAAGCGTTTCTCGGCACTTGCGGCAGGTGGCGTAATTCGGACACCCTCTTAGTGTGCCACCGTTCCCCAGTCGACAGGGAGAAGTGCACAACCTCTAGTTGCTTCAAGTGTTCGAGCGTCACCGGTACGATTGCTCGGTGGGTAACTTTGACGGAATGTGTGGTACGAGTCGTAGTTTCTTTGCTCGCGACGTACTCGAAGTCGCCCCAGCCCTTCTCGGCTGCGTACTCCAACGCACCGATGCCGAGGCGACGATTTCCATCCGGATCACCGAGGTCGAGGCGTACGCCGGCGAACGAGATCCCGGGGCACACTCTTATCGCGGCATGACCAATCGGAACAAAACCTTGTTCGGTCCACCCGGTCATCTCTACTGCTATTTCACGTACGGGTTGCATCACGCAATCAACATCGTCGTCGGTCAGTTGGGCCAGCCGTACGGGTGTCTGATTCGAGCCGGAGACGTTATAGAAGGCGCCCGAGTCGCGCGAGAGCGCCGAGAGCAAAAGCCACGGAAGGTTCCCCTACCCGAGCATGGATTGGCGCGTGGTCCGGGGTGCGTCGCCCAAAGCTTTGGCGTGAATTTGACGAATGACGGTGACGACCTCTTCGCGGGTCAATGGCGCTTCTTCGGTTCGCGGGATGGTGTCGTCTTACCCCACGTTGTGGGGCCGCGAGTTGGTGTCAGCGGACCGGGTGGGGACGCTGCAGCCTTTTCGTGGCGATACTGGTTGGCTAACGCCTCATCGGTTTCGACGTACAAGCCGGCGCGCGCCTAACCAGCTCCTCGCCACGGCCGCTGCGGCTTTCATGGGGAGTGCGGTTCCAACCCAAAAGGTGCGTCATGTCAACTCGGTGCCAGACGAACGGTCGGCTTGCTTAACTGGTGATACGCACTCTTGGTCGACGTTCACCGTTGACCTGAACGAAGGCGGAGATCGGGCCATGACAAAGAAATCGGATGTGCGGGTTCGCAGGGTGTACGAGGAGGTCAACGACGACGATGGTCTTCGAGTTCTGGTCGATCGCATTTGGCCGCGCGGAGTGACCAAGGCGAAGGCGGCACTAGACGAATGGTGCAAGGACGTGGCGCCGTCGACACGATTGCGTAAATGGTACGGCCACGATCCCGCCAAGTTTAGTGAATTCACCCGTCGCTACAGTGTCGAACTTAAGCAAGTCAAGCGCGGTCGGGCGCTGGAGCACCTACGCCAAATGGCGGACGACCGTCGTCTAACTTTGCTCACCGGTACGAAGGATCCCGAAATCAGTGAAGCTGCGGTCCTCGCGCGCATCCTGAACCGGTGAAGCAAGACCGATATTCGTAGTGCTACGGCGGTAGGGCACTCTCAGCCGGTGGTCGCAACGATCTCTGAGAACTTCTCTAATGGCGTCATATAGTCGAGAGTCGCGCGTGGTCGTCCGCTGAGGCTTCCCTGGCTTCGCTTGGGGGATTCAAGGGGTCAACGCAACACTTGGTGGTCAGCATTGATTTGTTGATCTAACCGGGAGGACCCAGATGGACGAAGCGACTCCACCCAAATAGGTCACGAGATGAATCGGAAGTTGAACTGGCCATGATCTTGTGAATGAGTCGTAGCATGCCGTCTATGAATATCATCGTGACCTCATTGAAGGGCGGTGTCGGGAAGTCGACGTCCTCGATTTACCTGTGCGCCGCTGCAGTAGAGCGAGGTTACGACCCCGTAACGCTCATCGACGCCGACCCGCAGGCGTCGTCGGCCGAGTGGCTTGAAACGTGGCCCCTTCCTGGCATAACTGTCGTCGAGGCCCCGTCTGAACGTACCGCGACACGGGCCATGAGGCGAGTCGAGGGCTTGGGAATCGTCGACACGCCACCGGGTAACGAGCGGATCACTCAGTCGGCTGTCGCGCTGGCCGACGCCGTCGTCGTCCCGACACGCGCGGGAGGTGTTGAGTACTCGCGTGTTCTCGCCACGCTCGAGCTCATCCCCACTCGGATACCGCGAGGAGTCGTGATCTGCGCCGCGCGACTGGGCACGAACGACCTCGAAGCAGCGATCGCCTGGTGGAAGGAACAGAAGGTGGAGCTTTGGGGAGTGATTCCCGAGCGCGTCGGCATTGCCGCGGGACCCGAAGCGCGCCTCAGCCGCGAAGGCCTTGAGGGTTATGACGCGGTGCTGCGTCGAGCGCTGCGCGGGTGGCACTAGGACACCAGGCGTTACGGTACGCAACGCAAACCAGCCTCTCGACTCGTACGAGTCAAGGGGCTGGTAGGACCTGGAACGGCGTTGCCGCTTAAGTGTTCGAATGCACTTATCCAACTGCAGAAAGTGTTCCATCGAACATTGCTCACGGAATTGGCGAGCGCACGAATGGATTCGAAATGTATGGGCTTCAACCGTCCTATTTTCTATCTCAACCAGGGGTGGCGTACGCACCCAGCATCCCGTTTGCGGGCCAACACCGGATGCCTAGCGAACTTCGCCGGTCAGTCGGTTGCTGATCCGTTTCCACCTCAGCGAGCGACTGATGTCACGGGGGATCACTCCTTCATGGCGCAAGGATGCTCACGATGCGTGGAGTTCTCATTCGCGGCGAGAGCCGAGAAATTCTCGTTAGCGGCGAAACTCCGTGGTAAATTATTGATTGATCCATACGGGAGCTCGGATGTACCGGGCTGAGAGGGTGGCTGGCCAGCACTGGCCGCAGCACCACCGACCGTTTGAACTTGACCGGGTAATGCCGGCGTAAGGAGATAGTCATGCCAGCCACGTCAGATGCAGGGTCGTTCACCATCGTCGTGGGCGACAAGCACTCCGAGGTCCCCCTTACCCTTAACGAGCCAGTTCCTCAGGCGCTCGGACTGTTCGACCAGTTCGGGCTGTGGGGCAACCTCGGCGTGAGCCTGCTCGGTTTTACCGGAGCTATCTTCGTGCTGCAGCCCGGCGGCACCGGCACACTAGAGCTGTCGTTAGTCGCTGGACTCTCGGCAATTGTGCTGGGAACGATACTGGGCACGTTCGCGGTCGCGATGACGGGGGTCGCCGGAGCCCGCACCGGGGCGCCGGCAATGGTATTGCTGCGGGGCCTCTTTGGCACAGAGCTTTCTTATCTGCCTACTCTCCTCAACATCGTGCAGTGTCTCGGCTGGGGCGTCTTCGAGCTCGTCACGATTGCGACGGCGGCTCACACGGTGGCGCCAGCACTACCGCGCTGGAGTTACGTGGTCCTTGGAGGAGTAATCACCGGTCTGCTCGCGCTCCGCCCGCTCGGGGCAATCCGCATCCTTCGACGTTTTGCCACCCCGGCCGTGGCCATCGTCCTCGTCTATCTATTTGTCGAACTCGTGCGCCATCGACTGCCCGCCCTTAACCGCGGCACTTGGTCGGGGTACTGGGCCGCCACCGATACCGTCGTCGCGGCGGCCATCTCGTTCGCTCCCTTAGCCGCGGACTACACCCGTCACTCACGCTCCGAACGAACGGCGTTCTGGGGAACCTTCGTTGGCTATGGCGCCGCCCAGATCCTTTGCTACGTCATTGGACTGCTGGCACTCGTGACCGTCGCGCGTAACCCGTCCGATATCTACGGTGCCTTCATCGCCGTGCCGCTGGGGTCGCTTTGCTTCGCGCTGCTCGCGACGCGCGAACTTGATCAATCCTTCGCCAACGTGTACTCGACGGCCGTATCAGTTCAGAATTTCCGTCCACTGTTGGATCGCCGCGTACTGGCTCTGGGCATTGCATCACTCGCCACGGTGCTGGCGCTGTGGACCAACATTGCCGACTACGAGAACTTCCTCGTTCTCATAGGTTCGGTCTTCGTTCCAATGTCCGCCGTC
>PLNQ01000163.1:0-1194 GCA_003141815.1 Acidimicrobiaceae bacterium | reverse complement strand
CATCGACTTCAAAGCGGCGAGTTGGATGTCCGCGTCACTCTGCTCGTTCTTCGTGGCGGCTGCAGCGACGCTCGCCGGCGGCGGCGTCGCGCGAATCACTCGCCGGCGTCGAGACCGACGACACCCCGCATGATCTCAAAGCACCGTTGGATGATGGAAAACGAGATGTCAGCAAGTTCAACCACTGGACTCGTGCACGGGATGGGCCAGACGCTCGTCGAGGCGGACTGGCCCACGCTCAGCGACAACGAAGTGCGGGCAGTTCTTCGTCACTTCGATCATCACGAAGGGGTGTCCGCGAGCCAAGCGGCTGTCGTAACGTGGCGCAGTCCACGACCGATGTCCGCCGCGGCTCTCGTTCACTCCGCGAACGAAACGGTCTTCGTGAAGCGTCACCACGTAGCGGTGCGCACACCGGAGCGACTTCGCGTCGAGCATCAGTTCTCGAGCTACCTGCGGGCCCGGGGTCAGGCACTACCCGCAGTCCTTCGATGCGCGAACGGTGACACGGTGGTGCGAGACGGTGACTTCCTTTACGAGGTCCACGCGAGAGCTACCGGCGTGGACCTCTACCGCGACGTGCCGTCGTGGTACCCCTTCACCAGTCTCGACCACGCCCGAGAGGCGGGTCGCGCGCTCGCGCGCTTTCATCGGGCCGCTAGAGACTTCTCGCTGCTGCCAACCGGGCCGGGGGTTCTCGCGAACTCCGTCGCGATCGTCGCCTCCGCCGACCCGTTGGCCGAGCTTCGTCGACTCATCGCTTCGCGCCCGGGCCTCGCGCGCTCCGTGGCCCATCGCTCCCTCGTGGAGGACTTCGCCCACTACCACCTTTCCGCGGTCGAGAAGACGGCGCCGCTCCTGCGAGCACTCGTAGCGCAGTGGGCCCACGGAGACTGGCACGCCTCGAACCTCATTTGGAGCTCGACGAGACCGAACGCCACCGTCACCGGAGTGCTCGACCTCGGGCTCTCGAACCGCACCTTCGCCGTTCACGACCTGGCGGTGGCGCTCGAGCGCAGCACCGTNNCTCGACGGGTACGAGGAGGTGCAACCGCTCGACGAGTGCGAATGGGCCGCGCTCGTCGCAGTACTGCCGGTGGTCCACCTCGAATACGCGCTCTCCGAGGTCGAGTACTTCGCCGAGATCGTACGATCGCCGGCGAACGCGGACCTCGCCTACGACGGCTACTTCAT
>PLNQ01000035.1 GCA_003141815.1 Acidimicrobiaceae bacterium | reverse complement strand
TCTGGGCCTTTCTCGATAAGACTTTCGGACTTGGCTATTCGACCTCGAGCGCTCAGGCGTGGATCAATGGAGGCTCGCCGACTAAGGGCTTCTTAAGCGGCGCCAACGTCGGACCATTTCAGGGGATATTTCGCTCGCTCGCCAGCGTGCCGGGAATGGACTGGCTCTTCATGGCCGGACTCTTGGGCGTCGGGCTTGCCTTCATCCTTGGTGTGGCCATTCGTCCCGCCGCGTTCTCGGGGGCGTTGATGTTGGCGTTGATGTGGGCGGCCGTGTGGGTGCCAGCGAAAGTTGCCGGTGGCCAACCAAGTGGTTCCACGAACCCTCTCGTCGACGAGCACATCGTGGGCATCTTCGGTTTCATTGTCGTCGGTGCCTTGGCTTCTTGGGGAGCCGGATATCTTGGACGTAAATGGAGTTCGCTCCGAATCGTCAAGTCAGTTCCGTGGCTTCGCTGACGGCGTGGACGCTCGGCCTCGGAACCTGCCCGATCGGCTTGGGCCGCCCCCTGTTCAATCGAGTTGAGGTGAAGGAGGAGTTGGGGGTGTCGCCCGATTGGCCGTGCGCGCTGCCGATCGTCGTCGGGTGGCCCGATGGCGAGACGCGGCCGACGACCTCCAGGCGCCTGGCCCAGATCGTCACCTGGCGGTGAGCCCGTCAACGAAGTCGGGCGTGGGCAACCGGACCCGCGTTACCGGTACGCGACCCTCTACGTCGATGAGGGAGCTTCCGCTGTCGGAGGTCTATCAACTCCTCGAAGGCGGCCCCGTCGTCCTGTTGACCACGTCCCAGAGCGGCCGGTCCAATGTGATGACGATGTCCTGGCACACGATGGTCGAGTTCGTGCCGCCGCTGGTGGCCTGCGTCGTGAGCAGCGAGGACTANNGGGAATACGTCGGGCCGCACGGTGGAGAAGTTCAAGAAGTTCGGGCTCACGCCGCGGCCTGCCGAACTCGTGGCACCGCCCCTCATCGCCGAGTGCTTCGTTAACTTCGAATGCAGGGTTGTGGACACGAGCATGGTGGATAAGTACAACCTCTTTGTCCTTGAAGTGGTCAAGGCCTGGACCGATCCGAAGCAGAAGCGACCGAAGACCATCCACCATCACGGGTACGGCAACTTCGTGGTCGATGGCAAGACCATTACCCTGAAGTCGAAGATGCCCTAGACCACTAGTCGGCGTAACCGATCGCGTCAAGCCGAGTGGCCTTGTTATTGGTGGCCGACCGCCAGCATCTTCAGCAACGTCGCCGCCGTCTCGGCGGACGACGCCGGATTCTGGCCGGTGATAAGCGTGCCATCGACGACCACGTACGGCTGGAAGTCCACCGCGCCCTTTGAATAGTGGGCGCGACGTTCAATCAACACGTCTTCCAGGAGTTCGGGCACCACGCCGGTGAGTCCAACCGCGGACTCTTCGGAATTCGAGAACCCCGTGACATTTCGACCATCGAGAAAGTATCCTCCGGCGTCGGTCATGAGGTTCTTGAGCGCGATCGGTGCATGGCAGACCGCGGCGATCGGCTTGCCCTCGGCGTCAAAATCACGTAGCAGCGCCAACGAATCCTGGTCGTCCACAAGGTCCCACAACGGGCCGTGACCACCCGGGTAGAACACGGCACTGAACGAGCTGGCGTTGACCTCGCTGAGCCGCTCAGTGTGTGCCAGCAACTTCTGCGTTGCGGGGTCTGCGTGGTAGCGCGCGGTGGCGTCGGTCTGGGCAGCGGCCTCGTCACTGGTCGGATCGATGGGAGCCTGGGCGCCCTTCGGCGAGGTGAGCACCACCATGGCGCCGGCATCAATGAACTCGTAATACGGCGCAGCGAACTCCTCCAGCCAGAGTCCCGTCTTCTTCCCGCTGGCCCCGAGTTGGTCGTGCGAGGTGAGTACCATCAAAATATTCATAGAATTCTCCTTGTAAAAGTGTGAGCGAACCATTCGCTCGATATGTGAACCGTCGCGCGAGTACGCAAGCCCTGTCGGCATCGTGAAGCAATCACTTCGACCCGGCGAGAGCCGCCTTGCGCGCTTCGTAGTCGTCGACCTCGATCCCGCTCTCGGCGAGCCGACGAGCCAGAATCGGTAAGGATTCGAGCGACAAAGTCCCGCTCGGGCCCGTCGCCGTGCCCGGGGCCATTGCGGTCTTCATTCGGCCCGCGGCCCGGGTGCTCGTCGTGTCCGCGGTGCCCATGGTCGCCGTGATGCGAGCAACAGGCACTGTGTTGCGACTCGTGGTAACTGCATTCGCAGTGGTAACCAGGGTGGTCGTTCCCGTGAGTACTCGAACAACAACTTTCGTGACAGGACACAGCAAGCCTTCCGTCTCGAGGAGGTGCCGTGCCCGAACGGGCGACAATCGTCTACATCGTCCGACCCGAACCTGGCGTCTCGAAGTGATGAATCACTCCTCGTTGCCAACGTACCATTTCTCCGAAAGGAGCACGCACTCGGTTTGCAGATCTCCATGAGCACTTGGGCCACGTCCCGTTCATTAAGAGCAAAGGCAGATGGCGGCTTAGGTGTCAAGCAACTCCGGAAACTGTATCAAGCATCACCCAAAACTGTTTCGACAAGTATCTGGCGAATGTTCACATTTACGGGTGGGCCGCCCGGGTCTCGATCCCGGCACCTCGGGATTAAAAGAAACTTTCCATCGGTTGTCGTGTGTCAGTCTCGTTGCGCATGTCGTTTGATTTCAAGAAAACGTGTTGTCGTGTGTCAGTCTCGTTACGTGGTGTTGCAGAAATATGAGGCCTAAAATGAGGGACTCCTCGGGTTCNNTTCCCGTGGGTAACTTGACGCCCTTGACGTGACGTAGTTATCTCTGAAGGCCAGTCCCCACTTGGGTTGACTGTCACTCCTCGAAGTCCTTGAGCCTCATCAAATGGCGCGCACGTAGTGCTCGTAGTTTCGAAGGCGTTCAAACAAACCAAACCGAGAGGAACTACGTGCGCGCCACTACTGCATTTAA
>PLNQ01000088.1 GCA_003141815.1 Acidimicrobiaceae bacterium | reverse complement strand
GGACTGGACGTCGGGGCTGATGATTTCTTGCGAAAACCCTTTGAGCGCGCGGTTTTCATGGCCCGAGTGCACGCGCTCCTTCGACGTCAAGATCGGGGTCGACCCCAAATGTTGACGCTCGGCACGGTCTCGCTCGACCCGATGAGTCGTCACGTGACGTCGCACGGACGACGCGTGACCCTGACGCCGCGAGAGTTCTCCCTATTGGAGTTCTTCATGAATCGATCGAACGTCACGCACACCAAACTCGAGATTCTGAGCGCGGTGTGGGGCAGCGATTTTGACGGCGATCCGAACATCGTCGAGGTGTACGTGGGTTACCTTCGACGAAAGATCGACGTGTCGAGTGAGCCTTCGATCATTCATACGGTGCGCGGCGTCGGTTACTGCGCACGTGAAGCGTAATGGCGCGAGGCCGCCAACTTTCGATTCGAGCACGACTCACGCTCATCTTCGTTATCGCGATCACCATCATCTTGACTTTCACCGGTGTCGCGCTCGTTAACTTGGTGCACCGATCACTTCTCAAACAGGCGACCAATCAAATCGACTCGGTGATCGAGCAGACCCAACAGCGCCTCGCCACTGCGAACATCTCGTCGAAGCGGGTGATCAGCCTTCCCACCGTCGGTGACGTCGTAGTGCAAGTCATCAACTACAACGACACCCGAGTGTTGGCGGCGAGTTCGGCCATCGAAAACGCGCCCATGCTCGCTCGACCCATCACCGACGCCGCGTTGCCCAGCGGTCTCACGTTCTCGTTCATCCATGAGCCGGGCACTCAGGCGACGCTTTCGGAGTTGAGTTCGGGTGAGGTGTCGACCATCACGACGACGCGTGGCCCGGCTCTCGTCTTTGGCTTCGTGTTCGGGGGCGCGATCGAGCACAGCGTCCGAGTGCTCCTGGTCAGCCTCTTGATCTCTTTCCCTCTGTTGTTACTGATGTCGGGCGGGCTCATCTGGCTCGGCATTGGCCTCGCGCTCGCGCCCGTCGAATCCATTCGCCGTCGCGTCGACAAAATCGCCGCCGAAGACTTGACCGAACGCGTACCCGTCACGGGGGGCGACGACGAAATCGCCCGCATGGCGCGAACGGTGAACGCCATGTTGGACCGTCTCGAATCGGCGTCGAAGTTTCAACAGGAGTTCGTCTCCAACGCCAGTCACGAACTGCGAAGTCCCTTGACGACGTTGCTCGCTACGACCGAACGAGCCACCAGCGATCCCACCAACGCCAACTGGACCGAGGTCGCCGACGTCATCATGCGTGAAGGTCGCCGACTCGACGGCATCATCGGCGATCTGTTCTGGCTGGCTCGCCACGACGAGGATCACACCTTCACCGAGCGAGAGGACGTCGACTTCGACGATCTGCTCTATGAAGAGGCGACGCGCGTTCGCTCCATGAGCGATCTGGTGGTGGACACGTCAGAGGTCAATCCCACGCGCGTCGTTGGCGATCCGGCGATGTTGAAGCGGATGATTCGTAACGTGGTCGACAACGCGATGCGCTACGCGCAGCGTGAGCTACGCTTCGAAGCCCGCTTTGACGGCGACGAAGCGGTGGTGGTGGTCAGGGACGACGGCGAAGGAATCGACGTCGATCAGAGCGCGCGCTTCTTCGAGCGCTTCACACGCGCCGACTCAGCTCGCAGTCGCCAGTCCGGCGGCACGGGGCTCGGACTCGCGATCGTCACCGAAATCGTCATCCGACACGGCGGTTCGGCCCGGTTCGTCAAAGTAGACGGTGGATCCACAATCGAACTCCGTGTTCGCAGGGATGGACAGCGTCTCTTGCACTAGGTGCCGTTTCGCCGAGACGGAATTAGAGTCATCGATATGAATGCCGACGAACTCGCGACACTCACCTCCGATCCGATTCAGTTGCTCGGCATGAGCTTCTATCTCGACCCTCTGACGAGCGCGCGCGCGAAAGAATACGGACTTAACGTTTACGAGTTCTACGGCTTAGGTCGGGCGGGGACGTTGGGCGACGTCGACACGCCCGCCGTCTACGATGCGTTCACGTTCTTCGACCAGTCGACGATCGATTTTCTCTGGACCCGAGCGAAGTCCAAAGCTGATCCCGTCACGACCGCCTCGGATCATTTGCTCGCGGCCTTCGCCTTCGCCGATCGAACCTTCGGTGGCATCGACTTGACGGTGTTAGCGAACTTCGCCTCCGCCGCACGAAAAGTCGTTGACGCTCAGCCCAGTGGTGTCTGCCCACTCGTCGATGGCTACAAGAAGTTCTCAGCGCCGGCCGACCCGGTGCACGCCGCGTACCTGGGCACGATCTTCCTTCGTGAACTTCGTGGCGGCGTGCATATTCACGCGGTCAACGATGTCGGACTTACGCCGCTCGACGCGTGCTACCTCCAGGGCCCCGACGTCTTCACGATGCACGGCTACCGGGCCGACGAAGCGCCCGAGGTCACGAAGGAACTCGAAGGCAAGAAAGTGCAAGCTGAAGAACTGACGGCTGCCGCGATGGAGAAGTGTTTCGACGTGCTCAGTGACGTCGAACGTGAGGCCCTCGCCGCGGGCACGCGCGCGATGTTGGACGCGCTCCAAAACCCGGTTCCCGTTACTCGGTAATCCCGTGGCACGCCGGCACGCGCTATCCACCACGCGCGATCGACTGATGACCATCCTGATCGTGGGCGCGGTGCTCGAGGTTCTCTGGACGGTGTATCTCGGGTGGCGCCTTCCTCGTAATCACATTGCGTACCACTGGGACGTCGCGTGGGTGGGACTCGA
>PLNQ01000119.1 GCA_003141815.1 Acidimicrobiaceae bacterium | reverse complement strand
GCCACGGCGTGTCGCTGCACCTCGGCGATTCAGTCGAAGCGATCACGTCGAGGGACGTGCGACTGGCCTCAGGCGAAGTTGTTCCGGCGGACCTGGTGATCATCGCCATCGGGGTTCGCCCCGACACGAGCCTTGCCCGAGTGGCGGGACTCACCATCGGCGAGACTGGCGGCATCGCCGTCGACGAGTTCAACCGGACCAGCGCGTCGAACATCTACGCCATCGGAGACGCCGCCGAGAAGAAGGACTCCCTCGACGGAGCGGCCACCCTGGTTCCCCTCGCCAACCTCGCCAACCGCCACGGACGAGTCGTGGCGGATCACATCGCCGGACGTCTCGTGCGACCCCGTGCCACGATCGGAACCGCGATCGTGAAGGTTTTCGATCTCATTATCGCGACGACGGGTTGGAACGAGAAGCGACTCGCGTCGCAGGGCCGGGCGTTACTCGCGATCCACACGTACCCGGCGTCGCACGCGGGTTACTACCCCGGGGCGAAGGTAATGGCGCTCAAGTTGCTCGTTGATCCGACGTCGGGAGCGATTCTCGGTGCCCAGGGCGTCGGCACCGAGGGTGTCGACAAGCGCATCGACGTGCTCGCCACCGCGATTCGCGGTGGACTGACGGCCCCGGAACTCGCGGACCTGGAGCTCGCCTACGCACCGCCATTCGGCTCTGCAAAGGACCCCGTGAACATGCTCGGCTACATCTCCGAGAATCTCCTTTCGGGGCTGGTCGAGACGGTGCAGTGGAGCGAAGTTGACAGTTGTCAAGCTCGCGGTGCGCAGTTCGTCGACGTGCGAACTCCCGAGGAGTTCGCACGTGGTTCGTTGCCCGGGGCGGTCAACATCCCCGTCGATCAACTCCGCGAGAGGTTCGCGGAACTCGACGACGTCGAGACCGTCGTCAACTGCCAGGTTGGCCAGCGGGGCTACTCCGCGACGCTGCTCTTGAACGAACTCGGCTTTCGAGCGGTGAACCTCGACGGCGGCTATCAGACGTGGCACTCGTCGCCCGCGGCGGTGGCGCCCCAGCTCGTTGGCTAACGCGACGAATCACGAGCAACAAAGAGAGGAAGGCATCAACGATGTGTCACAGGACGACTTGTAGGAAGTGTTCAAAACCGACGTGGCGTGGATGTGGGAACCATATCGAGCAGGCGCTGGTCGGCATAACAAAGAATCAGCGATGCACGTGCGGCCAGAACTCGGCAGCGTCAAAGTTGAGTTCGAGTTCAGGTGAGGGATTCTTCGCCCGCCTCCTGGGGCGCTGAACCCGTGACCTCCGCGTCTGACCGCTGGCGTCAGTCACTTGACGCCTGGGCTCTGCCCGACGATATATTGGCGTCGGCGGAGGAGAGTCCTTGGATTCACCCGCCGGCCCTCTTCCAGGTTCCTGACGTCATTGAATCCTCGCCGTCGCACGATTGGGCGCGCGACGCGGTTCCCGTCGGTGGCACCGTGCTGGACGTTGGCTGCGGAGGCGGCATTGCCGCTTTCGCGCTGACGCCTCCGGCATCCCATGTGATCGGCGTGGACCACCAAGCCGAGATGCTGGCGATGTTCCGGGCGAACGCCGCAAAGCACGGGGTCACCTGTCAGACGGTCGAGGGCTTCTGGCCGGCCGTGGCTGACGCGACGCCTAACGCAGACGTTGTGACCGCGCACCACGTCGTCTACAACGTCGGTAACATCGTTCCGTTTTTACGAGAGTTAGACGGTCACGCGCGGGTCCGGGTGGTCTTGGAGATGCCCGATCATCATCCTCTGGCGCCAATGTCTGAGGCGTGGCGGTACTTCTGGCAGCTCGAGCGGCCAGAGACGCCGACCCCGTCAGATCTCGTCGACGTGCTTGAGGAGTTCGGTATCCACGCGCACCGAGAGCAGTGGAACGGTGCAATGCGCGTGGAGCAGAACCCGGAACAGGCCGCGCATTTCATGCGCATCCGACTCTGCCTACCCGCGTCGCGAGAAGGTGAAGTCGGCGACTTCTTAGCTACTCAACCAGAATCGCCGGTGAGAGAGTTGAGCACAATCTGGTGGGATACCTCGACGCTTGCGGAGAGATGATCGACCCAGCCTCTTCTTCAGCGCTGCGTTGAAGGACTCGAAACTGTGGCGTGCACGATGGAGTGTGGTTGCCGATTCAGCGACATCGTCGGTGGCGCGGCTGCTCGGCCTGACCATCGATAAGTTCGCGTCGGATCCATCCAAGGGGACTGCTGCAGGTCAGGTGGCGGCTTGGTGTCAAGGAGGTCCTGAAACTCTGTCAAGCAGGTCCCGAAACTGTTTTGTCCGTTAGGAACGAATTAATACACATTAACTGGTGGGCCGCCCGGGTCTCNNGCACCTTGGGATTAAAAGAAGACTTTTCTTGGTTTACTGAAACCGACTTCGTTGCAATTTCCCTATTTTGCAGGGGTTGTCGTGTCGTGTTTGTCCATCCAGTCCACCCCATAATCATTGAGTGGCGGGTTTTTTGGCGGGTCAGGCCCCGTGAATGTTGAACTCGCTCTCAAACAAACGCGGCCGATTACGCCAGCAAGAATAAGGTTCCCGCAATGGCGGTGGCGAGTCCTACCCATGCCCCCTCGAAATCTTCCGCGCCCCTGGCTCATAGTCATCTACTCCGACAGGACCGATTGACGTTATTGTCCTTTCGTGGCGCCTTCAATACTTGACGGGTCCGCTTTCGCGATTATTCGAGGATTCGATTTATGAGTGTGCCCTTTGGGACGCTAACGCTCCTCTCGAAAGCGATTCGAGATCGCCGTTGTAGTGCAGCGACGTTGGTGAATGCGTCAATTGAGCGGCTCGAACGAGCCAGCGTGCTCAACGTGACGGCCGACACCTTCTTCGAGGTGGCGCTTCGCGAAGCGAAGCGAATCGATCAAGATGCGTCTTCTGGTGGAGCGTTACGTGGGATACCGGTCCTCATAAAGGACCTAGAGGATTTGCGTGGCTATCCGACGAGGAAGGGTTCACTCGCACTTCGAGACGCGCCGCCTGCCACGACTAATGGCGTGGTCCCTGATCGACTTTTGAACGCCGGAGCCATTGTGGTGGGCAAATCGACGCTGCCCGAGTTTGCTATCGAAGGATTTACGGCGAATCTCCTGAGCGGCGTGACGCGAAACCCGTGGAATCTCGAGTACTCACCGGGTGGATCGAGCGGTGGATCCGCAGCCGCGGTGGTCGCCGGCTTGGTGGGCGCGGCGACCGCTACGGATGGCGGCGGTTCCATTCGCATTCCCGCGTCACTTTGTGGACTCGTCGGACTAAAGCCGACCAATGGCGTCATAGGAAGATGGCCGGCCCCCGATTGGATCGACTACTCCACCGACGGACCCTTTGCCACGTCGTGCGATGACCTGCGTCTCCTTCTTGACGTGATGCGTGGTCCCGTGGCGGGAGATCCGACGTCACCGCCTAATGCGCTGATGAATCAATGGGCTCGCCACGAGGGTCGACCGGTGCGACTCTTCGCTGCCGAGCGAACCTCACCGTTTGGCCCACTGAGCGAACCAGTAACACGACTCTTTCACGACGCTGTGGAAGCGGTCTCGAACCTACTCGGAGTTCGCGTCTCGTGGCGTGACGCGAAGGGATTCTTCGTCGATGGCGATCCCGACCTGGACTGGTTCACGGTGGCAACGGCAGAGCACGTGGCCTCTCTCGGACGTGCGTGGGTGAACGAGCATATGGGTGAGTTCCACGTGTCGACTCAGGAGTTCTTGAGCACCGGACTCGGTGTGAGCATTGATGAGTACCTCGGCGCTCGACGTCGGCGTTACGACTACGTGCGCCGCATGGATGAGCTACTTGGTGAGAATGGTCTGTTGCTCACTCCCTCGGTCGCGAGCGAGGGGTGGCTCGCCGATGGACGTATGGACGAAGACTCTGAAGTACACGGACTCGCGCCAGAGGTCTACTCGACGGCGATGCAGAATGTGACCGGAAATCCCGCTATCAGTATCCCCTTTGGCCATCTACCGTCCGGCCTTCCCTTTGGTTTGCAGGTGACCGCTGCGCATTATCACGACTATCGCCTCATTGACATCGCCGCGCTCGTTGAAGCGGCGCATCCCTGGGCACGAACGGCGCCCGGTTATGAAGGTCTCGAGACGGTGCTCGACGTTGCCTAAGGCGACACGACGTTGGCTCTGCGCATCGTGGAACAATGGGAGACGTGTACGTGCCTCCCAAGTTTGCGGTCGACGACAACAGCGCGTGGCGGATCGTCAATGACGCCGGTGCCGGCATGCTCGTCATCGCGACCGAGGACGGATTAGAGAGCGTCTTCGTTCCGGTTATCGTGAGCGAGGACCGCGCGACGATGTGGTCGCATCTCGCCAAGGCCAATCCGTGGTGGAGGTCGGCGAGAGACGGATTGGACGTGCTCGCCTTGTTCCTCGCGGCCAGTGCGTACGTGAGCCCGTCGCACTACCCGAGTCGACTTGAGAACCCCGGGGTCGTGCCGACGTGGAACTACGAGGCGGCACAAGTGCGCGGGCGACTAACACTTCACGAAGCGAACGAGTGGAAATTGAATCAAGTTCGCGATCTCACGTCTCACTTTGAGCAGGGTCGGACGCCCCAGTGGCGGGTTGATGACCTTGACGAGAAGTATCGAAACGGACAACTGCACGCCATCGTTGGCATTGAGATCAGCGTTGTATCCATCGAAGGCAAGGCCAAGTTGTCACAGAATCGGCCCGACGTCGACCGGCGAAGCGTTCGTGAGCATTTTCTCGAAGGAACGCTCCAAGAGAAGAACGTCGCCCAACGTATGAAGGATTCCGACTGATCCCCTTCGGTGATGACGTCGTGCCCCTCGATTCAGGGCCCATGAGTGG
>PLNQ01000121.1 GCA_003141815.1 Acidimicrobiaceae bacterium | reverse complement strand
CGATCATGCCGGGCATGATGATCCCCCCGCGAGCGTCAATCTCGAGCGCGTCGTCGGGAGCCTTGATGCCCGGTCCAACCTCTCGGATCACACCGTCGACTACGAGGACGTCACAGTCCTTCACGACGTGGCGCGCGTTGGCCATGGTGAGGACGATTCCGTTACGAAAGATGATGGAACGGCCGTGCTCGAGTGATTCGCCGGACGTGCTGATGGGCTTGTTCATTCCCCCCCTTGGTGAAATGGTTCAGATTGTCACGCAGCGTAGCACCGTGTTCAGTTCTGTCAAGAACGACTTCACAACGTGACCGGCGAAAGTCTGTGGTGTTGTCACGGCTACATCATGGATCGCGTCGAAACGACTTGTTCGATAATCATTGACTTCAAGGAGATCGCTGCAAAGAATGAGGACTCGCGCTGTCGTCGCTGACCACGAAGCGCCGCTGCCAGGAAGCGGACAACATTTTCCCCTCGAAAGGGACTTCGGTTATGTTTATTGTAACTGAACAGCAGATGGGGGTCGAAGTGGCAGCACGGTCACAAGGAAACACCACTCGCACGGCAGTCGTTCTCGGGGGCACGTCGGGTATTGGCAAGGAAATCGTGAAATCGTTGGCGGCCAAGGGGTCGAGCGTGTACCTCTCGGGGCGAACGACGCAGACGGCGCACGCGGTGGCGGCGGAAATTGGACTCGGCACCATCGGCATCGCCGTCGACCTCTGCGATCCCGAGTCCATTGCCGACTCGCTCGCCGATATTCAATCGGTCAACGATCTAGTGATTCCGGCGATCGAACGCGACGCCAACACGATTGCCGACTACGACGTCGCGCGGGCCATCCGCCTCGTCACGCTCAAGCTCGTCGGCTACGCCGAAGCCATCCACGTCCTGCGAACTCGCTTCACCGCCGACGCCTCCATCGTCCTGTTTGGTGGATTAGCCCTGCAGCGCCCCTACCCCGGGTCGACAACCGTGTCGACGGTGAATGGCGGCATCGTCGGCCTCGTCAACAGCTTGGCGAGCGAACTCGCTCCGGTGCGCATCAACGCTATTCACCCCGGGATCATTGGCGACAGCCCATTCTGGGAGAACAAGGACAACAGCCACATCATTGCGCGAACGCCGCTCGGCCGACTCGTCACCATGAACGAGATCGTGGACTCCGTGGAGTTTCTCCTCAGCAACACCGGAGTGAACGGCGTGAACCTCGCCATAGATGGCGGTTGGCTCCTCAAGTAGCCAGGCAAAGATCGGACCAGACTGATCGTGAACGGAAGACAATATGTATTACGCAACCAAGATTGACGACAGCACGGCCGGGATCCCCTCGGCACTGGAGGGGCACTCATTCGGCTATCGCCGCCAGGTTCTGGTCAACCGCGCTACTGGATCGCCCCACATGTCACTGTCGGTGGGACACTTGGACCCCGACGGCTACCTCGATCCGGCCCTTCACTCCTTCGAATTCAGCATTTACGTCTTTTCTGGAAGCCTCGCCATCACGACACTCGGCCAAACCACGTTGTTAGACACCGATCACGCCATTGCTGTCCCGATCGGCACCGTCTACTCGCTGCGGGCAGTCGATGGTCCGGTCAGGTGGCTGCACATGGCCTCACCAGCCGAGATCGACGACGGTCGGCGCCAGGACACTTTCTTTACTGGCGAGACATCGGTCGAGTCGACGCCGACGTTGCCCGACATGCGTGACCCGCGCAACCAGAACGCCGTCCGCTTCGATTCGGACTCAATGGATTTGCGCAAGCTGGCGGGCGGTGCGGACGTGAACGCGGCCACCGTGTCGCCCAGCATGGCGACCGCACTTCTCGCCTACAGCGGCATCAGTGTGAAGATGCTGATCGACCAGCAACGCGGCGCCCAACTTCACACCATGTTCGTTGTCGACTACCAACCCACGGCCATCGCCCATCCACACGATCACCCGTTCGAGGAGGCCTACGTCTTCGTCGAAGGCGAGGTCCACGCGTTGGTTGATGGCACTCCCATGGTGTTTCACCCCGGCGACGTTCTCTGGTCGGGCGTCGGCGCCGACCACGGTTTCGAGAATCGTGGGTCGGGACTCGTTCGATGGATCGAGGTGCAGGCCCCGCAGCCCCCTGCTCGACACTCCTACCGGTTCAGCAGGGAGTGGGAACACCTCGCCGCGAAGCTTGGGCATTCGCACTAATTGCACCAAAGAAGTCACACGTAGCACTGCGTCACGGTGCGGTCACTCGGCACTGGGTCGATGGAACCGTATCATCTAAGGAAAGTAAGAGAGGTGGCAATGTCGATTTCCAAAGGTGCAGAAGCCAATGGGCGAAAGGCGACGGCCACCGAGGCGTCCGCGAACCGTCTGTCGGAGCCGCCAGCTACAGCGCTGCGCCCGGTGGGAACCGACGCGGTGGCACCTGGTCTGATCGGCGCGCGCCTGCGGGCCCGACGAATGGCTCGCGGTATCTCCCTTCGTCAGTTCGCCCGGGACCTGGACGTCTCGGCCTCGTTCATCTCGCAACTCGAGACCGGCAAGGCCCAGCCCTCAGTGGCCACGCTCTTCGCGATCTGCGCGGCACTCGACATCGCCACCGATGATCTCTTCGAGAACTACGCGACCGACGGTGGCCGTGGCGCCAACGGCCCGTCGGACGTAGGGACCGACGCGGCGAACAACTCCTGGAGGACGGGCTCGAGTTTCGGTGACTTACCGACGACAGCACTTGTTCGTGACAATCACGTAGGGACGGTTGCGTCATCGCCGGTCGTCCACCCCGGGCAACGCAAGGTCCTGGTACTGGACTCCGGAGTCACCTGGGAGTCACTGACGGCCATCCGCAGCGAAAGGGCTGACTTCATGCTCGTTCGCTACGACGTTGGTGGGAGTTCGACGATGGAGGGACGACTGATCCGCCACGTCGGCACCGAATACGGTTTCGTTCTAAGCGGCACGCTCGAGATTACGGTGGGATTCGAGACCTACCGTCTCAGCGCCGGCGATTCGATCACGTTCGACTCCAGTCGTCCCCACCGCCTCACCAATGTCGGCGACGTCCCGGTTGAGGCGATCTGGTTCAACTTGGAGCAGTTCGGCGCCTCGCATTGACGAAATGCGGTGGTTGGTGGGTCACTCTGTCGAGTCATGTCGAAACCCGTCGGATGACCGCAGGCTGCACAATCTTTAATTGACGTATAGAGAAGTTCATCTCATTCCGGTTCAGACTCCGTTCTTAGGTCATCAAAAACTCGACTTGGACCGACAGGCGCGAAGCGCCACGGCGGTACGAACTGGCCGATTGTGCGGAAATGTACGTACGTGAACAACATCAAGATCGACCATGGCTACTTTCGAAGTTCTGAGTCGAATTACCGAAGAACACTGTTTTCAATTGCTGAAGTAACTGCTGAAGGTGGACCTTGGGTGATGCCCCGGCCATCGGTGCGGGTCAGGAGGTCACCAGACGTTGAAAGGACGGCACTCTCGTTCCAGAGCACATCTCGGTCGTGGAGTTGCCCATTGATTGGATGAAGATGTTGACCGGAATGGTCCTTGACCTATGGTCGAAGAGTGAACCGTAGGGCCCTGCAAGAGAGTGAGGAGCGGTTTCGTCAGTTGGTGAACAACATCGACGAGGTCTTCATCCTTCGCACGACAGCCCCATACCGATACGTCTACATCAGCCCAGCCGTGGAGAACGTCTTCGGACTGACCGCTGACGAAGCAATTGCCGATCCAGCGCTCTTCCTTTCATTCACCCATCCCGACGATGCCGAATTCGTCCGAAAGACGATGGAGGAAGCCGGCCGCGCCGAGCGTGTCGAGGTCGAGTACCGGATCATCCGTTCAAACGGCCAGGTGCGTTGGGTGTGGACACGGTATCAGCAGGTTGAGGTCGCACCAGGCGATCCGCCACTCGTCGCTGTAGTGGTGACCGACATCACGGCGCAGAAGGACGCCCATCGGGCCGAGGCGTCCGCACGGGCCGAGGCGGTACGGGCCAATGCGGCCAAGACCGAGTTCCTGTCACGGATGAGCCACGAGTTACGAACACCGATGAACGCGATTCTGGGGTTTGCGCAATTACTGAGAATGGATGAACTGAATGAAGATCAGCATGAGTCGGTGCGTCAGATCATCCACGGCGGGCGGCACCTGCTGGATCTGATCAATGAGGTCTTGGACATCTCCCGAATCGACTCAGGCGAACTGGCACTGTCCATCGAATCCGTGCTGGTGTCAGACGTGTTGGACGAGGTGATGGACCTCGTGGTGCCCCTGGTCGCGACGCGCAATCTGACGGTCCTAATGCCAGTAGGGGACGTCTGCCACGAGCATGTGCTGGCCGATCGACAGCGCTTCAAGCAGGTACTGCTGAATCTCGTGGCCAACGCGATCAAGTACAACCGGAACGATGGCGAGATCAGGTTGAGTTGCTCCACTCGGCCAAACGGCGAGTTTGCCATCACCGTCTCTGACACCGGAATCGGAATCGGCTCTGAGGAGTTGAAGCGATTGTTCACCCCTTTTGACCGGTTGGGTCGAGAGAGCACCGGTGAGGAGGGCACCGGTGTCGGTTTGGCGTTGTCGCAGCGACTCATTCAGCTGATGAGCGGTCGCATTGAGGTCGCATCAGCTCCTCGCGTCGGTAGTAGTTTCACGGTTCTGCTGCCGTTGGTCAAAACCGTAGGACCGCAACCCGATGAGCAAGGTTCGCCGACAGCGGGCGCCGTGAGTTCGACTGCCACCCCTCTGGTTCGTCATTCGCAGTTGAGCGTCGTTTACATCGAGGACAATCTTGCCAACGTGCGGTTAATGGAGCAGATTGTCGCCCGTCGTCGAGAAGTCACTCTGATTCACGCAATGCATGGTCGACTCGGGCTAGATCTGATCTCCTCGTCTCAGCCCGGCCTGATCCTCTTGGACCTCCATTTACCTGATATGTCAGGTGAGGAAGTTCTACGGCGATTGCAGGCAGAGGTGACCACCAAGGACATCCCTACCGTGGTCGTGAGCGCCGATGCCAGTCCCGGGCAGATTCGACGGATCTTGGAGATGGGTGCCTCCGGCTATCTCACCAAGCCATTTGACGTGGAGGAATTGCTACGTTGGTTCGACGATCCGCACGGAATGGAAGGAACGGCCCCTTGACAGCGTGATCGAAACGCTTGCCGGGGTTTGACGAGGCCAGGATTCCGGTCGTCGACGACAACATTGCGAACACGTCCCTGTTGGACCAGGTTTTGATGGTTCGCGGCCTTTTGAGATCGAAGCCGTACGAACAACTGTTGCGGTCAGACCCGTTCAAGCGATCGGACAGACGAAACCGTCACTGATCTGTGAATATCTTGCATTCTTGACAACGATGCGTGGGCCGTACCCTCTGTGATGTTCCGGCCACTCCCCTGCGCTCTTCGCGTCGTACCTGATCCCGAGGCGTTCACACCCTGGCTGCACCCTCCCGTGCACCCTCCAGGCTGCTCCACTGATCCCGACTCGAGGTGGATATCTGCCTTGGACTGCTTACCACGGTGCACACGCATTGACGGCATGACCTGCACTGGTTTTTGCTGCCCATTTCGACCTTCAAATCAGTCGGCCTTGTCCTCCTTTGTCGACGATGCGACGACACGATGAAGACATCGGCGCAAGCGAAGACGTGAATCTATTCGTCGACTGGGAATACGTGTATGACTGACAACGATCCGTGTGCCGTACAGGACTTGAACCTGTGACCCCTTGCGTGTGATGCCCATAATTCCTAGTCACCGCCGCTTTCTGGCGTTCACATTTCAAGAAATTGTGGCACTTTTTGTCCGCTGAAATTTGCCTCTGGGTGCTCAAATTTTTCGGCGCTGCTGACGGCGCTGCTGAACGAAAATTCCGTTCAAAATGTCCAAGACCCACGCCGCCCTACCCGAAACGAAAAATAACTGTTGCCCTTGCACATTACGCAAAGGGTCACGAGAGCCACTCTCCACCGTCGTTGTAACTCCACTAGATTCTCGCAGGTTACCGGTCACATTCCGGACGGCGTTGAGGCTTTGGCGGTTCCGCTTGCCAGTCACTCCCAGTTCACGCCCCTTCCAATATCGTCATTTGGGACCTTCTCCCCTACAGTTCTTGCACACGTCTTCACTACCATGACCTTCATGCCAGACGGTTCGCTCCTGCGCTGTGTGGACGTGCGACGGAGCTTCGGCGACCGCCCTGCGGTCGAGGGCATTAGTTTGTCGATTGAGCCAGGTGAGATCTACGGGTTGCTCGGTCCCAACGGTGCCGGTAAGACGACGACGATCAAGATGGTCTGCGGACTGCTCGAGCCTGACGCCGGCGAGGTGACGGTCGAAGGGCGTCACGTCAACTCTGATCTGTCGGTGAGAAGTCTCATCGGCTACGTGCCCCAAGACATCGCCCTCTACCCGGATCTCACGGCGAGCGAAAATCTCCGCTTCATTGCGCGGCTCTACAAGCTTCCGTCCAACGTCGTCCGTCAGCGGGTCGACGAAGTGCTCGAACTCTGCGAGCTGAGTGACCGCGCTAACGATCGTGTCGATTCCTTCTCCGGCGGGATGAAACGACGCCTCAATATCGGCGCGGGGCTCTTACATCACCCTCGACTACTCGTTCTCGACGAACCCACGGTCGGCGTAGATCCCCAGAGCCGACATTCAATCCTTGAGCGTGTGCAAGAGTTCGGCCGCGCCGGCATGGGGGTGCTCTATACGACCCACTACATGGAAGAGGCCGAACGCGTCTGCAGCCGCGTCGGCATCATCGACCACGGGCGCCTCATCGCGGAAGGCACACGTCGCGAACTCGTCGAGCAGCTCGGTGAACGCGACCGGATCGAAATGTCCGCCACGGGCAATCTCGACGAGTTCGCCGCGGCGTGTCGATCAATTCACGGGGTCGAAAGCGTCGCAACGACCGGCGATGCGGTCCAAGTGGTAGCGAGCGATGGTCGTCGGATGTTGCCCCAGCTCCTCGAGGCGTCAGAGAAGATCGACGTCACCATCAACTCGATCGACGTCACCGAGCCCGATCTCGAGGCGGTCTTCCTGCACCTCACCGGCACTGCGCTGCGCGACTGATATGCGCGCAGCCCTGCTCATTGCCCGCAAGGACTTGCGACAGCGCCTGCGCGACCGGTCGGCCATCGTGATCGGGCTCATCGCACCACTACTGATCGCCGCGCTCATGAGCTTCGCATTCAAGGGGACGGAGACTTTTCACTACTCCCTCGGAGTAGTGAACGACGACCACGGCGCGGTCGCGACCCAGTTGGTGAAAAGCCTCAACTCAAAAGCGTCGCGCACCGTTCTCTCAGTGGTCAATCTGCCCAGCAGTTCCGTCGCGCGCGCCGACGTGCACGACGGCCACGTGGCGGCGGCCCTCGTGATCCCCGCCGGTTTCTCCACCTCGCTGACCAAAGAGCATCCCGAGTCGCTCGCCACCGTCACCAGCGTCAATCATCAAGTCGAGGGCAACGTCACTCGCTCAATCGCCGCCTCCTTCATCGCCCAGATCAACGCCGACCGACTCTCAGTCGAGACTGCTCTCGCCACCGGGGCTCCCGTGAGTTCGCTGAGGGCGCTCTCGGCGCAGGCGGCCATACTTCACATCCCGCTCCAGTCGGTCGAGCGACCAATCGGCGCCGATCAGCTCACCGCGATCAGCTACTACAGCCCCGCGATGGCGATCTTCTTCCTGCTGTTCACGATCAGTTTTGCGTCCCGTAGCTTCTTCGTCGACCGCACCCAGGGAATGATCGAGCGAATGCGCGCGGCACCAGTTCGTCCCGCGGAGATTCTTGCTGGCAAAGCCCTATCAGTCCTCGTCTATGGCGCACTCAGCCTCGCGACGGTCGGCGTCATCACGTCGGTCGCCTTCGGCGCCAATTGGGGCACCCCCGTGGCGGCCGTGCTGCTCGGGCTCGCCCTCGTAATCTCGGTGGTCTGCCTTACCGCACTCGTGATCGGCGTCGCGCGAACCCAGCGCCAGGCCGAAGGATTCTCCTCGATACTCATCTTCGGGCTCGCGCTACTCGGCGGTAATTTCATTATGATCTCTTCGTCGCCTCCGCTCATGCGAACGCTCGCGCTCTTCACCCCTAACGGCGAAGCCATGCGCGGTTTCACCGACCTGGCGACGATTGGCGGCGGACTGGCGACGGTGGTGAGACCAATCGAGGTGATTCTCGTCGTCAGCGCGTTAACCGGCGGCGTCGCCATCGCCCTAGCGCGACGGGCCGTCTCGTGAGGGCAATCGCCATTGCGCGCGCCTCGACCCGCCGGATCGTCCGTGATCGCATGTCACTCTTTCTCTTGTTGGTGTTGCCGATCATCGTGATCATCATCGTCGGGGCGACGGTGCGCGGCTTCGCGACGTTCCGCGTCGGAGTGGACAGTTCGGCTAGTGGAACCGCTGGCCAACGGCTCGTCGCGGCCCTCGATAACGCACGCGGCATCGACGTCATCACCTACACCAACCGTAAGAGCCTCACGGAGGCGCTCGCACGAGGAGAAATCAGTGCCGGGGTTCTACTCCCACCCCGCCTCGGTGCCGATGAGAGCAGATCCCAGCCCGTCACGGTCACCATTTTCGCCGAGCAGGTGAACAGCACGCAGCAGGCCGCCGCGACCGCCGTCTCCTCGGTCATCCTGAGTCAGGGCGCTCTTGTGCAGTCCGCGAACTTCGCCGTCGCCCATTCGTCGTCGTCCTTCGATCAAGCGCTCGCGAAGGCTACGTCCCTGCAGAGCCGAGTCCCTCAGGTGGGACTGCGCACCGTGCGCGCCGACTCCCGCGTGATCACGCTCCCCCAGGGCTACAGCTACAGCGCGCCGACTGAACTCGTTCTCTTCGTCTTTCTCAGCGCGCTCACCGGAGGGGCCACCATCATAGAAACCAGGCGCCTAGGGATGTACGAACGAATGCTGGCCGGTCCCGTGCACGCGCGCACGATCATCTTCGGCGAGGCGCTGACGTATTTCTTGCTGGCCCTCGTGCAGTCCGCGCTCATTGTCACTGTCGGTACCGTCGTCTTCGGGGTCTCGTGGGGTAACCCACTCGCCGCGACGCTGCTCGTGATCATCTGGGCTCTCGTTGGCGCGGGTGCTGGCCTGTTCTCGGGTACTTTCTTTCGCACTCCCGAGCAGGCGTCGGCAATTGGTCCGACGGCAGGCATCGCCCTCGCGATGCTCGGCGGCTGCATGTGGCCGCTCTCGATCGTAAGTTCGACGATGCGCGAAATTGGACACGTTACTCCCCAGGCGTGGGCGGTCGACGCGTGGACAAGCTTGTTATCACGCCACGGCTCTCTCATGACTATTGCGCCACAACTCGGTGTGCTTGCCGTCTTTGCGGCGGCGCTGCTGTCGGTGTCGTCGCTTCGGCTCTACCAGACACTGCGCTGACGAAACGTCGAGGACGAATCAGGGATTTGTCAATGGGGCAACGCGAAACTCCAAATGGAGCATCAGTAAGCCGTACGCGACCGGAACCTGTGACCCCTTGCGTGTCATGCCCATATTTCCTATTCACCACCGCTTTCTGACGTCCAAATCTCGCCTAACGGTAGCACATTGTGTCCACTGAGATTCGCCGGTGTGTGCTCAAATTTTTTGGCGCTGCTGACGGCGTTGCTGACGGAATGCCTTTGCAATTTACGCAAGGGGTCACCGAATTCGATCAGAGACTCATACCGAAAAGACACAATCTCTTGGTCGAAGTCCGTACTTCTAGATATAGACCCAGCTCCGTCAGCAACGGCGTCAGCAACGCACGACAATTCAACAAGTCGCCGACTGCAGTATCGAACGTTGCTCGCGCCCCTTGCGAAGCTCAGTTCACGACTTCCATTATTTGAAGTTCATTCGGAAGAGAGCAATCGCATTGCATTAAGTAACGTGGCGAACTCATGACGCGCGGCCGCCGAGCTTGGCAGGAGTGCGAACCAGCCGTGCAGCATCGTGTTCATTGGAACATATGTCACCTGCACGCCTTCGTTAATAAGACGAGTGGCGTACGCAGCACCTTCGTCAAGAAGCGGGTCAAAGCCCGCCGTCGTGATGACAGCAGGTGCCACGCCGGCGAGAGTTTTCGCCATCAGTGGCGAAAGGCGTGGGTCGCCTCGAAGACAGGACAAACTTACCAATCATTGTACGTTTGTCCTGTCTTCGAGGCGAGAGAGACTACTTGCAAAAGAGTCATATGCGGCCCGCGCCTCTGCTTCCGCGATTTCTGGATCACTGAAGTGGACCCCGGATCTTGGACACCTTCTTAAGATGTGGGCACCGAGTCTCATGGAGGTCGAAGTGCAAGCAAAGAGAACCAATCACGATCGGGTGGGCGCCTGACCGGCTGCGAGCCGCAGCAGTGTTCGCCCGGTATCCACCGCTGGCTGCGGTCTAGCGAACAGGTATCCCTGGATGGTGTCGCATTCGAGTTCGCCCAGGGCGTCGTACTGGTCTGGCTTTTCGACGCCTTCGGCGACCGAGGTCATGCCGAGGGAGTGGGTCATATGGATGATGCTCTGGACCAGAGTCCGGTCTTGGCCCTCGCGGCCGATGTCGTCGATGAAGGATTTGTCGATTTTGACGATGTCGATCGGGAGGTTTCGCAGCCGGTTCAGCGATGAGTAGCCGGTGCCGAAGTCGTCCATGGCGAGCCGGACTCCGAGGTCCTTGAGGGACTGCAGGCGGGCAACGCTGACGTCGAAATCCAGCATGACGGCTGTCTCGGTGATCTCCAGCACTAGGGCGCTGGGCGGCAGCCCGGACCGGCGCAGCGCTCGGGCGACGTCGTCGGTGATCTTCGGTTCGGCGAGTTGGCGCAGAGACAGGTTGACGCTGATGTAGAAGGCGTCATCGATCGTCTGTGTCTGCCGCCAAGCGCAAGCCTGGCGGCACGCCTCGTTGAGAACCCAGTCCCCGATCGCGACGATCATTCCGGTGGACTCGGCAACGCCGACGAACTCAGCTGGGGCAACCAGTCCGCGTTGGGGATGGTGCCAGCGAACCAGGGCTTCGGCGCCAACAGGGATCGCGTCGCGGACACCGACGATGGGTTGATAGAAGACCTCGAACTCGTTGCTGACCAGAGCGTGTCGCAGGTCGGTGATGACGGCTAGGTGCTTGAACGCGTCGTCGAGCATGCCCGGGCGAATGATCTCGAAGCCACCTTTGCCGTTCTGCTTGGCCAGGTACATGGCCAGATCTACTTCGCGCAGGAGTTCTTCAGAGGTGCTCTGCGACTGTAGGGCGACCGAAATGCCGATGCTGACACTTATGGTCACCTCGGTACCACCGAGCTGGAATGGTGTGGCCAGCATCGCCGCGATCCGCACGGCGAGTTCTTCGGCGATTTGGGGCATCGGACCAGATTCGAGGAGCATGCCGAACTCGTCACCTCCGAGCCGGGCGAGGGTGTCACCGGGTCTTGTAAGCGAGCCCAGGCAACCAGCCAGGGCGGTCAGCAGTTGGTCGCCGATTGGGTGGCCCAGGCTGTCATTCACCGTTTTGAAGTCGTCGACGTCCAAGAACAGAACGGCTACCTGATCCGCCCGGCCGTCGGTCCGGCGCAGGGCGTCATCCACCCGATTCAAGAACAGCGCTCGATTGCCAAGCCCGGTCAACGTGTCATGAAAGGCCTGGAAGTTGAGGTTGGCCGCCGACCGCCTGACCTGGAAGGCGTAGCCGCCAACGATGAGTGCGGTGACCGACAGGGCCGACATGGCTTGTATCCACTGGCCGGGAAATGCCGCCACCGGGTGCAGCGCCAAGGCAACCGCGTAGAGGACACCAACGGCGGCCAAGTGGCCAGCCGCGGCAACGGGGCTGAAGTAGGCGGCAGAGTAGAGCACGATCAAGAAGTAGACGTACGCGACATAAAGCGACGCCGGCTCTGGGCCGCAGCCGAACACCGCCAGGCTCACGATCGCGAGACCGATGCCCGACACGACCTGGAGGCCACGAGGCCCTAAACGTCGCCGCGACAGCCAGATGAACAGCGCGCCTACGAGCGACGCGACGGTTACACCCAGGATGATTAGGGGGTGGTCGACACGCCAGTGGGGCATCGCGAGGAGCACCACCCCCTGCACGCCGCCAACAGCGAGCATGACAGCCAGCACACGATTGGGATCACCAAAAGTGGCCAGCAGGGAGGACCTGCCGTTTGAGACCTTTCGAGACAAGCCAGGTCCAAACAACTGCGGTGAACCGATGTTTTCGTCGTTGCCCACCATCAATACCTCACTCATCTGCCCGTTTTGTAGACGCCGACCCAAAACAGCAACACCCGCTGGTCGAAAACAGCAACACGTGTTGATTAGGTAAGTCTGCCTCAGAGTCGTGGCAAACGCCACCTTTCCTCAGCGGGGACTTTTGCTGGCCACGAGCGGGTACTGGAAATTGGCCATTGACAATCGACAACGTCTTCATCGAACGGTTGTGGCGCACGCTCAAATACGACCGCATCTACCTGAACCCCGCCGAGAGCGACACCGCGTGTCGAGAAGGCATCGGAACGTTTCTCAAGTACTACAACGAGGACCGTCCGCACAGCTCGCTTGACGACCAGACACCCGACGAGGTCTATTATCAGTTACGCGTCAACCAGCGGGCCGGCTGAACTCGCTGTCAACCACCTGCTCACCTCTTAGGAAGCCCGTCGGGTTGTCCAAGGGTTGGGGTCCACTTAACACCGCCTAACTACTATCGCTGGCTCAATTGGAAGAGCAAAATTCAGAATCCCGAAAACTGGGATGAATCATGGGCCTAAGTAAGTGAAGAACTCAATCCAAACAAGTACTTAGTCGATCAACGATGAATCGAACTATTCGGACGTAATTGCCAATCATGAATCTGACATCGTAATTCGGCCAGTATCCAATCCACATAGTAAATCCCCACTGATAATCAAGAGGCACCTCATCCTCGGCGATCTGCTCCGAAAATTGAAAACATCCAATTTCTGAACCAACTGCGTTAGGCGTTGGAGGAAATGGGTTCATAAGTTGAGTGCCCTGAAGTTCATTTGGCCAACTGACTTTCACGACGGTAGTCACTAAGTCAACTCGAACAGGATCTCTGTGTTTGTCAGCGTCTGAATCGCGCCGGGTTTTGTAGAGAGCAGTCTCCGGAAAACCCAGGCCGATTCACACCGACTTCATTGGATTGCTACCCAATGAGAGCGCTCAACCCTGAGTTCGGTAGACGGAGTGATCTTTTTGCAAAGAACGCCGTAAGGTGATTTCTGGGGGTGCGCATTGTTCGATCGATGTCAATTATCACTCGAATGTTGATTGAGTCAGCCACTACTTCCTCAAGAAGGATCTGGCGAATCCGCGATGTCGGTCGAACAGTGCATCAGCACGGTTGATGTGAAACACCCAAACGCACAATTGCTCAACAATGGTGGCTCCAAAAACTCTTGATCAGACCATGGTGTGACATTCCTACCAACGACGAGCCGACCACTCCTGTCGCGCACCCTTCGAACGAAATCAGGTGATCCAGTGGTATCCAATCGTAAAGTCAAGTGTCACCGCGAACATCATGTATAGGAGCCAAAGACCCGTACCAAGGTGAAAGAATCCAAGCGCCCGCTCACCGAATGAGCCCACCTTGGGTAGATCCGGCTTCATACTCGCAACTAAGTCAGCAACGTACACGCAGATCAGTCCGATGAACACCCCCGCCACGGGATCGTCGTGCGCTCCCAAGAAGACGAGTGTCCCGAGGACCGAAATTGCTGTGAAAGCAATCGTCATTCCTACGTTAATTCGCGAGTCGCTCTTTCCTCGAATTCGAATCCAGCCAATCGCAAACCAGTGAATGCCGTACGACGTAAACGCGAGTGCCGCCATGTACAAAGGTGCCGCAGTAAAAGTTCCAAACAGCGTCAACCCTGCGAACAGAAACAGACCCGCGACGAGCTGGAAGAAGCCTGGCAACCAAATCCCCCAGATACCAGTCGCCACGTCATTCTCGACGTTGCGTTTTGGGTAACCGAATAATTCCTGCAACCCGAATATTAAATAGCCAGTCCCGAGCCCCATAAATCCGAGCGCTAACGGCGGAAATGAAGATACGGGCAAAGTAACCGTCGTGCTTAGCACGAATACCTCCTTAGTTAGAGACCCTTTAATAAAACGGGCTTCGACGTCTTCGTTCCGACCCTAAGAGTCTCGATACGATATGTCAACGAATTCGTTAGCTCCTCATTGAGAGCAGAAAGCGTGACCGCTTTCGATTCGGGAAAGACTTTGGTCAATGTCATTTACGAAGAACCTAAATCCGCTTCCTCTGAACGCGTCGCGAAGATTACTCTCGCTGGCTGAACCAGTCGACGGATGTGCCGGGACAAATTTTAACTGAATGTTGACAGCCCGACGCTCACCATTCGCACGTCGCGGCTGCTCCAACGCATAGTCAGGTACGCCATGGATGTCTACCTCGGTAAGTCGCAAGGAACGTATTCTTCGCCACCGCTGACAATCCGTCGGACGTCAATGATGGGGACTCACGACGTGAGACATGCCGCGTCACAGCGGGACCGCCGCCTCACTGAACACAGGCGTGAGACGCTCTCGTTCGTGCAATGTCGAGACGTTAATCCAATGCTGAGGCGCCTTGAGGCTAGGGGCGAAGTTCGTCGTCGACGTCGGGGTCGATAATTTGCATCGCCAACGAGCGCGCCTCGTTCGTCGTCACTCCCGCTCGGGCCGCCAGCCAACACGCGATGGGCGCAGCCGTTCGCTCCGAGGCGTGCGCGGCGACACCCGCGAGCGCTAAAATGGCGTCGCGTTCGTCATCACTGGGTGGGTCAATATTAAGTTGCTCCGCAAAGGCGTTGAGCCACTCGGCGGCCGACATACTCACGCTGAACAGCGTAGCGACGAGACCCAAGTTTCCAAGAGCTACCCGCGCGGGTCTCGGAAGGGCACTAACTGCGTAGAACGTGAGAGTCGTTAGGCTCGCTAGAAATTGGTCCTGCGAATACTCGAAAGCGTGCAAGGCAGGTTTCTTGCAGAGACAAGGTGACCCCGTGAGTCGAATATCGCCAGTACGAAGAGTCGTTCGAATGACCGTGGGGTCAACACCGGTGCGTGAACGCGACACGCTCGCTGGCGAAGAACCGCTCGAGCTACGAGTCAGCGGACGATCAATGGCGGTCACGATGAGAACGCCGGGAGCTGACTTCGATCTAGCCGCAGGTTTTCTGGTGAGTGAGGGCGTCATTACCCGCACCGACGAACTGGTCTCCATGCGCTACTGCGCGGGGAAAACTGTAAGCGACGCTAACCGGTTCAACGTTCTCGATCTCGAGCTCGGACACACTGTGGCCCCGCCGAATGAATCTGTCGCGCGAGCGTTTTTTACGACTTGCTCGTGCGGACTTTGTGGCAAGGCCTCGATTGATGCGGTGCGTACACGGTCCTCCTTTGACGTGCGCGACGACCAGTTGCGCGTGACTCCGGGGATGTTGGCATCACTGCCCGAACGACTGCGCGCCGCCCAGAGAGTATTCGAGAAAACCGGCGGGCTCCACGCGGCGGCCCTCTTCGACGGTGCGTTGAGCGAACTACTGGTACTTCGTGAAGACGTGGGGCGACACAACGCCGTCGACAAGGTCATCGGCTGGGCTCTACGCGAAGGACGACTGCCGCTTCGTGGTGCACTGTTACTGGTCTCGGGCCGGGCCTCGTTCGAACTAGTGCAAAAGGCTGTCATGGCAGGGGTCCCGATGCTCTGTGCGGTGTCCGCACCGTCGTCACTCGCCGTAGATCTGGCCGAGGAGTCTGGCATGACTCTGGTCGGCTTCCTAGGCGACCCTTCGATGGTCGTCTACTCCGGAGCCGAACGCGTCGTCGACGAACTCACGCAGTAGAACCGATTCGCCTCCGTACGACGCCCACTACGACGCCGCTTCAATACGGATGATGATGGACTTTGACGTCGGCTGGTTACTGCCCAGCGCCGTTGAATCCAGGGGTACCAACACGTTGGCCTCGGGGAAGTACGCCGCCGCGCATCCCTTGGGAGTCGGATACGCGACCGCGCGAAAACCCTTCGCGTAACGTTCGCCGTCGGAGTAGACGCTGATGAGATCCACCTCATCCGCGTCGTGCAGCCCCCGCTCGGCAAGGTCAGCTTCGTTGACGAACACCACGCGACGTCCACCCCTGATGCCGCGGTAGCGATCGTCGAATCCGTACACCGTCGTGTTGAACTGGTCCTGCGAGCGCACTGTCTGCAAGATGAGGTGTCCCTCGGGCACCACGATCACGTCAAACTCGTTGCGCGTGAAGCGCGCCTTGCCCGTCGCGGTCTCAAAGGTGCGCGAGTCGTGCGGACCCCGGGGCAACATAAAACCACCAGGTTCGTGTACACGCCGCTCGTAGTCGTCGAAACCAGGGACGACGTGCTCGATATGACGACGAATGACTCGATAGTCATTCGCCATGGTGCTCCAACCAACGTCCTCACCAAAGAGCGCTTTGCCCAGACCGGCCACGATCGAGATTTCGCTGCGAAGATGTTCCGAACCAGGGTTGAGTCGACCCTTCGACTCGTGCACCATGGCTAACGAGTCTTCAACGGTGACGACTTGTTCGCCACTCGCCTGCACGTCGCGTTCTGTGCGACCGAGACACGGAAGTAGGAGCGCTTCGTTCCCATGACAGAGGTGGGAACGATTCAACTTAGTCGCGATGTGCACGGTCAATTTGCAGTTTTTCATCGACGCCTCGGTGACAGCCGTGTCGGGAGTCGCGGAAACGAAGTTGCCGCCCAACGCAAAGAAGACGTCAATCTTGCCGTCGCGCAGAGCGCGGATCGTGTTCACCGTGTCATAGCCGTGTTCGCGGGGTGGTTCGAATCCGAACTCGTCACGCAGTTTGTCAAGGAAGGAGTCAGGCATCTTTTCCCAAATGCCCATGGTGCGGTCTCCCTGGACGTTGCTGTGGCCACGAATAGGCGACGGTCCTGCGCCCGGACGACCGATGTTGCCGCGCAGGAGTAGGAAGTTCACGACTTCGTTAATGGTGGCGACGGCGTTGCGGTGTTGTGTGATGCCCATCGCCCAGCAGACGATGACACTCTTCGCGGCTACCACGTCGCCGGCGAAGGCTTCGAGTTCTTTGCGCGTCAGTCCGCTCGCCTCTTCGATGGCGGACCACTCAAGGTCGCGCCACCCTTGACACGCCTCGTCAAAGCGATCACAGTACGTCTCGATAAAGGGGTGGTCGAAGATCGTGCCCGGCGCCTTCTCTTCAAGAGCCAACAGCGCTTTGTTGACGCCCGCGAACATGGCGAGATCGCCGTTGACGCGCACCGCCAAGTACCGATCGGACAACTTCGTGCCACCGCCAACGAGTCCGCGAGCCGTCTGAGGGTTCTTGAATCCGAGCAATCCGGCCTCGGGCAGCGGATTGGCCGACACGATGCGCGCGCCACGCTTCTTCGCCATCTCCAGTGCGGTGAGCATACGGGGGTGGTTGGTACCGGGATTTTGACCAATAATCACGATCAACTCAGCATGATCAGTGATGTCCTCGAGGGTGACGACTCCCTTGCCGACGCCAATCGTCGCAGAGAGCGCAGTACCACTTGACTCGTGGCACATGTTCGAACAGTCCGGCAAGTTGTTCGTCCCGAGGCGCCGGGCCAGCAGTTGATAGACGAAAGCCGCTTCATTGCTGGCTCGACCACTGGTATAAAAGGCCGCACGGTTCGGGTCGGGCATCGCGCGAAGGCGATCGGCGGTGAGTTGCAGCGCGTCGTTCCAAGAGATCGGGGTGTAGTGGTCCGCGCCCGGCGCGAGGTACATCGGCTCGGTGAGACGACCGTGGTGCTCGAGCGAGTGGGCATCTTCGGCGAGTAACTGTTCGATGGAGTGGTGAGCAAAAAACGCCCGGTCGACTCGAGCTCGCGTTGCTTCCCACGCAACGGCTTTGGCTCCGTTCTCGCAGAACTCCGCGTGGCTCCGCTCGCCCGGCTTCGGATCGGCCCACGCGCAACTCGGGCAGTCAAAACCGTCAATCTGGTTCAATTTGAGCAGCGTCTTCACCGTTCGTGTGAGGCCCATCTCGGTGCGCGCGTAGTAGAACGTTTCTTGCAACCCCGGTATGCCAACCGCAGAGGTTTCCGGCTCCCTGACGTTAATTGCGTCGTCTGAATTCACGGTCATTTCTCGCACCTTCACTTATCAAGAGGGGTGTCTCGGGAGCAATATTTCCACTGAGGAGGCATTTTGTTCCACCCTATGGCGCTTCGTGCGATATATTCGCCGGTTCGTGCGATATATACGAAACGTGAATCAAGCACCGATTTGTACGATGATGTGATGTCCGATCTATCGCCAACCGTCGCGGCAATCTTGCTCACCGGCGGCAAGAGCGAACGCATGGGCCATGACAAATCACAATTGATCGTCGAGGGATCGACACTCGCCGTTCGAACGGCGAGGTTGCTCCGCCTTGTCGTCGAAACGGCTGTCGAAGTTGGTCCCGGCGTCTCGGGCTTTCCGACGACATTGGAAGAGCCACCCGGTGGTGGCCCTCTCGCCGCCCTGACTTCCGGCTGTCGTGCGCTGCGCGATCGCGGACACGCGGGGGGTGCTTTGGTGGTCGCGTGTGACCTCCCGCTCCTCTCTGAATCGCTGTTACGACTGCTCGTGGAATGGGAATCGCCAGGCTCGATCGTGCCCGTGGTTCAAGAGCGGCCGCAGCCGCTTTGTGCGCGTTGGAGCGCGCAGGACCTCGACGCGGCGGGACCGATGTTTACTCGGGGTGTTCGTTCTCTGCAACATCTCGTCGCTCAAACGGACGTGGTCTTACTCGGCGAATCCGAATGGGGCATCGTCGCTCACGAAGGGCAGTTCTCTGACGTCGATACGCCCGAAGACGTTCAGCGTCTGGGACTGACGATGACATAGCGACCGCTCCGATGAGAGCCCCAGATCCCCATCGACGCGTCGAGATGGAAGCGCTAACCGCGTGCGCGTTCGCGGCGCTTTCCATGGCAAACGCGCTGCGACGCTTGGACCCCAACGCGCAATTCGACGACCTCGCCCTCCCACGAAAAGAAGGCGGTCAATCGGGCTCGTGGGGTCAAGCGGTGCCAAACTCGGAGACGTGATTGTCGAACTCGTCCGATGATCACGCAACGCGTCGCCGCTAGCATGGACTCCAGTAATAAATGCTGACTCCCCCGTCGCTCCAGAGCGTTACGACACTCCGTCGACGTCGAGAGAGTGTCATGCGGGTACCACAACGTCGGTGTCAGTTTCGGTGCGACCCCACTCTGGTAATGACGCGGCCGTGGGCTCACGATCCGACGATCCCTACGCGCTCATGCCCCGGCACGGACCACTGGTCGATCGCTACGCCCGGGTCCACGACGACCTTCGTATATCCGTAACCGATCGGTGCAATCTTCGCTGCGTTTACTGCATGCCCGAAGTGGGCATGCAGTTCCAGCCCCCCGCCGCGCTGCTCAGCTTCGACGAGATTCTTCGCGTCGCCGAGGTCGCGTGCGACATGGGCGTGTCCTCGCTACGCCTCACTGGCGGCGAACCGCTGGTGCGAAAGAACCTCGTGAACCTGGTGTCACGACTTTCGAAAGTGGGCTTCAAGGATCTCAGTCTTACGACCAACGCTATGTTGCTCACCCCGCTCGTGCAGTCCCTCTCTGACGCTGGGCTCAAGCGAGTGAATATCAGTTGCGACTCACTGCAATCAGAACGATTCAACGCGATGCCACGCCGAGGCGACCTCGCGACCGTGCTCGTCGCCATGGACGCCGTTGAAGCCGCCGGCCTCTCGCCGCTGAAAGTAAACGTCGTCATCCTGCGAGGACAGAACGACGATGAAATAATTGACTTCGCTTCGTTCGCCCGTCGCACGGGTCGCGTCGTGCGCTTCATTGAGTTCATGCCGCTCGACGCCCAGGGTCAGGGGGATAAGACGCAGATCGTTCCCGGTCGCGAAATCTTCGAACGCATCAATGCATGCTGGCCCCTGCGGGCCATTGACGTCGGTGGTTCCGCACCAGCGGAACGGTTCACGTTCGACGACGGTCAAGGAGAAATCGGTCTCATCTCGAGCGTCACCCAACCGTTCTGTGGCACGTGCAACCGTCTTCGTCTTACCGCGGATGGAGCGATACGAAACTGTCTGTTCTCCGACAACGAGTTCTCGCTTCGAGATGTGATGCGCGCCGGGGCGTCGAACGAAGACGTCGCGCGTGTGCTTCGCCAGGCCGTCTGGGAAAAGTTCCCCGGACACGCCATCAACGAGCCCCGCTTCTTGCGCCCCGTGCGTTCGATGTCGATGATGGGCGGGTGAGCCGGTTCGTCCGCTCGAACGACAAGGTCCTTCGTAGCTAGGCTCTCACCATCGTGAAATACCGAGCCGCGCAGGCCGCCGAACTACTGGGAGCGAGCGCCGACACCATTCGCCGCTGGGCCGACGCCGGACGAATCAACTCCGCAGTGAGCGCTGACGGTAAGCGCTACTTCGAAGGCGAAAACCTCGCCAAAGCCGCCGTTGAGTGCACGAGAGCGGCGACGCCCAAGAATCCGCGGGCCCAGTGCACGCGCAATCGCTTTATCGGTATCGTGGCCAAGGTCGTGAAGGATAAGGTCGTAGCCCAGATCGACATTCAGGCCGGTCCCCATCATTTCGTGTCGATCATCACTCGAGAAGCCACCGACGCCGCACGAATCGCACCTCGACGAGGCGTGATCCGTCGGACTCGAAGTGAGGGTGCCGGAGAGTTCCAACGTCGAGAGTCAAAAAATGTCGACCATAGGATGAGGTTTAATGTCGTCCACGCCGTCTAAGAACTGGGTATCAATCACGCCAGAACGACTGTCGCTCGACGTCCTCACCGACTGGGCTATCCGGCCCGACTGCGGTGCGGTCGTTACCTTCAGTGGCGTCGTGCGCAACGAGTCGTTGGCCCACGACGACGTGCAGGCGCTGGAGTACGAAACGAGTGAGGAACTGGCAGAGCGGCGTCTCGACGAGATCATCGACGAAGCGCGTCGTCGCTGGCCTACCCTCGGCGCCGTAGGGATCCACCACCGGACCGGCCGGGTCGACCTCTCCGAGACCACGGTCGTCGTTGTCGTATCCTCGCCACATCGCGCCGAGGCGTTCGAAGCGGCGCGGTACTACATCGACACGCTCAAAGTAAGCGTGCCCATGTGGAAGCGCGAGCTTTTTGAGGGCGGATCGGCTTGGAGCGATGAGTCCTCACCCATCATCAACATCGAGAGCCGATAAAGGTGGCTCGTCGAGTCGTCATTCAACGATCGCGGGAGCGATGATCCCTCTCGACGAGGCGCGCGAGTACGTTCTTCGCGGTCTGGTGCCGCTCGCTCACGTCGAGTCCGCGCTTGATGACGCACTCGGCTGCATTGCGGCCGAGGTGATCACGGCCCGTGAACCGTCACCTCGATTTGAGAACTCTGCGATGGACGGTTTCGCGCTGCGGGCGTTCGACACCGTCGGGGGTTCGACGCGTTTGCGCGTCACGAACTCGATCTTCGCGGGCGATTACACCAACGCCAAAGTCGCTGAAGGCGAGGCGATGCGCATTATGACGGGCTCGCCCCTACCAGAAGGTGCGGACAGTGTCTGTATGCGAGAAGAAGCCACCCTCGAACCCGACGGCGCGTGCGTGTTCATTGTTCGCGAGATTCCCCGCGGCGAGTGCGTACGGCTCGCCGGCGAGGACTTCACCGTGGGCCAGGCGTTGCTCGGCGTCGGCGACGAGATCGGTCCGTCGCTGCTGGGCGTCCTCTCTAGCCAGGGCGTCACCTCACTACTTGTCCATCCCCGACCTCGTGTCGGCGTGCTCTCGACGGGCAACGAACTCTCCGACGCACCGACGCTCGCGCCCGGAAAGATCCGCGACGCTAATCGGCCGTCACTCGTGGCGTCACTTCGCCAAAGCGGATTCTCGCCCGTCGATCTGGGGATTGCTGGCGACACCCCGGCGCAGATTACTGAGGCGTTCCAACGCGGCCTCGTTTCGTGCGACGCGATCATCTCGACCGGCGGCGTGAGCGTCGGCGACGCTGATTACGTGAAGACGGTGGTCGCCCAGCTGTGTGAAGAGAACGCCCAATCGATGCAAGTGGCGATCAAACCCGGCAAACCCTTCACCTTTGGCGTTACGACTTCTGGTACGCCTATTTTCGCTCTGGCCGGTAATCCCGT
>PLNQ01000120.1:5949-6248 GCA_003141815.1 Acidimicrobiaceae bacterium | reverse complement strand
CGAGGGTGTTCGCCATGTGGGAATCGCGTAGATTCCACGACGAGACGTTGGCTCGGTACATGAGGCGGTAGTACTGCTCGGCATCGTGCACGAGTTGCGCATTCTGCTCGGCGTAGAACTGCTCGTCCTCGTTGGCGACGCCGTTGGCGAGCAGGTAGTCGTCCGATCGCCGGCGTAGTTCGAGCAGTTGCGAAATGACCGCGTCCTCGCACGGGTCGGCCGCGCCGCTCGCTAAGGAGTACCCGTACGCTTGGCCATCTGCGCCCACGTGGTCGAAGCACGAGTAACGTTCGCGAGCT
>PLNQ01000120.1:0-5903 GCA_003141815.1 Acidimicrobiaceae bacterium | reverse complement strand
GGGAAGCGACGAAAGCCTCCCAGCGAAGTGTTCGCGTCGCCGTCGTTGGAGTTGCCCATCACGTATCGGTTAACCCGGTAGGTGTCGGGCCAGTCTCCTTCGATGGCCACCGCGTTGAAACCCAGTTCGTCAATGAGTCGTCGCGTAATTCGAGCACGTTCTCGGTAGAACTCGTGCGTTCCGTGCGAGGCTTCGCCGATGAGTACGAGTTGACGTCCACCAACGAGCCCCAGTAGTTCGTCGTAGTCCTCGACGGCCCCGGTGACGGCACGAGCGAACCGGTTGAGCGTCCTCACTGACTCGTTGCCCAATGGTTGCGACCACATAACTCCACTATCACTCGAGAGCGAAGAGCCCGCTAGGGTCATTGGTCATTTCATCACTCGTCGCGCGAGGAGCAGGGCCTTTTGCGACGATGGCGAGACTCGTGTCCGTCGAGACCCGGCGACGTGGCGGGGGCACCATCGAAGTTGATGGATATTCAGTGGNNGGAGCGAAATCTGCAAATACTGCGCGTCATATTGGCGGCATTTCTCGCCTACGCGCAATAAAGGCGCCAACATCGAGGTCAGTTTGCGGCAATGACGCAAAGGCTCCGGTCAAACGCGGGCTTGGACGTCGAAGGCGCAGAACGCCGTTCTGGCATCTGTGATACTGAGGTTCGTGGCCGATGAAGGGCGAACTAGGGTGCCTCGCGGCCCCGAAGCGATCAGGAAGACTCCGACGATTTTGACACTCGAAGCCGCGGACGCGCTGGCTTCGCTGGACACCTCGCGCCGCGGTCTCGAAAACATTGATGCGACCCGGCGGCTGGCGATCGATGGGCCGAACGCATTGCCAGCTCCGCGCCAGCGTTCCGTGGTCCTCGAATTCGCTGCTCAGTTCAGCAACATGTTCGCGATCTTGTTGGTGGTCGCCGCCGCACTGACGTTCGCGACCTTCCTTCTTACCTCGCCGCGCAACTTCGCGAATCTGGAACTCGCCTTCGGAATTCTTGGCGTGATTCTGCTCAATGCCCTCATTGGATTCTTCCAAGAGCATTCCGCCGAGCGTACCGCGGAAGCGCTCCAAGCCATGGTGCCGCACTCCGCTCGGGTGCTACGCGCGGGCGAACTCACAGAAGTCGGCGCTGAGCAATTGGTTGGCGGCGATGTGGTGGTGCTCGAGGCGGGCGACGCTATTTCGGCGGACTGTCGGGTAATCGAGTCGCACGGACTTTCCGTTGAAATGGCGGCGCTGACGGGCGAGAGTCAGCCGATTTCTCGAAACGACGAGCCGGTCGGTGTCGGCTGCGAACCCCTCGAAGCGCGCAACTGCGTGTTCATGGGGACCTCGGTAACGAACGGTACCGGCAAGGCGGTCGTGTTCGCTACCGGACTGCACACCGAGTTCGGCCGTATCTATCGACTAACCGCTGAAGTGCCCAGCGAATTGAGTCCGTTGCAACGCCAGGTGAGCGACATGGCCCGCCGGGTTGCCCTCGTGGCTATCGTGGCGGGCGTCTTGCTGTTCGCGGTGCGGGTGATGACGGGTAACGCGGCGTCCCTGTCGTTCGTGTTCGCGCTCGGGGTGATGGTGGCGCTGGTGCCTGAAGGCCTACCGGCCACCTTGTCGGTGTCGCTCGCGATCGGTGTGCGGCGCATGGCGCGGCGACACGCACTCATAAAGCGCTTGGTGACGGTAGAGACGCTCGGATCGACCACTGTGATCTGCACCGATAAAACCGGAACGCTTACCAAGGGCGAGATGACCCTTCAACAGATCTTCGAATCGGGCCGCGTTCACGCCGTGACCGGGCTCGGCTACACGCCCAAAGGCGAGGTGCAGGACCCTGTCGAAGTAACCAACTTGCTCAGAGTCGCAGCACTGTGCTGCGATGCGCGCCTGCTTGCCCCGGCGGAGGACCGAGGGTGGCGGGTGCTCGGCGACCCTACGGAAGGAGCAATCCTCGTGGCGTTGGCCAAGGCGGGAGTCGATCTCGCGGCCGAGTCGTCGCGAGCTCCGCGAGTGGGCGTCTTTCCCTTCGACTCCGACCGCAAGATCATGACCACGCTGCATCAAGTTGGCGACGGCGTCGAGGCGTTTATCAAGGGATCCCCCCAGGCGTTGATCGAGCGCTGCACCGAAGTTCAATGGAACGGTAAGGTCATCCCGCTGGGCCCGGAGATCCGCCAACAGGTGGAGACGGCCAACGATACGATGGCGGGCGCCGCGCTGCGCGTGCTGGCCATCGCCACCAGGGCCGTGACTTCTGATCGGGTCAGTCAGCAGGACGCTGAGCATGGACTCACCCTGCTCGGTCTTGTGGGCATGGTCGATCCGCCCCGGGCCGAGATCACCGACGCGGTGCGGGCCTGCCAGCGCGCGAGGATTGCCATCTTCATGGTCACCGGCGACTACGGGCTCACCGCCGAAGCTATCGGTCGTCGCGTCGGTATCGTTCGCTCCGGAGCCGCTCGAGTGGTGACCGGTGCCGACCTTGATGCCATGAGTGAGGAAGAACTCGCCACGACGCTGCGCGGGGATGATCAAGTGATCTTTGCGCGGGTCCGACCAGAGCACAAGCTGCGCATCGTGCTAGCCCTGAAGGAACTCGGCGAGATCGTCGCGGTCACTGGCGACGGGGCCAACGACGCGCCGGCTCTTAAGAGCGCCAGCGTGGGCGTGGCGATGAGCGAAGGTGGCACGGACGTGGCACGGGCCGCCGCCGGGATGCTGCTGCTCGACGACTCTTTTGCTTCCATTGTGACCGCCATCGAGTTGGGCCGCGCGGTCTACCAGAACATTCGACGTTTCCTCGTATACCTCTTCAGTCACAACCTCGCTGAACTGGCCCCGATCCTGGCGGCGACCTTCATCGGCTTCCCGCTCGTGCCCCTCTCCGCCCTTCAGGTCCTCGCCATCGACCTCGGCTCCGATGTCCTGCCCGCCCTGGCCCTCGGCGCCGAAGCGCCCGAGCCTGACACGATGGCCCGTCCGCCGCGTCCGCCGGGCGAACACCTGTTTTCCTCCGAGGTGGTCCGCCGCTTTCTATTTCTCGGGGCCATTGAATCCATCGGCGTCGTGTTCGCCTTCTTCTGGCGAATTCACTCGGCCCACTTGGCCTTTTCGGCGTTCAGCGCATCTAACCCCACTTACCGCGAGGCCCTCACCATGACCCAGGCCAGCATCGTCGTGAGCCAATTCTTTAACAGCTTTGCCGTGCGCACCGATCGCGAGAGCGTGTTGCGGATCGGGCTTTTCTCTAACACACCGCTCATCTTTGCCGGCCTCTTTGGTCTCTCGTTCGTGACTTGCGTGAGCTACGTTCCGCTGTTGCAACGGGTCTTCAACACTGCTCCGTTGCACCTCTCGGACTGGCTGCTCCTGATCAGTTTCGGAATACTATTACTCGTGGCGGACGAGACCCGTAAGGCGGTGCATCGCTCTATCGATCGACGCCGCCAGGTGGCGGCGTCGCGAGGGCTCTCACTGGAGGCGCACTGATGCACGTGCTAATAGTTGGCTGCGGACGCTCGGGCTCGGCCCTCGCAGCCCGTCTCGATGCCGAGGGTGAAACGGTGGGCGTTATCGACTGCGACGGCGATACCCGTACGCGCCTGCCAGTTTCGTTCGCCGGTACGTTCGTCACCGGCGACGCCGTGCACCGATCGGTCCTCGAAGAGGCGCAGATCGAACAGGCCGACGCCTTCGTCTCGCTGAGTTCGAATGACAGCCTTAACATCGTCGTCGCGCGGATTGCCCGGGAAATCTTTCACGTCCCACACGTTGTCGGTCGACTGCACAATGTCGAGTGGTACCCCGTCAGTTCCATCCTCGGACTCCAGATGATCACCACCGTCCAAATGACCGTCGATCGCATCCACCTGCTGTTAAAGCATCGGCCGCTCGACCCCGAGCAGGTTTTCGGCAATGGAGAATCGCTGCTGGTTCGTTCCCTGGTGCCGGACTATTTGGCGGACCGGCGGGTCGCTGAGTTCAACGTGGAAGGCGAAATCCAGGTTGTTGAAATCAGCCGCGGCGGCCACTCCATGATCCCAGGAGCCGGGTCGACGCTGCGCGCGGGGGATATGGTGAGCTTCATCGTCGCGTCGGGTGCGCTCGAGCGACTGCGCAGCTTTCTGGGCGGTAGGTGGAAATAATGAGAGTCATTGTGGCTGGGGGCGCTACGGTCGGCGGACAGGTCGCTCGGGCGCTGTTGTCCCCGGGTAATCAGGTGATCGTCGTCGAGAGCGACAAGGAGCGAGCCGCGAGCCTGGCTGCGTCGGGCCTCGAGGTGATAACGGGCAATGCCTGGGTCGCTGCGACACTCGAGGCAGCGGGCGCACTGCGTGCCGACGTGTTGGTCGCGTGCACCGAGCGCGACGAGGAGAACCTCGTGATCTGCTTCCTGGCCAAGCGGCACCTTGAAATTCCGCGGGTCGTCGCGCGAATCAATGATGACGCCAATCGCTGGCTGTTTGACAACTTTTGGGGAGTTGACGCCGCGATCTCGTCGGCCGGGGCGCTAATGGCTTTGATCGAGGAGGCGACCGGTTAAATCCGCACGATCAACCAATCCGGCGTTGCCAAGGGTGTCGATGAACCGTTGGCCAGCGCCGCAATCGTGTCTATGCGTTACGACGCATATCTAAGGCTTTTCGACCAGCCCGTCCTAGAGCCATCGAGAGCGAGACATTGTCTTGACATTGATTTATGGCGCCCTTCCAATGTCCTAGAGAAACTTAGGCGAACGGGATCCATGTTCTTTAGCCTCGCTCAGCCGTGTGCGGCTGCCCAAAACTGGTCCACTTCCTCTGTCAGAGACCTACCGCTGATTGGTGGTGCATTGTGTCGAACTCGAATCGCGTGACTGCAGAAATATGAGGCCCGTTGACGTGCGTCATGCCGTTCGCGACCAACGACGGACCTGACTTCTCATCGGCGAACGTTTCGCAATTCTCCAATTTTCGGGTGAAATGCTGCGACCGGCACTAATGATGGCGTCGATCGAGTCCAGTGATAGAAAAGTATCCACCTCGGACGTCGCGTGCGATTTCACACTCTTGTTGGAGCTCATACCAAGATCCTGGTGAGACAAACGATGGAGGGTCGAGTAGAGAGTATTTCGCCGTTGCTGGGGTCAAGCAGAAACTCAGCGGGCACGTTTTGAGAGTAATTGAGAGATATGGAAATTTCAGGGACCTCGGATTGTGTCGGATGGGCGCCGAGGTTGTTCTCTCGGCAACGCTCCAGAATGTCGTAAGGGTGTTACAACCCTTTAATTATTACTGAAGCTGAATCTTGAAAGTCGTGAGGTTGCCGATGAGATCGTTGAGGTTCGCCGTTTCACGTGCGGCAGTTTCTCTGTCAGATACTCCTTAAGAGTACTCAATGCCTTCAAGGCGGCCTCGACCGCAGCGAGATACTCGGCAGATTTTTCTGGAACAGTTAATCGCGACGGGTTTGAAAAGTTCGAACAAATTCCTGGGACCGTAGCCATTTGGCGTCTGAGATCACTTGCAATTTCACGATTCAGCCGACTAGGCAGCTGATTGGGCCGCTGAGGAGATTGCCTAGCCTCGAGCACATTTTGGAGGTACTTGGCGTCTGTCCCAGGGAAGAATTGATTAATCCTACTATCTTGATTGATATAGTCTGCTTTCGATGACTTGATGGTGAACGCATTGGGAGGGACAGATGACGGTCACGAATCCAACGAATGGTCAGGGCGAGATCGCTCGACGTCAATCACGGATGATTCGCGTCGAGGTCGCGGGCGACGGTGTGATCACTGCGATTAATGCTCGCGGGGGACAACTACGCGTCGGAACGGGCTGGGAAGGGGAAGGCTTCAACCCAATCGAGTTGTTACTAGCCGCGATCGGCGGGTGCGCGGCCATCGACTTTTCTGCAGTGCTTGA
>PLNQ01000016.1:2336-7188 GCA_003141815.1 Acidimicrobiaceae bacterium | reverse complement strand
CTCCGACACCAACAATGTCCGGTACCTTGAGTCCGACTTCGCCAAGCAAGACATTGAGGGGCGCCGGATATTTTCACCTCAAGATGATCCGGGAACATTTTGACCCATTCCATGAGTTCGTGGACGAGAACCCTGCGCTCTTCATCGTCGGCAGCATCCCAGAGGGCGTCAATGTCAAGTTCACGAAGTAGGTTGGCGACCAGATCGAATCTTGGGCCGCCGTCATTTCGGCCAACTTCAATAAGAAAAGCGGGGAACTTCACCCCAGATTCTCTTGTCCCGTACGCGTCTCACCCATGAAAACCGACACAGGAAACGTGGACAAGCATTGGCCAACGTCGAGCCGTCCATTTTCGAGCGCCAGGCGGGCGCCGGTGAACACGTTGGTCAGTTGATTGGGTGACGAGCGTGGGAGTTTCACGTACGTACCGCTGCCCCAGGATCGAGCAAGGGCAAAGCGGCCTGGACCCGCCAGGCCCACCACCTGGCGTGGGACCACGGCAATAATCCACTCGGATCCTCGTCGGCGGCCCACGGCGACCACGTGATCAGCGAGTGGTCCCGTTGACGCAAGCACTTCGTAAGAGCCCCGAGCGAAGAGATTTGAATGATCGCGGCGCAAATGCAACAAGGCGCGTGCCGTGTACAACTTGATCGCACCGTCTTCCCAGGCGCGCACCAAGGATTTTGTCGTGGCGCTCAACGTGCTCTTCGGCGCGTCAGGCGGGGGGAGTCGGGCAAGGACTTTCTGACGCTGCGGGAAGTCGATCGGTCGACGGTTGTCAGGATCGGTGAGCGTGAAGTCCCAGAGTTCGCTTCCCTGATAGAAGTCGGGCACCCCCGGCACTACACACTTCAGCACCGTCATCGCGAGGGAGTTCGTGGCCGCGGCTGGACCGACGCGCTTGACGAAGCGCGACATCTCACGCTGAAATTGAGCGTCTCGCGCGATACCGCTAATAAACGTCGTGAGGGAACGTTCGTAGGGCGAGGAGGGATCGATCCAACTCGTGCGTCGTTTACTCTCACGCGCCGCCTTGACGGCGTAGTTCTGCACGCGCTGTCTCGTCGCGCCGGTGGGGCGGCCACCGTCAGTTGGCCAGAGGCAGAACAGGCTTTGATAGGCCACAAGGCGGTCGTGCGCGTCAATTTCGGCGCCCCGACCGACGGCAGCGACCAGCCGATCCTCCCACGTCGTCACTAGTTCATCCCACGCTTCGGGCACTTCAGAGAGCGTGAACAGGCGCGCGCGCGAGTCCTCGCTGCGCTTCGAGTCGTGCGTCGAGGTGGCGTTCAGCGTAGATGGGTGGCCCCGGCTGCGAATGAACCTGTGGAAGTCGACGGGCGTGATATTCGCGTGGTCGGGGTCCCCTCCAACGTCGGCGTGGCTAAGAAGTCCCGCGTATCGATACGTCGCGGTATCCTCCACGCCTTTGGCCATGACGGCACCCGTGAGTTGTTGCCAACGTTGAACGAGTTCTAAGCCCGCGCCGCGCGCAGAAGTGAATATCGTGACGATGGCATCGAGGGCGCGGCGAGGCTCACCTCGAAGAACCTTCGCCGCGGCGTCGCTCGCTCGAGAGAGCGTGGCGCGGTCACTGACTTCAACGGGCGAAGCCGAGAAGTACGAGCGATACGCGTCGAGTCGCACGGTGAGTTCGCCGAGCGCCCGGCGCACGTCTGCGGGCGACAGGTCGTGTCCGGCGTGTTGGTCGTTGAGTGCGCTCATCGCTAGACGCGTGAGGCGTTCGAGAGGGGCGTCGAACGAGGCGACGACGACTTCGCGCTTGGCCTCGAGCGCAAGATCGAAGAACGTGGCGTCGTCGCCGGTGAGATCTCGGCCCACGTGGCGTAGGTACGCGGCGCCGCGCGGATCCACGAAGACGCCCCCCACGCGATCGGCGAACTCGTAGCCGGTCGTCCCGTCGACCTCCCACGCCGCGGGCAACTCCTCATCGCGACTCAGAATCTTCTCGACGAGGACGACGGGACGACTTTGACGCCGATCGAACGTGGCTCTCGCCAAACGGCTCAGGTAGGCGAGCGGGTCCGTGAGCCCATCGACGTGGTCGACCCGCCATCCGGCGACGCGCTCGTCATCGCCGATCGCGAGAAGGAAGCGGTGCGTGCGCTCGAAGACCTCGGGGTCTTCTACGCGCACGCCGACGAGTCCGTCGATGTCAAAGAATCGGCGATAGTTGCCTTCGTGGTTGCTCAGTCGCCAGAACGCGGGCCGAAAATGCTGGCGCGCGAGCACGGTCGCGAGATCGCTCTTCGATTTCGTGCCCGGAGCCACGGGAAACCTTTGGCCGTCGATGACCATCACGCGGTCTGTCCCCTCACCCGTGAACTCGATCGTGTCGACGAGTTCACCCAAGGGTCGACTCAAGACAGGTACGAGCACTCGCGCCACGTGTCGAGACCAATCAACGTCGAACACCGAAGCAGACGGGGAAGCCTGACCTAAGCGCAAGACGTCCCACCACCAGGGATTATCGGGACTGCTCGCCATATGGTTGGGGACGATGTCGATGAGGAGGCGCATCTGGAACGCGTTGAGTTCCGCGAGAAGCGCTTCGAACTGTTCGGGCGTTCCGAGTGCGGAATCGAGGCGCGTGGGATCGATGACGTCGTAACCGTGAGAGCTCCCCGGTACGGCCGCGAGGATAGGCGAGACGTACAGCGTTTGCACGCCGAGTTGAGCGAGGTACCCCACCAGCTGACGGGCACCCTCAAAGCCAACTCCCGCAAGTTGCACCCGGTACGTCGAACCGAGGGGGAGCGGTTCGATCATTCCTGCGGTCGCTCCGTATGGCGAAGCAGGATGGTGGAGTGCGCGCCCGAGTTGATCGCCTCATTACGCACCACACGAGTCCACGGGCCTGGACGCGAGGTGTTGAGTACTTCCTGCCACACCCCGGGCAGTTCCATCGTCGGCAACGAATGGGAAAATGATCTACCCGAGGCGTTCAATAAGAGCAGCAGCGAATCGCCGGTACGGAAACGCCCGCGGAGGTCGAGTTCATCCGCAGCGGGACCGAACAACAACATGCCCACGCTCTGGAGGTTCGGATGGGTCCAGTCGCCCTGGGTCATCTCCGCGCCGTCGGGTCGAATCCAGCTGACGTCCTTGGTGCTCGTGCCGTCAGTGGCCTCGCCGGTGAAAAAGGCTCGCCGACGCAAAATAGGGTTGCTCCGCACGATGGCGATCACGTCGCGAACGTAGTTACGAAACTCTTGGTCCGCGTCCGTGGTGTCCCAGTCGAACCAACTGGTCTCGTTGTCTTGACAGTACGCGTTGTTGTTCCCGAACTGGGTCCTTCCCATCTCGTCGCCACCCAACAACATTGGGACGCCTTGGGAAAAGAAGAGGGTCGCTATCAGATTTCTCTTCATGCGGTCACGGTTCCGGTGAACGCGCGCCGATTCGGTCGGCCCCTCGGCCCCCCAGTTTCGACTGCTGTTGTCGTTCGATCCGTCTTGATTGTTTTCGCCGTTGGCTTCGTTGTGCTTGTGCTCGTAGGACACCAAATCGTTGAGCGTGAAGCCGTCGTGACAGGCGACGAAATTGAGGCTCGCGTAGGTGCGACGTCCGCTCGGCGCGAAGATGTCGCTCGATCCGGAGAGGCGCGCGGCGAGCTCTTGGACTTGTCCCATGTCGCCTCGCCAGAACCGTCGAACGCAGTCTCGAAAGGCACCGTTCCACTCTGACCAACCTGGGGGGAACTGGCCAAGCTGAAATCCGTCAGGGCTCGCGTCCCACGGTTCGGCGATGAGTTTCACCTTCGAGAGGATGGGATCTTGCTGGATGATCTCAAAGAACGCACTGGGCAGTTCGGCGGCGACGCCGCGAACGAGAACGGGCGCGAGGTCGAACCGAAACCCGTCGACGTGCATGTCGGTGACCCAGTAGCGCAAGCTATCCGTGATGAGGCCCATCGCTCGGGGGTGCAACGTGTTGATGCTGTTCCCGGTACCCGTGTAATCCAGGTAGAAACGCTTGTCGTTCGGATCGAGTCGGTAGTACACCGAGTTATCGACCCCGCGCAGCGACAAGGTTGGTCCGAGTTGATTGCCTTCGGCGGTGTGGTTGTAGACGACGTCCAGGATGACCTCGATGCCCGCACGATGGAAGGTCCGCACCATGGACTTGAACTCGCTCACCTGTTGGCCGACGCCGCCACTGGTGTAGTCGACGTGCGGGGCGAAAAACCCAATGGAGTTGTAGCCCCAGTAATTCGTGAGTCCTTGCTCAACTAAGTGGCGATCGGAGGCGAAATGGTGCACGGGCATGAGTTCGATCGCCGTGACGCCGAGGCTCAAGAGATGATCGATAATGGGGTCCGACGCCAGGCCCAAGTACGTTCCTCGAAGGTGCGGCGCGACCGCTGGGTGCCGGGCGGTCATCCCGCGGACGTGGGCCTCATAGATCACCGTCTGGTTCCACGGCGTACGCGGCGCTCGATCGTCCTGCCACGTGAAGGCGGGGTCGATCACGATCGACTTGGGCATCGCGCTCGCGGAGTCGCGGGTATCGAAGCTGAGGTCTTGTTGCTCGTCGCCTACGACGTAGCCGTACAGGTCGTCGNNTGTGCCAGATGAAGTCCGTTTTTTCGCTCATCTCGATGGTGGCAGTCGGTTCGCCAGACTCGGCTCCGTCGAAGAGCACCAATTTGACGCCCGTCGCGTGCTCAGAGAAGATGGCGAAGTTAACGCCCTCGCCGTCCCAGGTCGCGCCAAGTGGATGGGGAGATCCCGGCCAGACTCTCACGGCGAAGCCTCCAATTGATAGACGTCAAACACCCAGGGCGCGAGTTTGACGTTGGCGCCGGGTTCGATCACGGACGCTGCG
>PLNQ01000016.1:0-2239 GCA_003141815.1 Acidimicrobiaceae bacterium | reverse complement strand
CGGTACAGAGACCATCGCGCGCCCTGCTCGCCGAGGTGACGCTGCGATCTGTCGAGCCGTGCGGCATCGAAGGTTGCCGGGTCGGCGGGGTCGAAGAGCTCGCCCTGTTCGGCTACGTCCGCGAATTCGCGAGCGCGACCAGCGCGGGTCGCGGCGATGAGTTCGGGGTCGCTGTGGTCAACGAAGTAGGGAAATGGTGCCGTCTCGCCGTACTCTTCGCCCATGAAGAGCAGCGGTACATTGGGCGCCAGCACTACGGCCGCGGCGGCGAGTCGCGCTTGGGCGGGCGACACCAGAGTGACGAGTCGGTCACCCTTCGGTCGGTTGCCAATGTGATCATGGTTCTGGGCGAACACCACGAACCGCTCGGGCGCCACCCTGGTTGAAGGTGCGCCGTGGTGACAGCGCCGAAACGCTGAGTACGCGCCCTGCAACACGAACCCTTCGTCCATGGCCCTCGCTACGTCAGATGCTCCTTCGTAGTCCGCGTAGTAGCCCGACTGTTCGCCAGTGAGGGCGACGTGTAGCGCGTGGTGAAAATCATCGTTCCACTGGGCGTCCATCCCGACGCCGCCGCCGGCGCGTTCGGTGACGGTCCGGGGATCGTTCGTCGCGCTTTCCGCTATCAGTTCGCATCGCCGTCCAAGGGCGGCGCTGAGGTCTTGGCTCTGACGAGAGAGCTCCTCCATGAACGTGGTCGCGGTCTGATCGATGATGGCGTGCACGGCGTCGAGTCGAAGGGCGTCGACGTGAAAGTCGGCGAACCATTGACGAGCGTTGAGCCAGAAGTAGTGGCGCACGTCGTCGGAGCCGGCCCCATCGAAGTTGAGCGCATCGCCCCATGGTGTTCGGTAGCGATCGCTGAAGTAAGGACCGTAGGCGCCCAGGACGTTGCCCTCCGGACCGAGGTGGTTGTACACCACGTCGAGGATCACGGCGAGGCCCTTTTGGTGACAGCCGTCAACGAAACGTTGCAGGCCGTGCGCTCCGCCGTAGGAGTGCTGCACAGCGAAGGGGAACACGCCGTCGTACCCCCAGTTGCGTTCTCCCGGGAATTGAGCGACGGGCATGAGTTCGATCGCGCTGACGCCGAGCTCGACTAAATCGTCGAGCNNCCCAGTCGTGCGCCGCGAGGTCGATGACCTCGGACGGTCCGTGGACACCTTCGGGTTGCGAACGCGACGCGGGATCGGCGAGGGCCTCGCCGTCAAGGACGTAGCGGTACTGCGTGCCGACCGGACAGTCGGCGACGGTAGCGGCAAAGTACCCGTCACCGAGATTTACAAGTTCGACGGAATCGCCTTGGTCACTCCGCAGCAACGCGACGCGCTCGCTCGCGGGCGCCCACACGCAAAACCGCGTGGCGGTGTCGCTCAGTGGTCGAGCCCCCAGGATCTCGTCGCGACCGGACGTCATTCCGGCGCCAAGAAGAGACATCCGAGAGGCGGCACGCTCAGGGTCAAGGTCCGCGCCATGTCGTGCGATGGGAGGGCGCGCGACTCGACGCCCCCGAAGTTCCCGACACCGCCGCCGCTGTAGTCGACGGCGTCGCTGTTCAGTAACTCGGTCCAATAGCCGCCTTCCGGGACGCCCGCTAAGCAGTTAAAGCGTGGCACGGGGGTGAAATTGAAGACCGCGAGGACGGGCGAACCCCCGCGCGAGTAGCGCAAGAGGCTCAGGAGTCCGGCGTCGGCGTCGTTGGGTTGGGCCCATGAGAATCCGGACGGCTCATTGTCCACTTCGTGCAACGCGGGGAACTGGCGGTACACCCGATTGAGGTCGCTGAGCCAGCGTTGCACACCGCGATGGGGTGCAATGTCGAGAAGCGCCCAGTCGAGTCCCGACTCATGGTCCCACTCGTGGCGCTGGGCCAACTCGCCGCCCATGAAGACCAGCTTCTTTCCCGTCTGTGCGAATTGGTAGCCAAAGAGAAGGCGTAAGGAGGCGAATCGCTGCCAGTCGTCCCCGGGCATCTTGTTGAGCAGCGAACCCTTGCCGTAGACGACTTCGTCGTGCGAGAGTGGCAACAGAAAGTTCTCGCTGAAGGCATACACGCTGCGAAACGTGAGCTCCTCTTGGTGATAGCGGCGAAATACCGGCGCTCGGGCGAGGTACTCGAGCGTGTCGTGCATCCAGCCCATGTCCCACTTCAATCCGAAACCCACGCCGCCGACCTCGACGGGCCGCGACACGCCGGGAAAGGCCGTTGACTCTTCCGCGATCACGTGGACGTCCGGAT
>PLNQ01000179.1 GCA_003141815.1 Acidimicrobiaceae bacterium | reverse complement strand
TGCGCCTCGAAGCCGAAGCCGAACGCGAGCGTCTCGAAGCCGAAGTCGAACGCGAGCGTCTTGAAGCCGAAGCCGAACGCGTGCGTCTCGAAGCCGAAGTCGAACGCGTCACGGACAAAGGCGAGAAGACCGAAGTCGAACGCGGGCGTCTGGAAGCCGAAGTCGAACACGAGCGTCTTGAGGGGCAACTTCATCAGTCGCAACGCATGGAGAGTCTTGGCCAACTCGCCGGAGGTGTTGCGCACGACTTCAATAATCTTTTGGCCGTTATTACGAACTATGCGTCGTTCGTGAGCGAAGAGCTCGATGACAAAGAAGCAGCTCAAAATGATCTCGGGCAGATCCGCGTGGCGGCCGAACGCGCAGCCGAACTCACACGCCAGCTCCTCGCGTTCGCCGGCCGCAAGGTGTTGCAGCCGGTGATATTCGACTTGAACCAGGTGATTGTTGCTGTCGAGCAGCTCCTCCGTCGAACGATCGGCGAACACGTCGAGCTCGTCATCTCGCTCTCAACAGATCCGTCGTTCGTGGAAGCAGACCCCGGACAGCTTGAACAGGTGCTCGTGAACCTGGCGGTGAACGCGCGTGATGCGATGCCCGACGGGGGTCTCCTCACCATCGACACTGAGAACAGCGAAATCGACGAGGCATACACAGAGACAAATCCGGGATTGGCACGGGGTCGCTACGTCCGGCTGCGCGTCAGTGACACCGGCTCTGGCATGGAGCAAGCCGTACTCGACCACGTCTTTGAGCCGTTCTTCACGACCAAGCCCCGCGGCGAGGGCACCGGCCTCGGATTGCCGACGGTGTTCGGAATCGTGGCTCAAGTCGGTGGGGAGATCCAGCTCTACTCCGAACCCGGTATCGGGACGACCTGTCGAGTACTGCTCCCGACCACCGACCGAACTCCGACAATCGGTCGTTCCCCCACTGAACCTCGCGATCTCCACGGGACCGAGACGGTTCTTGTCGTTGAAGACGAGGACGCTTTGCGAGAGGTGGCGCGGAGGATCCTTTCTCGCAATGGCTACGTCGTACTGACGAGCGCGAACGGCCCCGAGGCGATTGCCTTGGTCGAACGCCACACGGGAGTGATCGACCTGCTCTTGACCGATGTGATCATGCCGCAGATGCTCGGTAAAGAAGTTGCAGCCAGGATCCAAGAATTTCGCCCCGGACTGCCGGTGCTCTATATGTCGGGCTACGCGCGGCCGGTGCTCGGTCCGACCGTGGGCGAGGAGATCACACTTCTCGAAAAGCCGTTCTCGGAGCAACTCCTTCTCATCAAGGTTCGTGACGTCCTTGACAATGTTCGGTAAGACGCCACAAACGATGGACCATCATCTGAACAGAGTCGACGAAGTCGACTGCCGACCTCATCGCTGTGTTACCTCTCGTAGAGCCCATCGTCATCGACATCCCTCATATTTGTCCTTTTCCCTGCGTCGAGAGGGTGAGACGATCACCGGGGGCCGAGGAAAGGTTGTAATGACCGCGACGTCCTGTGGCAAATAGTGACGAAATCAGTGCCCGATCCGAGATGACCATGAATGCACTGACCCCTGCCAAGGAGAATCGAAGAATCCCCCTGAACGCGTCTCATCAAGCGCTTCTCGCCGTCATAAGTTGCATGTCTCGAAGATAGGCCTTTCGCTATCTTTCTGCGGCACGCAGACATGATGCAGACCTTCTGACCCTCCCCGCCACGAGGAGTAGTTCTGCTTCAGGTGCGGGCAGCGCATGCGACCATAAGTACCCCTGTCCGAGATCGCAGCCCAATTCCGTGGCCAGTCGTGCTTGTTGTCCGGTCTCGATCCCTTCGGCGACGATCGTCGAACCCTTCTCATGACACATGTCCACAACCAGGCGAAGAAATCCTCGTCCAAGTTTGGTCGAAATCACCGACGTGAGACTTCGGTCAATCTTGACGATGTCAAAATCCAGCGATCGGAGTCGGGAAAACGTCGCGAAGGACATACCAAAGTCGTCAAGAGCCACCCGAACGCCGAGATCGTGAAGCGCGGTAACGCTCCGGGCTGACGCATGGGGCCCACCCTCCTGACTTTCGGTGATCTCGACTACGAGCCCGGCTGGATTGGCCCCGGTGGCCGCGATGGCTCTCTGGAGTCGGGAACCGAGAGTGCTTCCATTGGCCGCCGATCCGGAGACATTGATCGCAAGATCGAAGTCCAGTCCGACAAGTTCATCAGCCTGCCAGACCGCCAGTTGCTCACATGCCGTCAAGAGCACCCAGTCGTCAAGAGCCCGAATCAGCCCGCACTTCTCTGCGAGAGGAACAAAGTCGGCGGCGGGAATGACGCCCAAGGTGGGATGGGAGAGTCTGACGAGTGCCTCGAATCCTCGAAGTCTCTCGCTCCCCAGATCCACGAGAGGCTGGTAGCAGAGCTCCAGCTCTCGGTGTTCGATCGCCATTTTCAATTCGTCGCACGTCACGGCAGCTGATTCATCTTGCAGGGAGGACATCGTCCGGTTCGTCATAGTTCGATTTTCCTCGCAACGACCGGTCGGTGCTAGATGACGATGGACCATATCCGAGTAGGGCAGATGAACCAAAGGCGGCGAGCTCCGGGGCCAACAAAGCGGCAGTAAGGCGCTTCACGGTCGATTCCGCGGACACTCAAGCTCGATGTCGCGTCTGGTTAACCGGAGACCAGTCGACGGTAAAATCGTTGAGGAACGCGCACCACGGATTTCTGCACCGCATACCGCGACAAGATTTGGGAGATCCGTCATCACACGATGCCATTGACCTTCCTTTGGAAGGTCATGCTTGAGCGCCCCACACGAGCGGATCTCTTCGGAGACCGAGCAGCCCCGGGTCACTAATCCGGCCGTCCTCGCCAAAAACGGCGGTCATTGGCGAGGTCTCGACGACCTGGAAGTCGCCACCTGCGCGTGGGTGTCGTGGTTCAGCGAGGAGCGACTCCACGGCGAACTAGATGACCGGACGCCGTAGTCCCGTGGAGCCCGGGCATTTCCGGGGTCGTGGTGGTCACAGCCGCCTCGGATGGCATTTTTCCGGTCGAACTACTTCTTGTACGAGACGAGACCGGCACTTTCACCAAAGGGGTGCGCGTGATGTTCTTTGACGATGATGACGATGATGATGACGAGTAGGGCGAGCACTCTGCCTCTGTATCTGCCCCTGGTTTTCACCTCAAATGGTGAATTCAAGAGGTCAAGTGAGCAAGGCCCTTTCGTATAGAGACCTTATTCCTAATGGCTTTTGGCACAGCCAGTCACAGCCAGGCACACCATGCAAGGGACTGCAAAGCCCCGTACTCCGGTTCGAATCCGGACGCCGCCTCCAGTATTTAAGTGTCACCTTCCGCAATAATGGTGGCGTGGGCAAGACATTCGATGGCATCGATGACCAACTGACCGAATGGCTCGTCGAGCAGCCAGTGTTCTTCGTCGCAACGGCGCCGCTGGCGGAGGACGGTTATCTCAACTGTTCGCCCAAGGGCAATCGAAACGAGTTCGCCGTTCTCGGTCCTCGGGCGGTGGCGTATCTCGACCAGACCGGCAGCGGCGTTGAGACAATCGCTCACCTCAAGGAGAACGGACGTGTCGTGGTGATGTTTTGCGCTTTTTCGGGACCGCCGCGGATTGTGCGACTTCACGGCGTCGGTCGGGCCGTGGCGAGAGACTCGCCAGAGTTCGACGCGTTCGCAAGCCAATTCCAGGGTGCGGAGGGAGTGGGTGTTCGCTCCGTCGTCGTTGTTGAGGTGCGTCGGATCTCTGATTCGTGCGGGTACGGCGTTCCGCTGATGTCCTTCGACGATCATCGCCCGACGATGGACCAGTGGGCCAACCGTAAGGGCGTCACCGGGATACGTGACTACTGGGCCGAGAAGAATCGCCGCAGTATCGATGACCTCGAGGGCCTCGATACCCGGTAGCGACGCGCGTCGCTTTAGGGGACTTCGTGGTCGACTTCGAGTTCCGCCTCCAGAAGATCCATTGCCTTTAAGAAGGCGGCGCATTCAGCGGGTTGGAGTTTCGCCAGTACTCGTGCCAGGGGTGCGGCGGATCCGTCTAGCCACTTCTCGACGACGGGACGTTGCGCGGTCACGAAGGACCACGAGATCGGCTTCACTGCGGAGACGGTCATCGATCGCTCGGACTTTGGTCTGACGTGGAATCAGATGGGTGCGTCGTCCCTGAAGAACACGATCGCCCTTCACGCCGTGTTCGTCAACGACTGAGTCGCACCGCCAAACCAGGTAATCGACAGAGGCTTAGTTCAACTGGACGAGGCCTGTTTGATACGCCATGACCACCAACTGTGTGCGGTCTCGGGCGTCGAGCTTCGAGAGCACGCGACTGACGTGCGTCTTCACGGTGGCGACGCTCATGTGCAGCAGTTCGGCGATCTCCGCGTTCGAGTGACCCTGGGCAATCGAAATCATGACCTCGCGCTCACGCTCGGTGAGTACGTCCAGCTCTCTGATGGTCGCGGGCGTGCCACTCGGACGACTCGCGAACTCCGCGATAAGCCGTTTGGTGACGCTCGGAGCCAAAAGCGTAGAACCACCATGTCCCTCACCTTGACACCCGCGGTACAAAGTTCACGGCCGCGCCTTCGTACGACGAGCCTCCTTCGTTCCGAATGGGCCAAGATGCGAAGTGTCCGGTCCACCATGTGGACTCTCGTCGCGATGACGATCGTCGTTATCGGAATCGCTGTCATCGGTTGCTTGGCCATAACCAACAGCTGGAAGACGATGTCGCTCGCCAATCAACTCTCCTTCGACCCCACGGGATTTGCCCTGAAGGGCATCGTGTTCAGCCAGTTGGTCATTGGCGTACTCGGGGTCCTCATCATGAGCGCTGAGTACGGCACGGGAACCATTCGCGCCACGCTCACGGCGATACCGAATCGACCACGAGTGCTCGCGATGAAAGCCGTCGTCTTCGCCGCGGTCGCACTCGTCGTTGGCGAGGTGCTGTCGTTCAGCGCCTTCTTCGTGGGTCAGGCTCTCTTGAGTAGTCCAGCTCCTCACGCGACGCTATCCCAGCCCGAGGTGCTTCGCGCCGTCGTTGGTGGGGGACTCGTGATTATGGTGCTCGGCCTTTTTGCTTTGGCTCTCGCCACCATCATTCGTCACTCTGCCGGAGCCATCACGAGCTACGTCGGCACGATCCTGGTGGCCCCCATCATCATTTCGGCGTTGCCGTCGTCGATTGGTCACCCGATCATGAAGTTCTTGCCCTTTCAAATCACGAACGTGATGACCATGACGACTCCTACGAACGACCTCGGTTCCTCCTTCAGCCCTTGGGTGGGATTTGCCGTGCTGTGTCTGTACGCGGCGATAGCACTCGTGATCGCTGGCGTGATGATGGTACGTCGAGATGCCTAGTTGTTGGCCCCGGCGATCGTCGTGATCGTCGGGGCCACGCGGGTCAAGTTCGCGTCGGACGTTAGTACTGCGCCACGGAAACGCGGGGAATTCACCTACCCGCGCTTGGCGCTCTTGGAGCCGTTCGAACCTTTGCGTCGTTTGGGAAGGTTTAACGATTCGTCGACGGCGAACCCCTTCTTTATCATCGACGGAACGTCCTTCCCAGGAACGGCGGGCGAGAAGAGGAAACCCTGACCGAGCTCACAGCGTAACTCGCGCAAACGGTTGAACTGATCCGGTGTTTCGATACCTTCGGCGAGCATTGTCATGTCAAGTTTGTTACCCAGCGAGACGATCGCCTCCAAGAGCGCGTCGTTGTACGCGCTTTCTGAGTGCGGGCTCACGAAGTACTGGTCGATCTTGATCACGCGCGGGCGAAGCCGAACGAGGTAGGAGAGTGACGAGTACCCGGTACCAAAGTCGTCGAGCGCGATCGCGACACCCAGGCGACTCAGTCGTTCGACGATGCTCATCGTCTCAGCAGTGTCGAACAGGGTCACGCTCTCGGTGATTTCAATGATGAGACGTTCGGGCGCGAGATCATTCGATCGAAGGACGCTTTCGATCAAGGTAAACAGGTCCGGATCTTGAAACTGACGCGCGGACAGATTCACCGTCACGAACGGGCGAGCAGCACCTTCTCGAGTCGATTTCCACGACGCCGCCGCGGCGACGGCTTCGTTCAGCGCGAACGCGCCCAGTTCGAGAATCAACTCACTCTGTTCAGCGAGCGGAATGAACACGTTCGGGGGCACCCAGCCCCGTTCGGGATGGTGCCAGCGCATGAGCGCCTCGAAACCCACGATCTCGGTCGTGGCGAGGTCGATGACGGGCTGGTAGTGCATCGCCAGCTGTTCCGTCTTGAGCGCGTGGCGCAACTGCTGGACCAAGGTAAACCGCCCCATCACCTCTTGTTGCATCCGCGGGGTAAAGACCACGAATCGACCCTTGCCGCCGTGCTTCGCTTCGTAGAGTGCGACGTCGGCGTTCTGAATGAGGTCGTTGGGGTTCGCGCTCGTGGCGTCCCAAGTCGCCACGCCGATGCTCGCGTGTTGCCCGAAGCGAACCTCGTCAAAGGAGAAGGGCTGGTTCAAGACGTCGAGGAGTCGTACGGCGACGACCTCGGCCTGTGACGCCGACTCAAGTCCTTCGGCCAAGTAGAGAAATTCGTCACCCCCGAATCGCCCAAGGGTGTCCGACGCGCGAGTGACTGATTCAAAGCGTCGAGCGATCTGAACGAGCAACTCGTCGCCGACCAGGTGGCCATGCGAGTCGTTGACGGCGCTGAAGTCGTCGAGGTCCAAGAGCAAGACAGCCCCGAAACCGCCCTGACGTTCTATTCGCGAATGCGCTTGGAGGAGGCGGTCTTCGAAGAGAACACGGTTAGCGAGTCCCGTCAACGGGTCGTGCAGTGCTTGGTGCGTGAGTTGATCGGCGAGTGCCCGTTCTTCAGTGATCTCGCGCTCTGACGAAACGAAGTAAATCGTCTTGCCGGTGGCGTCGCGGGCGGGAGACCGCGAAACTTCCGAGATGATGAGGCGACCATCTTTTCGGATGTAGCGCTTCACGTACCGGAATTGTTCTGCCTCGTCACCATTAACACGAGCGATGGTTTCTTCGGTGACACCAATGTCCGAAGGGTAGGTGAAGTGGACCGAGTCGCGCCCTATTAGTTCCTCCTTTGCGTACCCCACCATTCGACAGAAGGCTTCATTCACCGCTATGGCCACGTCATCGAGGTCACTGAAGACCATGGGAGCCATGTTGCTTTCGAAGGCGAGACGGAAGCGCTGATCGGACTCGCGTTGCAAGGCAGCGTTCTCGGCGAGGCGAACGGCGTCGCGAAGTCGACCAATCCCGTAGCCCAAGGAGTTGGCTAACTCACCCAAAAGCGAGATCTCCTCGTCGCCGAAGGCTCCCTCCTCGTTTGAGAAGATGGTGAGCGCCCCGACTACCTTGCCCCCAACTTTGAGCGGAAACGCGCAAACAGTTCGAAAACCGTATTCCGCGGCTCTTTTCTTACCAGCCTCGGGCCAGTTCGATTGGCGGATGTCCGCGAGAACTTGAACGGTGCCCGTTCGAATCGCCGTGCCCGTTGGGCCGAGGCCACCTTCACCTTCGTCCCACACGACGTGGACCTCATCGAGGTAGTCGACCTGTCCGCCCACCCCAGCGGGATGGACGATTTTGTCGTTCTCGTCAACGAGTCCGACCCACGCCAGGAGGAACTCGCCGCTCGTGACGATGGTCCGACACGTCTCTTCGATAAGGGAGACCTCGTTGGTCGCACTGACTAAGACTTGGTTGCCGTTCGACAACGTCCGTAGCGCTCTCGACAGATGCATACGCTCCGTCACGTCCCGGGCGTTGACGATGATTCCCTTGATCGCCGGATCGTTCAAGCAGTTCGTCAAAACGCACTCCAAAAACGTCCACTCACCATTTGCATTGATGAATCGCGCGGTGATCGGTTCGCCTTCCCCGGTGCCGTTGACGGTATCGTGAAAGGTCTTAAACGCGTGGTCGTAGTCGTCTGGATGGATGTGCGCGAAGCCGTCGCCGCCCATGCGAGTCGTCGGATCGTAACCACTCGAATTAGCGTTGGCCGGATTGGCGTAAAGTACATGAGCTTCATCGTCAAGGACGACAATGAGGTCGCTGGAGTTGGCCAATAACTGGCGAAACCATGCTTCAGACTCGGTGAGCGTGCGCTCGGCAACTTGGAGCGCGTCATTGGCGACGGTAAGTTCCTCGAGCGCAACCTCGGTCCGATGGACAGATCGAAGGTGGACCAATCCGAAATCAATTTCCTTCACGATCTGTTGGAATCCGGCAACGGTCGTTTCGTCGAAGGCGAACGTGGCCTCATCGAACACCACGATGACGGTGTCACTTTCCGCAGGATCCAAGGGTAAGACGATGGATGAACCAAGTTCGAACTGTTTGGCGCGCTCGCGCTCTGACTCGTCCCACTCGTGAATCGTGAGGTCGTCCACGATTTGAATCGCGTCGGTGTGTAACGACGTGGACGAGCCGCTCGAGAGGTCCTTGCCTGACCCCCACCATGGGGTGATTGGACCTTGTAGGTACTCGGTCGCGCCGGCGCCGTGGCGGACTTCGAGAGGATGTTCGCTATCGAAGGACGCAGGACCGATCCAGGCCAGCTTGTACCCGCCCATGCCTACTAGCATTTCGCAGAGTTGCGCCAGGCACTCACTCTCGTCTTTGGACGTGATGACGATTCGATTCGTTTCGGCGATCAGTTTGAGGATTCGTCGACTTTTTATGCGAGGCGTCACGTCGTAGAAAGTGGAGATCACTCCTACTTCGCCGTTGTCCAAGGGAACTTGGGCGGTGCTCGTGATCACCCACTGCCGCTTTTGACGCGCGTAAGCGACACCCATCACGACGTCGAAACAGGGTTCACCCGTCCTCAGAGTTACCTGTGAAGGCTGTTCATCGTAGGGGAAGTCGGAACCATCTTCGCGCCACGTATCAAATGAGGAATCATTCGTTGGTCGAGCGAGGAGTTCTCTTCGAGGGACGCCCATTATCGACACGGCCTGATCGTTGAAATCGATGACTTCGCCTCGTGCGTTTCGCAACACGATGCCAATCGGAACCGACCGAAGGACGGGATCGCTGTTTAGCAATGACAACAGGGGGCCTTGAGCGTCACCCCTGCCGTGCGTGTTCTTGGTCAATTGACCTCAATGATTCGCGCAATAAAGAGAACAGTAACACTTCTAAGAATCGTTTTCGCGAGTCGACGGGTGTCGACTCGAAGTTTGTCGACAACATATCGATATCGCTCATGTGCCGTAGAACAGTGGTTAGCACGAGAGAAGCGGTGTGCGAAAACTGGACGTGCCCACGTGCCGTCGTCGAAAGGGACCAGTTTTGGCGATGTTGGTTGCGCGTGACATGATCAAGCGCTGACGCTCGATCGGCCCATCGTTATTGGTGTCACCTTCGTTCACGCCTTAGATTGCGATTCATTTTTTGTCGCGCCGCGGCCGCGAAATTGGCGCGTGTCACAAGAGACTGAAAGAGTAGAAGGGTGGCGAAGAAATATCTCCAGGTGCCCGAGCTGATTCTTGGTTTTGACACCGAGACCACGGGACTGAGCGTGTTGAGCGAGCGCGCCATCTCCTACGGTTTTTGCGCCTACCGATTCGGTGTTCCACAATGGTCCGAGCACTATTTCGTCATACCCGATCGTCCAATAAGTCCTGGGGCACAACGGGTGCACGGACTCACCATCGACGACCTTGAGAATAAACGTGGAAGCGAACCGGTTTACAACGTGGAGACGGGGCTGACGCGCGCCATCAAGATCCTGCACGACTTCTACGAACGCGGGGCGTACGTCGTTGGCTCGAACGTCGGACGATTCGACCTCGAAATGTTGCGCCGGAGCTCGATGTCAATTCTCAGTAGTGCGCTCGACGACGCCTACTTCGACATCTCACTCCTACGAATTATCGACGTGGTCGAACACGATCTCGCGATAGAGCCAAGCCGAGCGCTTCGGCCGCGGAGAGGTCTGCCGTATCTCTGCGATCACTACGGCGTAACGCCCGGCGGTCACGACGCACTCGGCGACGCGCGCGCGTCCGTTGAAGTCTTCATGGAACAAGTGATGTACAACAACGCCGGTCAAACGTCACTCTCGCTGCCGACCGACGGCGATGAGTTTTTTGTGACGATTTAGAATATTCAGTTCCCCGCGTTGGGATCCTTCACTTCTTAAGCGGGTGGTAAGCTGGTTCCCCACGGGGCCGTTGGCGCAGTCTGGTAGCGCACTTGCATGACACGCAAGGGGTCACAGGTTCAAGTCCTGTACGGCCCACTAACAAACTCCCTGGTGAGAGGCAGTGACC
>PLNQ01000170.1 GCA_003141815.1 Acidimicrobiaceae bacterium | reverse complement strand
CGTTCGTTGTCGTGGCGCTCGGTCGTCGAGGGCGTGTAGGGGTTGTGCCAATTGGGATCGAGCACGGGCGCGACGTATCGGGGCCCGCGGTCCCTCGATACATGGGGGCGGCGAGAACGCGATCGTTGCTTGGTTGCCACGGCTTAAGGCTACTTGGTCGCTTGAAATCTCTTTCGCGCTTTTTCGTAGCGTTCTTCGTACTCGTCCATGAGCGCGTTCATGGACCACCGTTCGGCGTGTTCGCGTGCCGCGGTGATTCCTTTCTCGCTCTCACCTTCGAGCGCACGAATGATCGCGCCCTCGAGCGAGGAGACATTACCGGGCGTGAAAATGGTCGCGAACTGGCCCCCTGCCGCGCGGTAGCCCTCGATATCGCTCGCGACGACCAACGTCTCGCTGGCCATTCCCTCGAGAAGTACGAGCCCAAAACTCTCGCCGCGCGTGGACGGTGCGATGAGGGCGTCCGCACGGCGAAGCCACGCGCGTTTTTCCTCGTCGCTGATGGGCCCGATGAAGACGATCCGCTGCGAACGCGCCGCGAGCGCCTGAAGACGAGCTCGTTCGGGGCCGTCGCCGGCGATCACGAGCAACCACGGCCGTTCACTTCGGGCGTTGTGGTGGTGCGCCGCTTCGACAGCGGTCGCGACGCTCTTTCGTTGTTCGAGACGTCCGACGTAGAAGAGGACGGTCTCCGCGGAACGCTGACGCGGCGTCGCGACGAAGCGTTCCATTTCGAATCCGTTGAACAGAACGTCGCTCTTCAAACCACAAGCGTCCTCGATCGTTCGCGCCGCGGCCTTACTCACCGACACCGCCGCGTCGAGGCGTGTGGAAAGTCGCTCGAGGAGGGGCTTCGTCAAGCGCAGCGCGGGACCGTTGCCACTTCTATGGAACGTGCCGAGGGCCGGGCGCGAATGGTGGCGCAACAACGACCAGCCGATGAGCGGCGCGAAGGGCTCGTGAAAGTGCACGACGTCGGGGTTGAAGGCGTCGACCGCTTCTTTCGCGCGCCACGCCGCCAACGGGGAGATCGTGAGGGGCGCCTTGGAGCCGTTCGCCGGAAACGACCACCGTGGACCGAGACGTAGCACCCTCGCCGGCGTGTCGTAGCCCGTCTCGTCACTCGCGTCGGGCGCCACGATGAGGACCTCGACGCCGCGAGCACTGAGGACGCGACTCATCGCGAGGATCTGCTCCTGGACTCCCCCAAAGACGCTCAGGGCGTAGGGCGATACGAGGGCGACGCGCTTGATACTCATGAGGTAAATCGGGGTTCCAGGACGTGCCACTGTTCGGGCGCTCGGCGAATGAGACCTTCGAGTTCTCGGCTGAGTGCTTGGGTGACGCGCGTCACGTCTTCGCGCAGCCGTTTCGAACGTTCCGCGGGAATCGGCGGGCTGATCACGGCGAAATGGTCACGACCCGGTCCGGTGTAACACGCAGCCGCCACGAGCGTCGCGCCCGTTCGGAGCGCGAGCGTCGCAGGCCCCGCGGGCATCGTCACGCGCTCACCGAAGAACTCCACCGTGACGCCGTTGCCTTGGAGATCGCGATCACAGAGAAGCCCCACGACTTCACCTCGACGCAACGTCGACAACAGGACCGATCCAGCGCGATCGTTGAGCGGCTCGATACGAATCCCGATCGACTCGCGCTTCGCCTTGAACCACTCGAAGAGCGCCGGCGGTTCGAGCACTTCAGCGACGGCGGTCATGCCGAGTCCCACCGAGTTGAGAAACGAACCACCCCACTCCCACGAACCCATGTGCGGCAGCCCAATGATGACGCCCTGGCCGCGTTGTTTGGCCTCTTGAAGATGCTCGAGACCTTCGGCGATAGAGAATCGGTCGTAGATCACGGATTTGGAAAGGCCGGGAAGTTTCGCTCCCTCGGCCCAGTACTGGCCGTAACTGCGAAAACCACGCGTCACGAACTCGTCGAGGAGATCATCACTCGCGTGCGTACCCGGCGCCGCGAGAGCGTGATCGACGTTGACACGCAGGTTCTCTCGCCTCACTTTGTCGCGTCGTCCGAGAACAGTAGCGATAGAGCGCCCCAGCGCGACGTCGACGCGTTCAGGCAGGGCCTCAATGACGGCGCCCAACGTCTTAAAGAGCGTGGCGCGCAAATTGGACGCCACCACTAGTGACGCGATGTGCGGCTNNGAAGGGGCCGGTCGGGCGGCAACTTGCCACACGCGCCAGAATCGTCCGCCGGCGGTCATTGCCGTGAGGACCAACATGATCCAGAGCACCGGAATGAAGATGGGCGTCGCGAGGAGCCCGACGCCCAGGAGAATCATTCGTTCAGCGCGCTCCATGAGCCCACCCTTGGCCACGAGGCCCAAACTCTCCGCCTTCGAGCGTTGGTAGGAGATCATGAACGTCGTCGTGAGAATCGCGAACGGCAGAAGAACTAGTTGGCCGTAGTGGTGGGCTGTCAAGTAGTAGGCCGCGCCGCCGAGAATGATGGCGTCGGCAATGCGGTCCGAGACCGAGTCGAAGAAGCTGCCGCGTTGGCTAGCGCGATGCGAGGCCTTGGCAACGGGGCCATCGAACAGGTCGTGAAAACCGGTCAGCGTCAACAACACGACGGCCCAGTAGTGCAGGCCCACCGCGATGGCCCACGCCGTTGCGCAGGCGAAGACGAGCCCCGACGCCGTGAGGACGTCAGCGGAAAAACCTATTCGAACGAGCCAGCGACCGATTGGCGCTGTCGTCGCGTCTACCGACTGGCGAAACTTGCCGTCGAACATCGACCCTCTTGGCTCATGGTGGCGAGTCTACTTGTACCGGCCGGTAACAGCCGGCTCAAAGTTGGGCGTGGACCTTGCGCCAGGTGGATTCGAGCGACTCGGGCAAAACGCGCGTCTCGCCAATGGTCGTCATGAAATTGGTGTCGCCCAGCCACCGGGGCAGCGCGTGCGCGTGCAGGTGTTTCGGTATGCCAGCACCGCCCGCGTGACCAAGATTCATCCCCACGTTCATCCCGTCGGCCCCGTAGGCCGCGTTCAGCGCGCGGATCGTGTCGCGAAGTACGAGGAAGAAGTCTTGGTACTCCTCGTCACTCAGCTCTTCGAGCGCGCCGACGTGACGTACGGGCAGCACCAACAGGTGACCCGAGCCGTAGGGAAAGGCGTTGAGCGCGACGAACGTGAACGCGGACTTCTTCAAGACGCCCGTTGATTCGTCGACGGGCTCGCGAGCGAGCACGCAGAAGACGCACTGGCCAAGGTCCTTGTCGAATTCTCCAGCGAACGCGCTCGACACGTACGCTTCGCGCCACGCCGCCGAGAATCGCTCAAGCGGCACTAGGGCGCCTCGGGTGAAGCGTGCCGTTCGATCTCGTTCACGAGTCGCTCCAGAAAGACGCCCGCCGAGACGCCGCGCTCGGGATCATTCGATCCGCGCGCGTTGATGCCAAGTGTCCCCTTTTCCACGTCGTCGTCTCCGACCACCACCACGTAAGGAATCTTTTCGAGTTTGGCTTTGCGAATGCGCGCGCCCAGTGGCTCACTGGCTGGTTCGACGTTGACGCGCACACCCACGGCGCGCAACAAGTCCGCCACCTCGTAGGCGTAGTCGTCGTGATCGTCACGTACGCCGAGCACCCGCACCTGCTCGGGGCAGAGCCACGTCGGTAGGTTCCCGGCGTAGTGCTCGATCAGAATTGCCATGAATCGCTCGACGGAGCCAAAGAGCGCACGGTGAATCATGATCGGGCGCTCTCGCCCGTTGTCTGGAGAGACGTAGGTGGCGTCAAAGTTCGCCGGGGTCTGAAAGTCCAACTGGATGGTCGACATCTGGTGCGTGCGACCAATGGCGTCGCGCGCCTGCACCGAGATCTTGGGTCCGTAGAACGCACCGCCGCCGGGATCGTGGACGAGGTCGAGTCCCGCCGCGTTGGCGACACTCGCGAGCGTGGCTTCCGCTTCAGCCCACTCTTCGTCGCTGCCGACGGCCTTACCCGCCGGGCGCGTCGAGAGTTCGAGGTAGAACTCGTTCAGACCGAAGTCGCGCAGCAAGTCGAGCACGAACTTGAGCAAGCTAGCCAACTCGTCAGCCATCTGATCGCGCGTACAAAAGATGTGCGCGTCGTCTTGGGTCATACCGCGCACCCGCGTGAGACCTTGGACGACACCCGACTTCTCATAGCGGTAGACCGAGCCGAACTCGAACATGCGTAGCGGCAGTTCTCGATAGCTGCGTTGGCGCGCCTTGAAGATCAAGACGTGGAAGGGACAGTTCATCGGTTTGAGGTAGTAGCGCTGCCCCTCGTCGAGCACCATGGGCGGGTACATACTCTCGGCGAACCACGTGAGGTGACCAGAGGTCTCGAAGAGGTCGGCCTTGGAGATGTGCGGCGAGTACACGAACTCGTAGCCCGAGACTTCGTGACGATGGCGCGAGTATTCCTCCAGCACGCGACGAATGATGCCGCCTTTGGGGTGAAAGACGGCGAGGCCCGGCCCGATCTCACTGGGAAAGGAGAAGAGGTCGAGTTCATGGCCGAGTCGACGGTGATCACGCTTCTCGGCTTCGGCGAGTTGGGTCAGGTGCGCGGCCAACGCCTCCTTCGACTCCCAAGCGGTGCCGTAAATGCGCTGTAGCTGAGGTTTCGTCTCGTCACCGCGCCAATACGCGCCCGCGACGCGCGTCAGTTGAAAGTGACCCAAGCGAGCGGTCGTGGGCACGTGGGGACCACGACAGAGATCAACGAAAGCGGACGTGTTCGAGTACGTCGACACCACCGTGCTGCTGCCCGTTTCGGCGAGGTCCTCGTCGCTGCCGCCATTGGCGACGGCTTCAATGATCTCGATCTTGAAGGGTTGATCCTTGAAGATCGCGAGGCCCTCGTCAATCGAGTACTCGGAACGAGAGAACGCCTGATCCTCAGCGATGATGGCGCGCATCTCCGCGTCGACGCGAACCAGATCGTCGTCACTAAAGTGAGCGCCACCAGGAAGTTCGAAGTCGTAGTAGAAACCGTCCTTGATCGCGGGTCCGATGGCGTAATGCGCCCCGGGCCACAGTCGCGTTACCGCTTGGGCCATGACGTGCGCGCTCGAGTGGCGAAGCACCTCTCGCCCGTCCTCACTCGCCGGGGTCACGATTGCCACACGGTCGTGGTCGGTCAGGGGCGTCAAAAGGTCAGTCAGAACACCATTCACGCGTGCGGCGAGGGCGTCCTTCGCCAGGCGTTTACCGATGGCCTTGGCGAGGTCGAGCGCGCTTGATCCCGCGTCCAAGGTGCGAACGCTGCCGTCGGGTAGCTCTACGTTGAGGTCGGTCATGGTGGCCTTTCGCTGGTTACAGCGTAATGCCGAGCAACGACGCCGCAGAAACGATGTTCGCACCGGCGTGCGCGGCGGCATCGATCGCACGAAGGGCCGCGGGCGTGTTCAGGTCATCATCGAGGGCGTCACGAACGTCCTCGAGCACCGACGAGGCCCGACCTGTCGTTTGCGTCGAACGCCATGTCGCGAGTCTCGACTGTGCGTGCAGCAACAACTCGTCGCGCCACTCCCAGTCGCCGCGGTAGAACTGATCGAGCAGCGACAGTCGAACGGCCGCGGGCTCGGAATGTTCAACAAGTTGGTGCACGAACACCAGGTTGCCAAGCGACTTACTCATCTTTATGCCATCGAGGGCAACAATGCCCACGTGCATCCAGTGCTTCACGAACGCTGCGCCAGTGACCGATTCGCTCTGTGCCGCTTCACACTCGTGGTGGGGAAAGGCCAGGTCGCGCCCCCCACCGTGCACGTCCACCGTTTCGCCCAATTCGCGTAGCGCCAAGGCGGAGCACTCGATGTGCCAACCCGGCCGCCCGGCACCCCAGCGCGACTCCCACGCGGGCTCGTCCTCGAGTGACGGCTGCCAGAGCACGAAGTCGAGGGGGTCGCGCTTGTTAGGATCGTCGGGTCGGCCGCCGTGGATCGCCGCGAGGTCGAGCATCGCGGCGCGGCTCTCGTGACTAACTTGACCGAAGCGCGGGAACTTCGACACTTCGAAGTAGACGGAACCCTCCACCTCGTAGGCCAGTCCCAGATCGAACGTCTGTCCGATCAGCGTCAAGATCTCGGGGATAGCACCCGTGGCGCGCGGCTCGGCGTAGACGGGCAACAGATTGATGAGCTTCATGTCGCGCTCGAACGTGACCATCTCTTGTGCGGCGAGATCGAGGTAATTGACTCCCAGCTCTCGAGCCTTGCGCAAGATGTCGTCGTCTACGTCGGTGACGTTACGCACGCAACGCACCTCATGACCGGCGTCGAGAAGTCGACGGGTCAAGACGTCGAAGGAGAGATACACGAAGGCGTGCCCGAGATGCGCCGAGTCGTAGGGCGTGATGCCACAGCTGTACAACGTCGCGACGGGCCCCACCTCGAGCGGATAGACCCCGCGGCGGGCACTGTCGTAGAGCTGCATCAGTGCGAAAGTCCAGCGAGCTTTACGTAACTGTGGGCCTTGTGGCGAATATTGATCGAGATGCACACGGCCGTGAAGGCTTCGACGGCACTGGCGAGCGACATCGATCCCGCGACGATCGCGCGAAGACCCGGCATCTCGTTGACGACACTCGCGACGACTTCTCGAGCCTTCTCGTCGTCGGAGAAGATGATGACGTCGGCGTCGAGGGAGCTGTCGAGATTTTCCATCTCACTAGCCGGCAGGTGATGAAACGCGCCGACGATCGTGCTTTCGGGTAGGGCGTAGGCCAGTTGCGCCGCCATTGATCCACGAGGCGGATAAATCGGCACGAGTTCTTTTCCCTCGCGCGCGAGAGCGTTCACCATGGAGATGACCGTCTTGTTCGCGAGCGAGCTCTTTAGTGCGCTCACGGTCGCGACCGCTGAGTCCCACGGTGTCGCGACGACGACGAAATCGCACGCGGCCGCGCCGTCGTTCGACGCGCCGCGCACGCCACCCTCGCCACGCGCGTGCATCGTGCTCGCGACTTCTTGCGCGCGTGCTTCGTCGCGTGATCCAATCACCACGTCGTAACCCGCGCTGGCCAGACGAATCGCGACGCCCCGTCCGGCCGGACCAGTACCTCCTAAGATGCCCACCGTCGTCATTGTCGTCCTCATTGCTCGTAATGCCTAGAAGTACGCTAACAAGATGGCACTACTGAAAGATCACCGTATCTTGGTCACCGGCGTCTTGACCGACGACTCCCTCGCGTTTGGCATCGCCAAACGCGCCCTCGAAGAGGGAGCGACGGTTGCGCTTTCGGGTGCCGGACGCGGCACCTCGCTCACTCGGCGTACCGCGAAGAAGCTCGGTGACGTCGGTGAGATCATCGAACTCGACGTCACAAGCCCCGAGCAGATCGACGCGGCGGTCCTCGAAGTTGAGTCCCGTTTTGGGCGCCTGGACGGACTGGTGCACGCGATCGCCTACGCTCCGCAGTCCTGTCTTGGCAGCGGGATGTTCGTTGCCCCTTTCGATGACGTGGCGACGGCGATGCACATCTCCACCTACTCACTCGCCGCCCTGGTGGGAGCCTTTCGCCCACTCTTGCGAAAGAGTACGGCCCTCGGTGGGGCGTCGGTCGTCGCGCTCGACTTTGATGGTTCGAGGGCCTACCCGATGTACGACTGGATGGGCGTAATGAAGGCCACCCTCGAATCGCTTGGGCGTTACCTCGCGCGCGAAGTGGGTTCCGACCAGATTCGTGTCAACATGCTCGCCGCCGGACCAATTCGCACCATCGCCGCCAAATCAATCCCCGGATTCTCTCTGTTCGAAGACAGCTGGAGTGAGCGTGCGCCCCTCGGATGGGACGTCAACGACTCGAGTGCCGTCGCCGACACCGGCGTCGCGCTTTTGTCACCGCTCCTTCGTGGCACGACCGCTTCGGTGATCCACGTCGACGGCGGCGCCCACGCCATGGGCTAGTCGTCCTCTTGGCCCCTGAACTGCGTTTCGTAGAGATCACGGTAGAGACCGGGGCGCGCATGCAGTTCGGCGTGCGTGCCACGCTCCACGATTCTTCCTTCGTCAACGACGAGGATTTGATTGGCGTTTCGGATCGTCGAGAGTCGATGCGCAATGACGAGCGACGTGCGTTCTTTCATCGTCTCGTCGAGCGCGCGTTGCACGGCCGCTTCACTCTCGGCGTCGAGATGGGCCGTGGCTTCGTCGAGCACGACGAGGTGCGGGGCCTTTAGGAGGAGTCGAGCGAGGGCGACGCGCTGCTTCTCGCCGCCTGACAAGCGATAGCCCCGCTCGCCCACCACTGTCGACAGACCCATGGGCAGCGTCGCGACGAGGTCCGCGATCTGTGCGGAACTGAGCGCTTTAGCGATCTCGTCGTCGGTGGCGTCAGGTTTGGCGAACAACAAGTTGGCGCGAAGGGTGTCGTGAAAGAGGTGCGCGTCTTGGGTCACGACGCCAACCGTCGCGTTCAGCGACGCCGTCGTGGCCTCACGCAGATCGACGTTGTTGATCGTCACCGACCCGGCGTCGACGTCGTAGAGCCGCGAGACCAACATCGAGATAGTGGTCTTGCCCGCGCCGCTGGGTCCGACGAGCGCCGTCATGGTGCCAGGCTCAACCACGAACGTGACGTCGTGCAGCACCGCGGTACGAGGCGTGTCCTCGAGTCGCGCCACGGCTTCGAGGGAAGCGAGCGAGACGTCTTCGGCGCCCGGATAGGAGAAATCCACGTGCTCGAAACGAAGTCGGGCCGGTCCATCGGGAATGGGCCGCGCGGTCGGACTCTCCTTGATCATCGGTTCGAGGTCGAGTACTTCAAAGAGTCGCTCGAAACTGACCATGGCCGACATGTAGTCGATGTTGAGGTTCGACAGTTGCGTGAGTGGCCCGTAGAGGCGTGCCAAGTACGCCGTCAACGCCACGACCGTGCCGACTGCCAACACCCCGTGCACGGCCTCGACGCCACCGAACCCGTAGGCGAAGGCCGTCGCGAGCGACGCGGTGAGCGAGAGCGAGACGAAGAAGAAACGCTGGTAGGTCGCTTGATGAATGCCAATGTCGCGCACTTGCGCGGCGCGCTGCTCGAACGCTGCACGCTCCTCATTGGGGCGACCAAACAGCTTCACGAGCATCGCGCCGGCGACGTTGAAACGCTCACTCATGACCATGTTCATCTCGGCATTCAGTTCCATTCCGCGCTGAAAGAGCGTGCCAAGTCTTCTTCCCACGCGTCGAGCGGGGATGAGGAAGACGGGCAGTAAGACGAGCGCCACGAGCGTGATCGGCACGCTCAAGGTGAACATGACGACGAGGACGATGACAACGAGCACGACGTTGCCCACGACGTTGGAGAAAAGGTCGGTAAACGCCTGCTGGGCGCCGACGACGTCGTTGTTGAGTCGACTTATTAGCGCGCCCGTCTGGGTTCTCGAAAAGAACGCGATCGGCATCTCTTGGATATGGCGAAAGACTTCGGCCCGCAGGTCGTAGATGAGCCCCTCGCCGATGATGGCAGAGATCCTTCGCTCCACCAACTGCAGCCCGGCGTCGAAGAGCGCGAGGACTGCCGTTACAACGGCGAGTCCAATGACGAGGTCGGCGCGACGGTGGTGAATACCCACGTCAATGATCTCTCGCAATAACAGCGGTGATACCGACGAAACCACGGCGTCAATGATAACGACGGATAGAAAAACGATGAGGGCCGGGCGGTAGTGCTTGGCGAACTTTAAAATGCGCGGCAGCGTGCCCTTTTTCAGTTGATGTTGGAGGATCTTGCGGTCACGGGACAACGACCGCATTCCGAGTCGGACGCCCCCCGCGCCGCCGTGCATACTCATGTCAACTCCTCCGTACTTGCAGTGTAGGAACTGAGCTGCTCGCGGCGAGCGGTGCCACTCCGGTGTCGCTCGAGACGAGCGGACGACGTGAACACCATGACTCGACGTCGAAAGATTGAATGACGCTAGGAAGTGATCGCGCTCACTACGATGATGACGCCCAGCGTCATCATCACGCACGCGCCGATCGTTCGTAGTACGACGAGTCGCGTCGGTGAGTCCGAGAGCCACTCTCGTGCGGTTCCCGCGATGACGCCCCACGTGGAGTCACTGCAGAACGCCATGACGCTGAAGATTGCGCCGAAGATGAGAAGTTGCCACGTGACGTTGCCCTTTGAGGGCTCCACGAAATGCGGAAAGACCGCGGCAAAGAAGACCAATGATTTCGGATTCAATATCCCCACGACGAAGCCCTGGCGCACGACGGTTACGCGCTTGGGTCGCTGTGATTCGCGTTTGGCCATGGCCGCCGCGTGTTCGTGTCGGTGACGCAGCGCGTCGTACCCGAGCCACAAAAGATACAAGCCGCCGGCGATTTGCAGGGTGACCGAGAAGACCTTGGAGTGCGCGAGTAAGGGACCGAGTCCGATTGCGACGACGACCGACAGCACTAGAGTGCCGATGCTATTGCCGAGCACGGTGAGGACCGCGACACTTCGCCCCCACGCGACACCGCGCGCCAGTGTGAAGAGCACACTGGGTCCCGGCACGATGATGATCGCCATCGAGGCCACCAAGAAGGTCGCGAGCTGTCCACCGCTGATCATGTTGAGAACTTTCGCACCAATAGTTCCGTCACTCGCAGGTTCGCGCCGATGCTGAAGCCGATGGTCGCCGCGAAGAACGCAGTGCCCACGCCGACCGTCCCGCCCATCAGCCAACCCACGACGAGCACACTGACCTCCAGCGTGAGGCGAACGTAGACGACGCTGACGCCAAAACGACGGTGCAGACCCGTCATTAATCCGTCTCTCGGACCCGGCCCGAGACCCGTCGTGAGATAGAGGGCACTACCCGCACCGATCGCCAGTACGGCGCCCACGATGTAGACGATCTTCAACCACGCCGCATGTGGAACCGCGAGATTTGTCGAAACGATGTCGAGCACGTAGGCGATGATGACCAGGTTGGCGATCGTGCCAAATCCTGGGCGCTCACGCAACGGCAACCACCCGAGCAACACGACGACGCTGATGGCGGCCGTCGACCAACCGAGCGACCAGTTCGTGTGACGAGAGATTCCCTGGGCAAACACGGTCCAGGGGGTCGCACCCCACTGGGCTTGAACAAGAAGGCCTTCGCCGAAGCCGAAGAGTGAGAGTCCGACCACCAACGGCAGCGCCATTCGGGGCCGAAACGACCAGGTATTCTTCGCTCGCCACGGTGTCTCGGAGATCTTGTGGCTGAGCTTCATGGTCGGAACAACGTTAGTCGTGCTTTCCTCCAGCCTTGACTTCGTCGTCGGGCCGTCACTGTCGGCGAGACCGACGTAACTTGTTGAAATGTCTGCGCGCGACGTCCACTTCCCCGACGCGTTCTCTTGGGGCACCTCAACGTCGGCGTACCAAATCGAGGGTGGAAATACGAACACCGATTGGTGGCGCTTCGAGCGCGCCGAGGGAACGACCGCGGTAGAAGTGTGCGGCGACGCCTGTGACTCTTGGCACCGTTACGAAGAGGACCTCGACATTCTCGCGTCACTTGGACTTAACGCCTTTCGTCTCTCAGTCGAATGGGCGCGCGTCGAACCCGAACAGGGAAACTTTTCGATCGAAGCCCTCGAGCACTACCGCGCCGTCCTCACGGCTTGTCGTGAGCGCGACATCGTACCCGTCGTCACCCTGCACCACTTCACACTGCCCCTCTGGGCGGCCGACCAAGGTGGTTTCGAACATCCCGAGATCGCCCAATGGATGGCCGCCTACGCCACACAGGTCGGTGCCGCGCTCGGCGACCTGATCGGTATTGCCTGCACCATCAATGAACCCAACATCGTGGCCATCATGGGCTACCTTCTCGGAAACTTTCCACCGCAAGTCACGAGCTGGGAGCGTTTCGTCGCGGTGAATGAAACCATGCGCAAATGTCACGTGGCCGTGCGCGACGCACTTAGAGAAGGACCTGGAAACTTTCCGATTGGACTACCACTGTCGATGCAAGAGTACGAAGCAGTGCCGGGATTCGAGGACCGACTGAACTCGTTTCGTGAAGAGATGGAGGACAAATACTTACTGTCTCTTGGCGGCGACGACTACGTCGGCGTGCAGTGCTACACGAAGGTCATCCTCGGTCCCGACGGCGTCGTGAACGAGCCCGGCGCCGAGTTGACCGACATGGGCTACCTCTTCTGGCCCCAGAGCGTCGAGTACACAATTCGCCGAGCCGCCGAGCTAACGAATGCGCCGATCATCATGACCGAGAATGGCATTGGGACCGCGGACGATGCCCAGCGCGTGCGTTACCTCACCGAAGCGCTGAAAGGTGTTCGAACGCTCCTTGACGATGGAGTGGATTTGCGTGGTTACTTTCAGTGGTCACTCCTCGACAACTTCGAGTGGTCCCTGGGTTACCGGCCCAAGTTCGGCATCGTGGCCGTCGACCGAACCACGTTTGCCCGTACTCTCAAACCCTCGGCGACGTGGTTCGCTGATGCCACTCGTACCTTCTTTACAACTGCGTGACACATTGGCCGTTCCGACGAGATTCGAACGCGACGCCACATACGATTTGTTTGGTGAAATCGTTCAACCGCCCTTTTTGCTGAACGGTTTCTCAGCGATCACCGAGGAGGAGGATCATGCATCGTCAGTCATCACATCATCGAGCGAGCCTCCGGGGTCGCATCGTCGGCTGGACCGGTAGTTTCGCCCTGATTGTGGGACTTCTCGTGTGGGGCGTGCCCGCCGCGACGACCACTGCGTCCGCCGCATCGACTCCCGCGTGCACCACCTCGAACCTCGTCGTCTGGCTCAACACCGTCGGTAACGGCGCCGCGGGCAGTTCGTACTATGACCTCAATTTCACCAACTTGTCAGCCCACGCGTGCACCCTGATCGGCTACGCCGGTGTCTCGGGTGTCTCACTTTCCAATCGACAAGTCGGCAGCAGCGCCGCTCGCGACAACACGATCGGACCGGCGGTCATTACCCTCACCAGTGCGATCAGCGCGCGCGGGCTCCTCTCTGCGACCACGCACAACACGGCGACGGTTATCCTGCAAATCACCGAAGTGGTGAACTATCCCGCGTCGACGTGTCGCCAGATCTCGGCTGCGGGTCTTCGCGTGTTCCCGCCGGGACAGACCTCGTCAAAGATTGTGGCCTTTCCCTTTGCAGCCTGCGCCAAAAGTGGTCCGCGTTATCTTCACGTCGAAGCAGTACAAAAAGACGTAGTCCTGAACTAGAGCGACGCGCTCTCGCTTCGTCGGAGATGGACCTCGTTTTTCAGTCTCCGGTGGACGCGTGCGCGCTGAACCCACGGCCTGACGACAGTGTGGTCGGTCGCACGAATTGACCGATTTCCCCTTTCGAGTGAGGGTGAACCCTGTGCTCCCTTGACGCTCTCAGGGCGCGGTCAGGGTAATCCCCCATGAAGAACTCACTGAAGCGTTCTTACGCTTCCATCAAGAACGAGCGATCGATTCGCGAGTCAGTGGGAGCAACGATGACGATGTTGACGCTAGAGAACATTTCGAAGGTCTACGGCACGGACGCCGCGGAGGTGAAGGCCCTCAGTGGCGTCAGCTTGAACGTCGATCCCGGCGAGTTCGTGGCCATTATGGGGGCCAGCGGTTCGGGTAAGAGCACGTTGCTCACCATTGCGAGAAGTCTCGAGAGCCCCACGACGGGCGATGTGTTCATCAATGATTCACCACTTTCCAAAATGTCACGGAACGCTCGAGCGTGACTTCGTCGTCGTTCCATTGGGTACGTCTTTCAAGACTTCAATCTCTTGAACGGACTCAGTGCGGCCGAAAACGTCTCGCTACCACTAGAACTTGACGGCACACCCGCCAAGCGCGCCAACGCGATCGCCCGGGCCGCACTCGAAGAGATCGGATTGGGCGAACGCGCCAGTCGTTACCCCGACGAGCTTTCGGGTGGCGAGAATCAACGCGTCGCGATTGCTCGCGCCGTCGTGGGCGAGCGGCGCTTGCTCCTCGCTGACGAGCCCTCAACGGTGACGTCGTGGCGACTCACGAAAGCTCAGCGCATGTGTGATCTCCGCAGTCTCTTCCACCGCGTCACTGAATGCGTCACCAGCAAGATCGCTAGTCCAATGCCCAGCAACGCGTGGTAACGAATTCGAGTGGGGTGGCCGATTGACCAGTCCCAGAGCCCTGAAACCAGCATGCCGACGGTCAAGAGTGCCAGCATGAGGTCGGCGACGGCCAGCCTGCTTTGCGGCTGGTTAAGCAGTCGAATCTTGACCAGTCGCCGAATGAGTCGATTAGAAGTGCGACGACGTTGCGCGAGGTGAACGGCGGTTAACGCGACGAAGACCAGTCCCACAATGATGTGGGCCGTCAACACAAACTCAAACGTGAGCGACGTTACCGCGGCCACTATGAGACCGAGATGCACTAGCCATCGACGAGTCTGTTTTGAAATCGCCGTTCGTCCCGTGGCGCCAGTTCGCGAACTCATCCCTCGATCGTAGGAATGCGTGGTCGACGTATCCATAGGGGAAGACCCTGAGGTCGTATCTAAATGTCAATCGCAACTCAGGGTTGAACCAACGGCGAATGACGCGGCTGTCATCGAGTGACAGATTCCAATCATAGGATCGCGCGCTTCGATACAACGCTGTCACCAGGCGTTGTTGGGTCGTAAAGACCAGCACTGAAACCAGGAATTGAAGGTGTGGTCGAGTACACTTTACCGGTGACTCGCGAGACCAACGGCAGTGATCACGAGACTTCACCGAGGAAAATCGCAAATCACGATCGCCTCATCGCCATGGGCGAGGCCGTGAACCGACGCAGCGCCACCGGTAGTCGGACGAATCCTCGAACCCGACGGCGAGTGTGGATTCGACGATCGATCATCGCCTTTGGTCTCGTCGTCGTCTTGATCATCGGCGGCGTTGCGGCGGATTACTACTATCTCGGCTCACTTGTGAACAGAGTGAACGTCAACACCCTTCAAAATAGTATGGGGGCATCGCAGAACATTCTCCTGATTGGTTCGACGAGTCGCTGCGCCTTGAAAGTGCAAAACAAGGCGTACGGGCTGTGTTCTCAAGGAGTCAACGGCGTCAACAGTGACATCGTCATGATTCTGCACCTCGTGCCGAGCACGGGGTCGGTGTCGCTCCTCTCTATTCCTCGTGACCTCTTCGTTCCGAACGCTCGGATCATTGGTTCGAACAAGATCGACGCGGCACTCTACGAAGGGCCCAGCCAGCTCATTACGGCCATCGAAGAGGACTTCGCGATTCCCATCAACCACTTCGTGGTGTTGAACTTCGACACCTTCGCGAACGTCGTCAACGCCCTCGGTGGCGTGAAGATGTACTTTCCAATGCCGATCTTCGACGCCTATTCGGGACTGAACATCGAACGCACGGGTTGCTACACCCTTGACGGCTATCACGCCCTTCAGGTTGTGCGGGCACGTCACCTGCAAATCCAGCCCAATCCCTCGAATCACAACCCCCGATCGTGGACCGTCGAACCACTCTCCGACCTGGCGCGCATCCGTCGAACGCACGAGTTCTTGCGCGTGCTGGCGACGAAAGTCGCCGCGAGAGGACTGGGCAATCCCCTGACCGACCAGAGCATCGCGACTTCGGTGTTGCCGGATTTGACGGTGGACAACGGATTCAGTGAAGGCACGATGGTGAGCTTGGCCCGCACCTTCGCGCACACTCACATCACGAACGTTCCCCAGTTCACCTTTCCTGTCACCAACGTGGAAACGGGATCACTCCTCTACCAGGGCTACTACTACGGCTCCGTCGTCTTCCCCGTGCAACCCAACGGCCTCGCTGCCGTCAACAAGATCTTCAACGTGACAACCGGGATGAATTCCTTCACCGGAACCGCGTTACCCTCCCCGTCGAGTCTGAAGATCACCGTGGAGAACGGTACGGGCGCCGCCAATCAAGCGGCCTCAATCGCGAACCCGCTGCGTGCGAAGGGCTTTCACGTCATCTCGACGGGCAACATCACCTCACCGGGACCCGTCAGTGAATCAGTCGTTTGGTACGGCGGGCCTCCCCCGCCCGCACACGGGAACTGGACAAGTCCCGGTCTCGCCGCGGCGCAAACCGTCTTGGCGCAACTCCAAGGTCCGGCCATTCTCGGATACAACCCGAAGAAGGTCGCGCCGGGCGCAATCGTCACCGTGGAGACCGGTACGGGTCTCACCGTCACACCGAGGCCAACGACGAAGACGACGAAGCCCCACACGACGACTTCGAAAAAGTCGTCGGTTACGACAACCACCGCCTACGTCCCGCCCGGAATTAAAGGCAGCAGCACGTTCACCGCTCCCAGCACCGTGTCGGCAGCCCTCAAGCCGTACGACCCACGAAGTTGCAATGCAGCCGGAACGGGACCCGGGCCTAACTGATTCCTCAGACCTCCGCCCTGCTCCGTGAGATGCCAATCTTCGCAGGGAGCAGGATTCAGCCCTCAACAAGCCACTTGGACCGGAATGCCGTACGCGGTCTTCGGAAACTCCACACAGATGTAGACCGTGAACTTCACGTTTGGAGGCATCTCGACCAGCGTGCCGAACTTCACCTTGCCACCCTGGCCAGCTGCGAAGGTTGGCTTCGGGATCAGCGACAAATGCCACGCCGCGTTGGCCTTCACGACGTCGGCGCCAGAAACGGCATGCCCACGTGCCGCGGCTACGGCAATGGCGTCATTGCTGGCGCTCATCACGCCAGCCCGGCTATTCCATAGTCCCTGCGCTTCGTGCGGACAGGGGATTACCCGCGGGGCGCCCCCGACCGTATTCGGAAAGTCGACGCAAGTATCGGTGACGAGTTTCTGGTCAAAGAGAAGGACGACTCGCGAGAATCCGACTACATCGTCGAGGTTGAACAGCAGAAACAGTCTCTTGGTGTTCACGGAGGAGAGGCCAACGGCGTTACTGACGTCGGCCGCGGTGACGACGTGAGCTGGCCGATCATGCGTCGCGGTGGCCACGGGCGTACTTGGCAATGCTGAGCGCCACTGACGAAGGTGTGGCGGCGCCAACAAGACCACTGTGCCCCAGAAACATCGCGGCGACTAACGCCGTGGCTACAAATTGCGGGAGGTGTCGACGGGGCACTCTGCGTCGACGATGATGTGTCGTCATCCAAGTCCTCTTTCCGGCCACTGATTCACGCATCTGCCGGACTTCTCGACGATGTTGACTCAAGCAAAACCTACCGTCGACTACGGTCCCCTCAATCGAGCGACAAAGGCGTCCACTCAGCTATCCCAAGCAATTTGGTGGACCTTGGGGGACACGATAAGAACCGCATCTCGGTAGTTCCCGTCAAGGTCTTCGCTCCCGGTTCGGGTCAGATTCACAGAGCGCCGGAATCCCAGCCTTGGGCGACCGGCCAGCTCCACTCTCGGGTTCAATACCAACGGTAGAGTCAAACAAAGTAAAAGGAGAAGCCCATGGATGACGGACAGCCAGTCTCGTATATGGGGCTGCCCGTTGGCGCAGCCGTACTCAGTTCCACGAATACCCAGTTCGGGACGGTCGAGCATGTATTGCAGATCCCGGAACTGGACATATTCGATGGTATTGCCGTTAAGACAAAGCACGGACTTCGATTTGTGGACCGAGATCAAATTACGGACATCACAACCACATTGGTTCGTTGTGCGTTGACCGACGAGGAAGCCGCGGCTCTCCCGGCGCCCGAGGGTACTCTTGTTCTCCATCCCGATACTGCTCACGACGAAGGACCCTCCCTCACCGCTCGATTCGGACGCCTCTTCGGTCGACAGCACTGGAAGGAACTGGAGTAGCTATCTGCGCCCAGTCCCGGCGACGAGATCGACCTTTGGACACCGTGGTCTATGCGCATATGGGGTCAAGGTCAAGTTGGTGGGATCAGACACTTGGTGAGCGCAGAGGTCCGAGGTTCCAGGGATCCTGGGACACCATGTCTCAGGGTTTCTGGGACACCTCGTGCCTAGGTGTCCCAGAAAATCTGAGATATCACATTGGTGGGCGCTGCAGGACTCGAACCTGCGACCTCAGCCGTGTGAAAGTGCTCCGATCACTTCACGGGGAATCACGAGACGACGCTATACCACTTGACCAGGCACCTTAGTCTCGACATTTCCATTCCACCTGATCGCTCGACACGGATTTGTGGAGCATTTTGTGGGGCAAGACGATCTCAGCCCAAGGACTGGCTGAGTTCAGGAGTCGTCCGTTTCGGGAGCGCCGTCGATCAGATCTGTTGACAGAAACTGCAGGTGAAGTCCATCAGGGTCATGCGTGAGCGTTACCCCACCTTCGCCCTCAAGGTTGACCATCCCACCCGAAATCATTTCCTGAAATGTCCACGTCCTCGTACTCCCCTCATCGGATTCAAGGTCCATCCCCAATTCTCCTAAACACGCAACTGGCGCGGCATATGCCCAGGGCTCTACACCCTCGAGAGTGTTTGATCCCCGAGAGACAATCCCAATGCATCCCCCATCCCTGTCGAATACGGGACCACCGCTCATTCCAGGGTCATAGATCGAATTAGTTTGAAAGCTCGGAAAGTTCCCAAAAAAGAAATCGCTACTTTCGTTGAAAATTGCCTCAACAATTCCATGGGACGCTCTAAAGTCCCTCGTGAAGTCGAGATCATCTGTAATGCGATGCCGCGCATAGCCAATCGCCAACGTTGGTGTTCCCTCAACTGCCGGTACGAACTTGAGTCGCATTGAGCGAAGTTCAATCAGTTCTATAGCCCCTGAAGTACGGCGATCGCAGCGTATCAATGCGGTGTCATTGTGAGTCGTGGCGACTGATGCCGCATCGACCGGTAACGCCATTGCAAGAAAACGCCCCGGCACATTTTGGGTGAGGTGTGGAATTAGAACGTACGGCTGCTTTGAAAGCGGCTCTTGCGCTGGCTCCAAAACATGTTTGGCCGTCGCAAAGATTATTTGGCCGCTGGCGATAGCGCCAAGGCAAAATGCGGTGCCTTGATATTCGCGATACTCCGGCTCAAGATAGATCAAAGGAAATACAACCGATAGAAACTCGGCGCTCATGCCGGTGAGAATGTTTGGGGGCGTCTGCACGACAGGAACTTCAAATCCGATTATGTCTTGACGTTCGCCTCCTGTATTCGTCATGCGCGGTCTCCCGCTAGTAGATTTTCGTCCAACGTTTGAACGCCTGCACATCTGCGAGCGTCAACAGAAATCAATCGCTCTTAGATATGTTCCTTAGGACAAGTGCTCCACCATTTGCCTGAGTCGTCCTCCACGTATTTCGTGAGGTACTGACCACAATCACACTTGTCTGGAGTTACGGGGATTCCAAGGCGTCTCGAATGCACTTCTTGAATCATGTGGACCTCGGTCGAGCCACGTTTTTCGCAATGCAGACGGTGCAGGTAACTGGAGGATTGGCGAGATCACCGGCTGGCTTATCGCAATCGGTAAGCGTGGTTTCGCCGTCTTTTCGGTAATGGACAAAACTGTCTTTGGGGCTGGTTATCTTCGCCCGTGGTCTGTCAACCACGGCTGTTGTGCCCAGCGCTCATCGCGCGCGACTGTTCAGTAAACACGCGACACACTTCAGCTATGAACTCGTCGTCAGTCAGCGTTGGATAATCGCGCCGGGCACATCCCGCGGGTGCGAATACGTCAATTCTTTCGGGTGGCAGAGATAATCTCATCCTTGGATACCTCATCGTTCGGGTTTTACTCAATGCTAGAGAGGTCCGTAAACGCGCTCATGGCCTTGGTAATAGATTCACGGACGTGAGAATGACCTCGTTGAAATTATGGGCTGCGTTGTTTCTAATGACAGCCAGCCTGGGTTTGGTCGGCTCCGTCCCGTCCAGCGGCGGGGCGGACTTGCCAGTGTCGATTCACATGAGCCTCGTTGATGAGGAATCGCCCGGAATGTTCTGGACCAACGACGTATTGCGCCTAACCGTACAAGTGTTTGTGGGCGGAACAAGGACCAGAGTGGGCATTACGGACCTAACAACTAATGATCTTCAGGAGCGCGAGTTGTGCGAAGTCTCGGCATTACCATTTGGCGGTGACTACTGCAACATCGACATACCAAATCCGGGCACATGGAAGATTCAAGCAAGGTTCGCGCGAGTGGATACATGGCCCGAGCACTACACATCGTCGAAGATGATCAGAGTCAAAATCACTCGGCCTACCCCCACGACCACAGAGCCTCAGATTTACGACCAACCCACTCAAGTGGAATTCAGTTCTGACTCGTACAACTTGGAAACTGCCGGCGTGTACTACCCGATCGAAGACGCAGGTGTAATCGTCACTGGGAGTGGAGGATCGGCATTTCCGGGTGGCGGGTCAATTACATTCACCGATGCGTCAGGGCGAGTTATCTGTTCGACGCAGGTCGTCGCCGACCTCGTGGCCGGTTGCGAGGGCTCACCGGTTGCGTCACCACCGCCTAACCCAGTCACTGCTTACTACTCAGGTACGCAGGCAGGGGTCGATGACGGTGCTGGTTCAACGTACGCGCCTTCGTCAGCCCCTGCGTACGTTCCGACGGCTTAGTAACGAATTGTGACCCCTCCAAGAATGAAACTAAATAGTCCGTGGAAGGTTCTCAGCCTCGGGGCGGCCATCGTTGCAGTGTTCGTGGTGATCGTCGATCTTTCGAGCAGTCCCCGGGTCTCCGAGGGTCTCACCGCTTTTGGAACAATCTTGCTCGCCGCCGCAACTGTTTGGCTTGGCCAACAGACGAGAAGGGCCGTTGAAGTCAATGAGGACGAAATGGCTCAAAACAGAGAACTGCTGTCCCTAACAAGGCAACAGGCAGAGGACGCAGAGCTGTCAACCAAAATTCTTGTAGAAAGCAACCGGCCCTTTGTCTCTCTGGGTCAAGGTGTCCCGCTCGGAATAATCGATGCCGACGCCTCGTTCGTCGTTGAGATCCCTGTCCACAACTACGGTGCGAGCGTCGCATTCATAGAGATGGGCAACCATCGTCCCACCGCGATTTTGGCAAGGAATGGGGATCGATTCTCACTTGGAGTTCCCGACACAGTAGTGCTACCAAAAGACACAGATGCAATCATCGCCTTCACGTTCGATAAGGCGACGGTTTCACGCGCTGGCGGACCAGTATCAAGGCCCGACGGGAGTTACATTGCGTTGTCCGTGGACTTTTGGTTTACCGATGTGTCAAAAACGACGCACTACATGGTTCACGCGGAGTTCGACCCGACACCGAACGTCCAAAGACAATTCAATGGAGGGCTTCGCCTCACGAATATTGAGTTTGGTCCTCCCCTGCCAATCGAAATCGACGGACTTGATCCCCGCTCACTCCCTCAATGGGTTCTCAACCAAAAGGCGTCCAGTTAGATCACGAGCGATTATTGCGCACCGTGGCTCGCTTTGACTCGCGTACTTTTCGAGAATCCATTACTTCATCGAATTATTCGCTCACCATCCCGCTCGCAGGACGACGTGTGAAAACGGCACGCGACGCGATTTGTGGAGCATTTTGTGGGGCAAGATCACGCAGCCCGTAAACGCCTGGGGTTGTCGCGTCCAGAAGTTATGGATATCGAGCCTTTGAAATCAACGATTCGAATTCGTCTCTTACGCTACTTCGATCTGAGATGACGAGTCGGTGCTTTTGCACTTCCATCACCGTCGGCCGCGATCCCATGTTCAAACGCATCGAGAAGGTCGAAGACTTCATCGGCGGCCCAGACTCGATTCCTTCGTCCGTCCGTCATCTCGCGTATGACTTTCGATTCCGTGAACCGACCCAGAATTCTGCGTGCCGCGATTTCCGTAACACCTAGAATGCTCGCCGCGGTTGCTGCACTGATGATTGGGTGTTGCACTAGCACCTTGATCATTCTGTCGACGGCCGATCCAGTTTGTCGACGGCCGATGCGAGTACTCCATTCGTCTACCATCCCTGCGATTTCCGAGCTCAGACCCTCGGCGCGACTGGCCGATTCAATGGTTGCGCGAGCGAAGTGCGAGATCCACTGATTGACGTCCCCCCGTTGTTGATACGCTGCCAGAAATTCGACGTAGGAATCCCTCCTAGCGGCCAGAACGGTGCTTATAGGAGGGACCACTTTCATCGAGAGTCCGCGTCGACGAAGAACGACATGAATGAGCGTCCGTCCTACTCGACCATTGCCGTCCGCAAACGGATGAACCGCCTCAAACTGGGAATGAACGATCGCTGCTTGAGCAATCGCCGGGATATTCGTTCGAGAAGCGAATTCGACGAGGTCGTTCATCAGATGGTCGACGTCGTCTGGCTTCGGTGGGACATACGCTGCGTTGAACGGGCCATGGTTCGACGGACTGATCCAGTTTTGCTTCGTTCTGAATTCTCCCCCAAAGGCCTCGAGATCGGTGCCGCGCGCAAGCGTCACATGAATCTTTCTGATGACATCGGTCGTCAATGGTCCGTCGATCGCGAACTGAATCGCATCCTCCATCGCACTAACGCTGTTAGCGATCTCTCGGGCCACGGTCTTTGCGGCGGCCGGATTCTCTCTGGCTTGAGCGATCGAGCGATGACTGGCCCTCAGGCCCTCGATACGACTCGAACTAATGGCTTCCGCGCGCAGGAGTGGCGAAACCACCAACTCATAGTGATTGGCATCAACAGACGCGTTGAGCTGCTCAATGGCTCGCGCCGCATCTTCAACAAGGCCCGACGTCTCGCCCGACAGAAGTATGTCCGCTTCGGCGATCTCTGGCGGCGTTGTGAGCAGGTAGGAATACGGCTTTCTCTCACGCTGTGGCGGCAGCGGATAGCTCGTCAGATCGGGCGTCCATATCAATTCGGTCTGGCGCGGGCGTGGCCAGTGCACTCGTTCTTCGATCTCGGTTGGGAGTTCAACGCTGGACTCAGGGATCGCGCTCGTGGCGAACCCCCCTCCGTTGGAATGCCCGTTTGGTTGCCGTTTTACTGAGTCGACCATCGGTTTGTATTGTATCACATACAAACCAGAATAGTCATAGTGGTTTGTATGGAGAAATTAGCAAACCACTAATCTCCGAATCACTGGCGAAAAATTCCTTAATCCAACCGCTGATAACGAAGTGCTAAAGCCCTTTTCACCAGGCAACGCGACACGACGCCATTCCACTTGACCAGGAACAATGACGGCGTGAGACTACGTAAGAAAACAGCGCGCGACCCCCTTCGCGTGGGGTTGTGATAATGGAGCGTGCTGCGCCTGAGTGTCACATCGATCTTCAATTCGTCGCCAACGCGTGTTACACAACATCTTTTGCAACCCAGTGCACGATCCTGAGTCGCCATACAGTCGAGCTAATGAATCGTGGTCAACTTCTGACGGGGTACTCATTGCGGGCGACGACGAGCAGGCACTCTATCAGCAATTGAAACAGAGCCTCCCGGAGATCATTATTTCGTATTATGAGGGTGAGCAATGATGCAAGAAGCCATGGATGTTGAAGAAGGCAAGACCGGAACAGATCGACTCACGAAGGCTTGACCATTCCGATGCGAAGGTAAGCCTCAGCGGGTATGGCCTCGATTGTCTTGTAGATCGTCCATGAGCACTTCTGTGGAGACTCGCCCGTGGTCTCCTCCGGATAGCGTGGCGAGTCAATGACCCTTAACGGGTGACCCCATTGCTCTGCTGGCCAGCGCTCAAGTGCGAAGCAGCAATGGGCGCAGTAGTAGCAAATCCCCTCCTCGTTCCAAGCCCAGTCATAACGGTCGCTCGTCACGCCGAAGCCATAGGGCGGCTCTGCCCGCGAACCTGTACCTTCGACCGGGTCGCCACGGAGGCTGCGACCCCCTGAGCCACAGGGATCGAACTTTATTACCCAGCGGTCCTCATGCTCAGAGAATTCGAGGTCGCCGAATCGATCTGGGCCACACAGGTGTCCACGCATCGCTTCGAGTGATAGGTACAAGTTCCTGTAGATAGTGTCCTCGTAAGGCTGCTCTCGAATGTCGAACGGCTTGTACCGTTCCTGGAGATACGGCTCCAATACGAAGCGGTAGCAGGACTCTATTGCCGGCTCGCCGAATCGGCGGGCGACGAATGACAGTATCCCCGCCATCATGTCTGCGCCGCGGTCGTGCAACTGCCGCCACCCTTCCCGCAAATCGTCCAGAGCAGTGGCGGCCTCCTCCTTGGTTAGCTCCGCGGCCCGCATCAAATTGCCCAAACGCCCCGCCTTTGCCCCGAGTTCCTCCCAGCGCGAGCGTGCCTCATAGGGCGTTCCGTCAGGGAAGGCCAGAAGCTGCCGCAGTCGATCCATCTCGGTGGAGAGCTCCTCCTTGGAGACTCCCTGGTCAGTGAGCCAGGTGCTGAAACCATCGGTCCAAACGTCGTAAATGACGTAGACAACCTTGGCCTCTTCCATCCAATAGTCGACAAGCTGTGCCGCAACTTCCCACTGGCCGAGGGCAATCGCTTCCAGGATCTTCTTGGTTGTGGAGATCGCCTGATCAGTCCAAGGTCCGGTCCGGACTCGCTTTCCGATCTCCTCCGACCACTCGAGGGTTACAACTGGGATTGCGACGGTACCCGAAATCGGCTTCGCATTCACTCTCTACCTCCTGCTAGTTTTCAAAAATCCTTTACGGTCACCACTCACTTGAGACAATGAGATTTGCAATGACTTTCGATTGAAATTGATTCCAACCGCCCCAAATACATTCTGCTGCAATCGATTGCAGTTTAACCGCGACCATGGCGTCCTTACTTTGGACCAGAGTAGACTAGCCACAAAATCGCACAGATGCGTTATGACGGCGTGCCCAGTCAATGGACCCTCCACTGGTCCAATCGAAACGGACGATGGCATATTTTCGCTAACATCGAACCGGGCCCGGTGAGCGAGGCGACCACAAACTTCGGATGTCAAGCCATGTGCGAGAGTGATGTCCCTTTAGCGCGCTGCTTCAACGGACATCACTCCCCCACATGTGTCAAATCTTGTAGACCCTCTCCGCGTTGGCAGAGAAGAGCGCCACTTGTTCCGAGGGCGAGAAGTCGGAGATGATCTCAAAGTACGCGTCAATCAGAGGATCGTAAGAGCTGTAGAGGCGATCGACCGGCCAGTTCGACGCAAAGAATGATCGTTCAACCCCAAAAGCCTCGATGCAGGCCATCACCCATGGCCGCAGACTGTCCACGGTCCACTGATGGTCAAACATCCCGAGTCCCGAGATCTTGCAGGAGACGCTTTCGGCTTGCGCGAGATCATGCAAGCCACTCTTCCAGTCGCGGAAGTACCCATCACTCCGAGAACGGGGGAAACCCGCGTGTTCAAGCACCATCGCGACACCAGGAAAGCGTTTCGCGACGTCACGTGCTTTCCCCATGTCCTCCCAGGCGCAGTCGAGATCGCAGAGCAAGTCGAACTTCTCGAGCAACGCGTAGCCTCGCTGCCAAGCCGGATCCACGAGGTAGTCGCCCTCGCCAAAGTCACGGATTCCGCGAACTCGAGCCGACGCCAAGACGTGCCTCTCGAGCTCGGCCTCCAAATCAGGCCCTCGCAGGTCGCTATGGGCGACAATTCCGTTCGGACAGCCCGTCCGGTCCGCCATGGTTTCGAGCCACTCGGTTTCGAGAACCGGGTCAGCCGCGCCAAGTGCCGCCTGAACGTGGACGGTCTTCGAAACGTTTGCGCAGCGGGTTTCACCCAGGAATTGCTCCGCACCGTATACGAGTGTCTTGATCCCGTTGATATCACCAATCAGTGGATGGACGAATTCGGGTTGGAGCCACGAATAGACAAGTTCCCTCTTCCTAAGATCGCAAAAGTGCACATGAGTGTCCACAAATGGAATTTTTGCCATACTGCTTCCCACCTTTCTTATTTGTTTCGAACTACCGATCGTTCAGTGCGCGACTGCACTCTTCGCGGTACGCATTGGGCATCGACGTGCACTCAGTTGAGTGAAAAGGGTTCAACACACTGAGAACCATTCGCACCCGACCGCCGACGCCATCGCTCCAATATCGGCCGCAACGTGGCCAGTGGTCAGGCAGCTGTGATGGCCGGGGCCCGCCTCCGCCCAGGCCTCCCAAGAGCTGACGGGATCCTCGGCATCAAGGCGCAAACCACCGTTGGTGGTTCCCGCCCAAGGGAAGCCACGACCCGTGAGATTACCTTGCGCAGTTATGAATCGATAACGATGGTCTGGCTGCTCCGCGAAGGCAACGAGGGTGGCGGGCCCGCTAAGGAGCTCACCGGTCACGCAGACGCTGCACAAATTCTCGGACGCCGGGAACCAGACATTGAGTTCAATCGAAGGGCGTTCGGAAGGCCAGAAGCGCGAATCGTGTTCGCCAGAGTTGGCGATGAGCAGCTCACCGCTCTCATAATCGATCGCCTCGATCTCGTGATATAGAGTGGGGCGTCCGAGCGTCGCGACTCCCACCATGGCAATCGCGGTAAGGACATCGCCGACACACGTCCACGGCACACCTCGCGATGTCATGTACCCAAGCGCGAAGCACGGGGCGAAGCCGATCTCCTCACCAAGGCGAATCTCATCAACGTGACAGTTCATTGCCCCGCCGCTCAAGTCCAGCGATTCGCAGAGGTCTAGGAGCGCTACTGTCGCGCGAGCCGCACCAAGGAGCGATTGGCTGCCGCGTATTTCTGACGAAGGGCAATACTGCGCCGTCATCTCATCGACGAACTCTCCGACCCGCGCCGAAGTGACGGCCCGAAATACGTCAGCGTAATGCGATGGCTCGATGTCGACCACAGTCATACCTGTCGCCTTTTGAAGCTGATCCGAATCGGTGACAACGTGGGAGTAGCCGACCAATGGAGGGCCGATTGCGCCAATACGAGCGCGGCGAAGCCGAGCAGATGCGCCACCGAGTTCCATCGCCGAGCGGATGCGACCGAGTACGGAATCGTCACCGAGGCGGCCAAGAATGACTGGTGAGCGAGTTCCCGAGCGCAAGAGAGCGCTGACGATCATCGGCGCGCCAACGGTTGAACCGTGTTGAGTAATGGCCCCATGGTTGAAGTCGTCGCGAACCGCAAAGTCAGCATCGTTCACGGCCCAAATCACGATGGCTGGCTTTGAGTCAAGTGAGTCCAGGAAGGACGTCAATGTCTGAGGCGGGACCGCCATCGAAGAGAGGACGAGCACCACCTCGAGATCGAGGCCGGTGACCTTGGCCGCCGCAGCCTCCGATTCCTCGATATTCGACACGGAATCGCTGAGCAGGACCTGGAATTCATCACCAAGTAGCCCTGCGACCATTCTCGCGTCCGCAGCACGCTCCATTCGGACGTTTGGACCAATTGTATGCTCCCAGAAGCTCCAATATGGCGCGATCACTGCAACAGAAACTGGACCTCGCCTCATGAGCCCACCCTCTCTGCTCGCTTTCGCCAAAACTTGGCGTAAGGCCAAGAATTAGAGTAGTTTTCGTTATTGGAAACGTTACCAGAAACTGAGAGGGTAGGAAAATGCTGCATGTTGATGGACTGGAGGGCCGGGTCGCCGTCGTGACGGGAGCGGCGAGGGGAATTGGCCATCGGATCGCCGAAGTTTTGCACGAAAACGGCGCCCTCGTGGCGGGTTTGGACATCAAACCGCCCACTGACAACTGGATTCTCGGCCTGTCGTGTGACGTGAGCAGCGAAGCTGACGTTGAGTCCAGCTTCCACGCGGTTGAAGAGCAGCTCGGCACGGTGTCGGTGCTTGTCATCAACGCGGGAATCTACCCGGTGGAACCGTTCGAATCGACCACCCTCGATCTCTGGAAGCGAACGATCGACATCAACCTCACCGGGGCTTTCCTCTGCGCGCGACGAGTACTCGGCTCGATGCGCGAAATGGGATACGGACGAATCGTGACGATGGGTTCGAGTGCCGGCAAGGCCGGTGGGGCTCGAAATGTTGCGGCGTACGCCGCATCGAAAGCCGGCATCATGACTCTCGCCAAGTCGATTGCCAACGAGTACGCGGCGTACGGCATCACATCGAATTCGCTCGCACCAGCGCTCATTGACACTGAGATGATTGCGGAGCAACACGACCTCATCAGCCGTATTCCCGTCGGTCGGTTTGGGACTGTGGACGAGGTCGCCGCGCTGGTCGCTTTCCTCTGTTCGTCCCACGCGGGATACATCACTGGTGAGGTCACTGACATCAATGGCGGCTTCCTCATTGACTAGACGTCGGCGTCTAGGTGTAACCGGCCA
>PLNQ01000052.1 GCA_003141815.1 Acidimicrobiaceae bacterium | reverse complement strand
TCGAGAAGGTCTTGGCGAGAAAATCGACGACACGGCCCTTGTTCGCGTCTTGGTGAGTGATGTCGATGTAGTACGTCTGTGAACTGGTCGCTGATATGTCACTCGAGAACGCGTTGTTCAGCACGGTCGTCGCCGCCTCGATGGTCGCGGGATCGTCGCTCACGCCCACGATTTTGACGATGTCGCCGCGAACGACGTCGAGATCGTCCAACTGCGTCGGCATGAACTGACAGACGATCGCTTCGTGGGCGACGTGGGGGCCGTCGAGGTCGAGCACGAACCAGTCGGTGTCCTGATACACCCACATCGAGAGATCGTGGTCGCGAAGTACCTCGGTGATGGGACCGACGACCTCGTCGCGGATGGTGAGCTTTTGCATCATGACCAGTTCGCGATCCACGATGAGCCCACCGTTGAAGCCGGCAATCGGCGCCGTGATTTCCAAGGAGTCGATGAGCATGCGCAGTCCGCGCGCTGGTCGACCACTGGTGACGGCGAAGAGGATCCCGGCCTCGCCCAAGTGTTTGACCGCACGAACGGCCTCGGGCGTGAGTTCCTTCTTCGACGTGACGAGGGTGCCGTCCACGTCGGAGAGTACGAGTCGAATGTCGGGATCGCTCACTCGGGGAGCGTCCAACGGTTGGGCGCGACGACGTCCGTGATCGACTTGGGGCCCCACGAACCCTTGGCGTAGGTCTCGACGGGCGAGGGGTGTTCAAGCAGTGGTGCGGCGACCTCCCAGAGACGTTCGATGCCGTCGGAGCGCGTGAAGAGCGACTGATTGCCCAACATGACTTCGAGAAGCAGGCGTTCGTACGCCTCCAGATTGTTCTTCTCTTGGAAGGATTCGCGGTAGTGGAAGTGCATCCGGGCCTGGCCGAGCGTCATCTCGGGTCCCGGCTGTTTCGCGAGGAAGTACGCGTGGATTGAACCGGGATCCTTGAAGTCGATGATGATCTTGTTGGCGTCGGGGTGGCCGCCGTTCTTCTGATCGGGGAAGATCTCCATGACCGGTTCGCGCAGTCCGATCGTGATCATCTGGCGACTTTCGGCGAGACACTTGCCGGTACGCAGGTAGAACGGCACGCCCATCCACCTCGAGTTGTCGACCCAGGCGCGCAGCGCGATGAAGGTCTCCGTCGACGAGTCGGGAGCGACGCCCGGCTCGTCGAGGTAGCCCTCGAACTGCCCTCGCAGGACCTCCTTCGGGTCCAGCACCCGCAACGATTCGAAGACCTTGTCGATTTCGTTCCTCAGTGGCCGCGTGGTGAGCGAGGTGGGCTGTTCCATGGCGAGAATGCCGAGCACTTGGAAGAGGTGCGTGACGACCATGTCGCGAAAGGCCCCGGTGCCCTCGTAGAACGCGCCGCGACCCTCGATCGAGAGGGTCTCGGGAACGTCGATCTGGACGTACTTCACGTGACTGCGACGCCACAGCGGTTCGAAGAGTTCGTTCGCGAAACGCAGCGCGAGAATGTTGTCGATCGACTCCTTACCTAAAAAGTGGTCGATGCGAAAGATCTGGGACTCGTCGAAATACTCGGTGATTTCGGCATCGAGCTTCACCGCCGAGGCGAGATCGACACCAAAGGGCTTCTCACAGATGATGCGAGCGTCCTTTTGGAGTCCTTTTGCTCCGAGGAGGCTGATGACGCCTTGCATGGCGTCCGGCGGAATGGCCAAGTGATACAGACGACGCACGTCGCCTCCAATTTCCGCCTCGGCCGCCGCCACGACGGTGGCGAGGCTTTGGGGTCCGTCGTCGGGGTCGATCGCGAAGGCCAGTCGCGTCGCGAAATCGCTCCACTCTTTTCCTGCGGGCGTGTCAGACGCGAACTCACAGATCGCGTCGAAGGCGTACTCGCGAAACTCGTCGGTCGTCATTGCCGAGTGGGGACGTCCGCACCCAATGATTCGATACTCCTCGGGCAAGAGTCCCGCGACGGCCAGGTGGTAAAGACCGGGGAGGATCTTACGTTTGGCCAAGTCACCACGGATGCCAAAGACCACGATGACGTGGTTGTCGGGACGAGGTCGTCCGTTTTGGAGGGGGGGCGTCGTCACGGGGGATTCCTCTTTCTGCTGCTTTCGACGGTAGTTGTTCATGGCGTTACGGCGGCTCTATCGGCGAAGACGAGCGACGAGCCGGCCGATACGCGGCCCGCGGGAATCGACTTGTCGTTCTCGAGGAGCTTCGTCAACGCGTCTCGCTTGTCGGCGCCACTCACCAGCCAGAGGAGGTGGTCGGCGCGAGCGAGGGCGGGGTAGGTGAGGGTCATCCGTCGCGAGTCCTGGTAGGGGCCACTGAGGGCGACGAGTCGGTCCGTGACGTCGAGGACGGGATCGTTCGGAACGAGCGAGGCACAGTGGCCGTCGGGCCCGAGGCCGAGGTGTACGAGATCGAAGTGTGTTGGGAGCATTGCGGCGTAGTTTCGACACGCCTCGTCGAGGTCGGAGGCGTCGACGTTCATCGGCTCGATGGGGGCTGACGTCGCGGCCAGGCACTCACGAAGGTGCTTGAGATTGCGAAGGTCACTGTCGGCTGGCACCACGCGTTCGTCGACTTGGTAGATCACGGTGTGGTCCCAGCGAACGTCCTCGTGGGCGAGGTCGCGCAGCATGAACCAGGGGCTCGTGCCGCCGCTGACGGCGAGGGTGAAGGGAGTACGTCGCGTTCGCACTCGTCGGGCGCGGTCCGCGGCGTACTCGGCCGCAGCACCAGCGAGTGCGTCGACGTCGTCGAAGACCCGCAACTCGTGGCGCACTAGGAGGACTTCTCCACGTGTCCGCCGAAGCCCGCGCGCATCGCTGAGAGCACCTTGGCGGTGAACTCACCCGCGCCGCGCGATTCGTAGCGTTGCCACAGCGCCGCGCTGATGACCGGCGCGGGTACCGACTCGTTGATCGCGGCCTCCACCGTCCAGCGACCCTCGCCGGAGTCCGAGACGCGACCACTGAACTCAGTCAGTTCAGGCGAACCCGTGAGGGCTTCGGCCGTGAGGTCAACGAGCCAGGAACTAATGACCGAACCATGGCGCCACACCTCGGCAACTTCGGGCAGGTCGAGGTCGTAGGTGTAGTACTGGGCGTCTTTCACGGGGGAGGTCTCAGCGTCGGCCGCGGCGCTCTGCGTGCCGACGTTCGCGTGTTTGAGGATGCTGAGACCCTCCGCGATCGAGGCCATCATCCCGTACTCGATGCCGTTGTGNNTGTGGACCATCTTGACGAAGTGACCCGCGCCATTCGGTCCGCAGTGCAGGTAGCCGTTCTGCGCAGTACCGCCGCTGGCGCGACCAGGCGTGGGCTCGGTGCCATCATGGCCGGGCGCGATGGTCTGAAAGAGCGGGTCGAGGCGACGAATCACGTCGTCCTCGCCGCCGATCATGAGGCTGTAGCCGCGCTCGAGTCCCCAGACGCCACCACTCGTGCCGCAGTCCACGTAGTGCACGCCGTGATCTTTGAGCTCCAGAGCGCGATCGACGTCGTCTTGGTAGTACGAGTTACCTCCGTCGATGACGACGTCGTCGGGGTCGAGAGAGGCGACGAGGGCCTTGAGCGTTTCGTGGGTGATCGCCGCGGGCAGCATCAGCCAGATGGCCCGCGGTGCTTCGAGTTTGCTGACCAGGTCCTCGAGTGACGACGCGCCCATAACCCGCTCGCCCACGAGTGTCGTCACCGCCGCGTCGTTGACGTCGTAGACGACGCATCGGTGCCCGTCGTTAACGACGCGGCGCACGATGTTCGCACCCATGCGACCGAGGCCGACCATTCCGAGTTGCATTGGTTTAGTGGTCGTCATCGTTACGTCCATTCTGCTTGAGTGACCGGTAGTAAGAGATAAGGGCGTTCGTCGAAGAGTCGTGCGCGAGTTCGACGGGATCCGTAGCGGTCAACTCGGGAATGATGCCCGCCGCGAGTTGCTTACCGAGTTCGACGCCCCACTGGTCAAAGGAGTCAACGTCCCAGATCACGCCCTGGACGAAGACCGAGTGCTCGTAGAGCGCGACGAGAAGTCCCAAGAGCCGTGGCGAGAGTTCGTTCGCCAAGATGACGTTCGAGGGGCGGTTGCCTTCCATGACGCGATGCTTCAACGCCCGTTCGTCGGCGCCCTCGTGGCGTAGTTCTTCTTCGGTCTTGCCAAAGGCCAAGGCCTGGGCTTGGGCGAAGACGTTCGACATCAAAATGTCGTGATGGTCGCCGAGGGGGTTGAGGCTGTTGACGAAACCGATGAAGTCGACTGGCACCACTGTGGTTCCCTGGTGGATGAGCTGGTAGAAGCTGTGTTGACCATTCGTGCCGGGCTCACCCCAGTAGATCGGCCCGGTCTCGTAGTTGACCCGATCGCCGCTCAGCGTCACGTGCTTGCCGTTGGACTCCATCGTGAGCTGTTGAAGGTAGGCGGGAAGACGGTGCAGGTACTGGTCGTAGGGCATCACGCCCACCGTTGGAAAACCGAGGAAGTTACGGTTCCACACCGCGAGGAGCCCGAGCAACATTGGCAGGTTTTCTGTGATGGGAGTCCGCACGAAGTGCTCGTCCATGGCGTAAAAGCCAGCGAGCATCTCGAAGAAGAGTGCGGGTCCGATGGCGATCATGGTGGAAAGGCCGATGGCACTCTCCATTGAATAGCGGCCGCCGACCCAGTCCCAGAACTCGAACATGTTCGCGACGTCGATACCAAAGGCCGCGACTTTGGCCGCATTCGTCGACACCGCGACGAAGTGTTTGGCGACCGCGGCCTCGTCGCCGAGCTGGTCGATGAGCCAACGCCGGGCGGAAGCGGCGTTCGTGAGTGTCTCGAGGGTGCCAAAGGTCTTTGACGAGATGATGAAGAGGGTCTCTTGCGCGTCGAGGTCGCGCACCGCCTCGACGAAGTCGGTCGCGTCGACGTTGGAGACGAAGCGAAACGTGAGATCACGCTGGGCGTAGTGACGCAGGGCCTCGTAGGCCATCACCGGGCCCAGGTCAGATCCGCCGATGCCGATATTGACGACGTTCCTAATAGGGCGGTTGGTATGGCCCCGCCACGCCCCACTTCGAATCTGGTCGGAGAAGGTGGCCATGCGCTCAAGAACACGGTGAACTTCGGCGACGACGTCGACGCCGTCAACGACGAGTGACGCGTAGCTGGGCATTCGAAGCGCCACGTGTAGGACAGCGCGGTTCTCTGATTCGTTGAGGTGCTGTCCAGCGAACATCGCGTCACGACGCTGTTCAACTTCTGATTCGCGCGCCAACTGGGCGAGGAGGCCGAGCGTCTCGTCGGTGATGAGGTTCTTCGAGTAGTCGAAGTAGAGACCCTCCGCTTCGACGTGAAAGCGAAGACCCCGAGTCGGATCCTCGCCAAAGAGTTCTCGAAGATGACATGCTTTCATCGCGCGACCATGCGCCGTGAGCGCGTTCCAGGCCGGACGTTGGGTTAAGGGTGGGCTGGTCATGGTGTCGTGAACTTCTTCATAAACCTAGCGCGAGGGCCAAAAAATGCGTCTAGCCGCATCGTCGATTCGTGGGGCCTCATCACGTGGTGACCTCGCGGATTGACCTCTCGTTTCATGCTCGCGGTCTTGATCAGCATCCCCGACGCACGATTTTTCGCCGCAACGTGTTACGCCGTCGTCAGTTGCGAGGTCAAGGTGCGGTAAACGTGTTCGCCGTGCGTTCACGAACGCCGACCATTGCTCAAAACTCAACGGTGGGCCAAAAGGTAGACTGGCACGTGACCGCATCGAATCCGCCCGCTCGTCGAGACCCCAGAGACCGAAAATCTCCTCCGAGCGCCCGACCCTCATCGAGTTCACGAGCACCCGCTCGCGGGCCGAAAAGCTCCTCTGGCCAGGCAAAAGCACCGTCGCCTCGGGGTGAACGCGGGTCGAAGCCAGTGCATCGTGATGGAACGCGCCGTGACGACCCTCGCGCCCGTCAGTCAAGACCGCCCTACGAACGTTCCACGAAGAGCGCCGACGGCCGTCCGGTATCACGGGGGGCGTCGGGTACGAAGCGCCCCACAAGAGCCGACGGACCTTCTCGGGATGCGCGTGACGCGGACAGCCGCACGCCAAAAGAGTCGCGTCCGTACCGTAAGTCGAGTGACGCCGCCGCGCCGCGCCGTTCGTCGCCACATGGCCCGACTTCTCGCGTCGCTTCCCCGCGTGCGGCGCGCGACGACGACGCCCGTTCTTCACGAGAGCCCCGTCCATACCGCAAATCGAGCGACGACACTTCGTCGCGGCGCTCTTCAACTCGAGGAGCTTCGCCGCGATCGGGCGCCAGTTCGAAATACGGGCACGCTCGCACCCCGGCGCCGCTGACGCCCGAACAACGCAAGCGTCAAGAGGCTGGCGATCGTGCACGCGAGAAAGGGTGGGGGAGCGTTGCTCGTAAGGGCGCGGTCAACATCAACAGCACCGGCCAGGAATTGGGCGACGCGAAGAGTCGCACCCGTACGCCGGACCCCCTGGGCTCGTGGGAGTCAATCGAGCGGCCACCGGCGCGCAGCGCCGCACCCGCGAAGACGAAGAACCGTGCCAAGTATGCCCTGCCGGGTGACGTGGCGGCCGACATTCGTAAGGCCTTCATCGGTACGGCCTACATGCGCGAGAAAATGGTCATCACGTTGACGCGCGCCGCCGAGGCGTACGACCGCCATCGCTACGAAGAGGCGTTGCGCCTCGGCCGCATCGTCGCCGACGCGACCCCGGGCGTGGCGGCGGTGCGCGAACTGACTGGCCTCGGTGCGTACCGGGCCGAACGCTGGGCCATGGCCAAGATTCACCTGCGCGCCTACTTCACCATTACTGGTGACCCCGAGCACCTCCCGCTCGTGATGGACGCCGATCGAGCCAATCACCGCTACCGAGCGGTGGAGAAGACGTTCGAGGAACTCCAAGAGAGTGAACCCACGGCCGAGGTCCTTGCCGAAGGCCGGATCGTGCAGGCCGCCACCTGGGCCGATCAGCGTCGCTACGACGAGGCGATCGAACTCTTGACGCGCGCGGGCGCGGCGAAGAACCTGCGCAACCCTTCGTACCGACACGTGCGTCTCTGGTACACCCTCGGCGACGTCTACGATCGCGCCGGCGATCTCACGTCCGCGCGAGAGCTCTTCTCGCGCGTGGTCATCGCCGAACCCGACGCCTACGACGCGGCGGACCGACTCGTCGAACTCGGCTCGAGCCTGCCGCGAAAGAACCGTAAACGTCGCGTCACGCCGACGTCAAAGAAGAAGGTCGACTAACTCAGCGCCGCCATGGCCGCCGTGAGGGCGATCATGGGACCTCGAGCGTCGCCCACGAGGCCGACCTGCATCTTGTTCATCATGTAGGCGACGGTGAGTTCGAGGTCCTGATCCATGATGACGAACGATCCACCAAATCCTCCCCAATAACACGCCCGCGGACCGATGAGCACGGCACTGCTCGCCAGCCCGTAGCCCAGACCAAAGTTGATGTCGAAGTCCAGCACTTGATCGACGCCGCTGGTCTGCACTTGAAAGACGAGGTCGCCGGTTGACTCTTTGAAGAAACGATGACCTTGCGCGTGCCCGTTGTTCGCAATGATCTGTTGGATGAGCGCCACGGAGTGGGCGTTGCCGTGACCATTTGCGGCGGGAATCTCGGCTGCGCGCCACCAACGATGACGCGGAATCCCTGCGTCGATGACGGGCGCGGTGAGCGTACGGTAGCGAATGGAGTCGCGCTCCAAAGGCAGGTGTTCAATCTCCGCCGGAGGAATGACGACGCTCACCCGATGTTCTTCGGACTCGGGCAGACCAATAAAGAAATCCGCGCCGAGGACGTCGGCGACCTCGGTCTTGAAGAACTGGCCGATGGTGGTGCCCGTGATGCGACGAACGACTTCGCCGATCAGAAATCCCTGGGTGGCGGCGTGGTAGCCCGAACGAGAGCGATCATCCCACCAGGGCGACTGGGCGGCAAGGTCCTCGACGCAGAGGTCCCAGTTCGCGAGGTCCTGCGGGCGAATCGCTGCGCTCCAGCCCGGAAGGCCCGCGGAGTGGTTCATGAGATGGCGGACTTCGATGTCAGTTTTGCCGTTGGCGCCAAACTCGGGCCAGTAGGTGCTGACCGTGGCGTTGAAGTCCAACTCTCCTCGGTCGAAGAGCATCAGCGCCACGAGAAACGTCATGGTCTTGGTGGTGGACCACACGTTGACGAGGGTGTCGCGGTCCCACCGGGTCGTCTCGGCGGCGTCGCGGTAGCCACCCCAAAGATCGCAGACCAACTCCTCGTGGTGAAAGACCGCGATCGACGCGCCGACGTCGTCGCCGTTGGCGAGACTGGCTTCGAAGTTCTGTCGTAGGACGTCAAACTTCTCGGTCGTAGTTCCTTGAACGAGCGCCATCTCACCCCACCCGGTTGCCGTGAGTAAACTTTAGGGCGTCCGCTCATCACGAGGTCACTTTCCTTGGTCCGGCGCGCGAGAGCCTCCAGGGAGAGCGCCCGGTGTCACCTTGTAGCATCTGGCGATGGACATTGCCGCACTGTTGGGTGACGAAGCGTCGTCACTCCTTGACCACCACGCCACCGCGTTTCCCAAGGAACTGCTGCACGTTCCCGGACCAAACTTCCTCGAGGACGTGTTCACCTGGAGTGACCGGACCCCGACGGTGTTGCGTAATCTCGGCACGCTCTACAACCACGGGCGACTGGGGGGGACTGGCTACGTATCGATCCTTCCCGTGGATCAAGGCATCGAACACTCGGCTGCGGCCAGCTTCACGCCCAACCCCGAATACTTCGACCCCGCGCGGCTATGCGACCTTGCCATCGCCAGCGACTGCAACGCCATCGCCACGACACTCGGCAATCTGGGCATTGTGGCGCGGCGCTACGTGCAGCGCATTCCCTTCATCGTCAAGATCAACCACAACGATCTCCTTCGCTACCCCAACACGTTCGATCAGCAACTCTTCGCCTCGGTCCAGCAGGCTGCCGATCTCGGTGCCGTGGGCGTGGGCGCGACGGTCTACTTCGGCTCGGAGGGCTCGATTCACCAGATCGAAGAGGTGAGAGCCGCCTTCGCCGAGGCCCATCGCCTCGGCCTTTTCACCGTTCTATGGTGCTACCTGCGTAACGACGCCTTTGTCACGGGCGGGACGGACTATCACCTCAGTGCCGACCTCACCGGTCAGGCCAACCACCTCGGGGTGACCTTCGAAGCGGACATCATCAAGCAGAAGCAGCCCGTCAACAACGGCGGCTACAACGCGGTCAAGTTCGGCAAGACTGATCCCCGCGTCTACTCCGAGCTCACCACCGACAATCCCATTGACCTCACGCGCTGGCAGGTCGTGAACTGTTACGCCGGGCGCATCGGACTCATCAACTCCGGGGGAGAGTCGAAGGGCTCGGACGACTTGGCCGGCGCCGTACGTACCGCGGTCATCAACAAGCGCGCCGGAGGTCAGGGACTAATCCTTGGTCGTAAGGCCTTTCAGCGTCCCCTCGACGACGGCGCCGCGCTCGTGCACGCCGTCCAAGACGTCTACTTGGATCAGTCCATCACCGTCGCCTAGTAATACGCTCTCATCGTGACGGAGGACGAGGATGACGCGGGGTGGTTCACGTGGCCCAACGCCATCACGTTGGTGCGCCTCGCGCTCTTACCGGTCTTCTTCTGGCTGCTCTTCAGTACTAACCATCGAGCCGTCGCGGCGTGGCTGCTCGCCGCGCTCGGTGCGACGGACTGGATTGACGGCTTCGTCGCTCGACGACTGCACCAGGTGTCGAACGTCGGCAAGATCCTCGACCCGACCGCTGATCGACTGTTAGTCATCGGGGGACTACTCGCGGTCGCTGCGGCCAACGGCGTGCCGTGGTGGTTCGCCCTCGCGACATTGGCGCGTGAACTCATCGTCTCGATATTGACACTCGTGCTCGCCGCGCTCGGCGCGGCGCGCATCAACGTTCTGCGGTGGGGAAAGGTCTCCACGTTCGCCCTGATGACGAGCTTTCCGCTCTTTCTCTTGACGACGAATCCCCACCACGCGGCGCTGCAGCCCTGGCAGCACGACGCGCGGATCGGCTGTTGGGTGATTGGTGCCATGGGGCTCAGCCTCTCGTGGCTCGTGCTCTTCGGCTACGTTCGACCGGCCCTTTCGGCACTGCGCGCTGGGCGCCAGGGTCGGCGAATCTTGTAAGTTGGCTCGCATGCAGATACCTAGCGAACTTCGTTACTCCAGTGATCACGAGTGGGCCCATCGCGAGGGTGACGACGTGCGCGTCGGTATCACTGACTACGCCCAAGACGCTCTTGGTGACGTCGTGTTCGTGGACCTGCCCAAGGTTGGATCGGCCGTCGAGAAGGGTGGCGTCATTGGCGAAGTCGAGTCAACGAAGTCCGTCTCCGAGATCTACGCGCCGGTCGGTGGCACCATAAAGGCAGTCAACGAATCGCTGAGCACCTCGCCGGAGTTCGTCAACAGTGATCCCTACGGCACGGGGTGGATCTGTGAGATTACGACGACTTCAAGCGGTGACTTTGAGGCGCTGCTTGACGCGTCCGGATACGAGGCGTTGACCACAAGTTAGCCCCGACGGCGAATTCGAAAGTTCACTAGTGTGAAACTCGTGAACTGCCGTCGATGTGGAGAGATACTCAACGCCAACGCGAACTTTTGCTGGTCGTGTGGAGCTCCACAACACGAGGCCACGTCGCCCGAAACGATCGCGGTTCCCGTCGTGAGTACGCCCGACGCGATGCACCCCGACGCCAATCGGGGACCACTTGGTGAACATCGTGATGAATTGGTGATTGCCGCGGGGCCACAGGCCGGCATGAGAATCGAACTGACGAACGACGTCACGACGGTCGGACGACACGAAGCAAGCGAAGTGTTGCTCGACGACGTCTCGGTCTCGCGTCATCACGCCGTCTTCACGCGCACCGCGAGCGGTCGGGTGACGTTGCGCGACCTGAACTCGTTGAATGGCACCTACGTCAATGGAAAGCGGGTCGAAGAGACGACGTTGCACTCCGCCGACGAGGTGCAAATTGGTAAATTTAAACTGGTGTTTTGGGAGGCGACACGATGAGCGTCAATCCGGGCTTCATGCGTATCGGCGAAGTCCACACGCAACTCCGAAAGCTCTTTCCCGAGGTGGAACTATCGAAGATCCGTTACTACGAAGACAAGGGACTGGTCCAGCCCAGCCGCAGTCGCAAGGGCTATCGCCTCTACTCTGAACGCGACGTGGAGTGTCTGCGCGAGGCGATCCGCCTCGCGCAAGAAGAGTTCGTGCCACTTCGCGTGGTGCGACTTCGACTCATCGAACAGGGTCTGCTCGTTCCTCCGAACGTCACCACGACGACGCGTCAGATCGCGCGCGAAGCGGCGCCGAGTTCCGTATCGGCTCCCGCACCGATGGCGAGCGCGCCTCCAGTCCTGAGCGTCGTTGGCGACACCGCGGGGGAAACGTCCGCACCGGTGAAGGAGTTCTTTACATCGAGTGAACTTCTCGCCACCACCGGACTCCAACCCGACGAGTTCAACCAGATGCAGGCGATGGGTCTCGTGACGCCCGTCGTCCTCGACGGCGAGACAATGTACAGCGCACTCGACGTGCGCGTTGCGGCGCACGCTCGAGCCCTCCTCAGTCGGGGCGTCGACGCGCGACTCCTTGGATCGCTCCGTCGCGTCGCGGAGCGTGAAGTGGGCGTGGTCGACGATCTGACGTCGCCGTTGCGACAAGGCGGCCTCGATCTCTCTCGCGATGAAATCCTCGCTATTACCACCGACGTCGCTCGAGAAGTAGCGGCCCTTCGCAGCGTTCTCGTCGAACGCGAGCTGTTGGTATACCTGCGCGACTAGACGACAACACGTCGGTTGGTCGGGTCTAGGCTGGAACCATGATTGAGGTGGTTCTCCGCGCCGTTCGCGTTGACGTGGGCACGTCGACGCCGCTCCTACTGTTAGAAGAAGTTGCCGGCGAACGGGTGCTGCCGATCTTCATTGGTGCGCCCGAAGCGGCGGCCATCGCGTACGCCCTGCAGGGCGTGGAGTCACCCCGACCGATGTCGCACGATCTACTCGGCCACGTCATCGGCGCCCTCGGCGCAAAACTCTTCGCCGTTGAGATCACTGAACTATCCGATAACACGTTCTTCGCAAGTCTTCGACTCGTGCGAAGTGGTCAAGAGATCACCGTCAGCTCCCGTCCGAGTGACGCCGTCGCGCTCGCTCTTCGCGTGGGCGCGCCCATCCTCGTCAGTGACGATCTCATGGCCACCGAAGGCAAAGTGATGCAGCTGACCTACGACGAAGACGATGAGGAGTACGTGGAGCTCGACACGCCCGACGAGGCTGACCTCGTCGAGCAACTGCGCGCGTTCCTCGATCACGTACGCCCTGAGGACTTTGGTACGTGAGAAGAGGGCTCATCTCGTTGGCCATATTCATCGCTTTCGTCGCCATTTACACCCTTGGCCGTCACGGCTTTGGCACCTCGACGACGACGACCACCACTACCACCACGAGTACCACCGTGGTCACGACCACCACGCTTGCGAGCACGGCGTGTAAGGCCAACGACTTTACTGGCGCGTACAACGAGGGCCAGGGTGCGGCCGGCACCATCGAAGCCAGCGTGACCCTGACGAAATCCACAGCGGGATCGTGCACGCTGAAGGGTTGGCCCCTCATGACGCTCCAGGACCGTCTGGGCGCCGTACTGGCGTCCAACCTCATCGACGTTCCATCGGCCAGCAACAGTCGTCAGTTCACTGTTGTCAAGGCGAACGCCGCGCCAAAGATGCTCACGCTGAACCAGAACGCTACGACGAACTTCTCCCTCGCGTACTCGGACGTCCCCACCGGGGCGACTGCCTGTGAGAGCGCGGTCACGCTCAGCATCCAGTTCGTCGCCAGCGGCCCGGCCATTAACGTGACGCCCCCGTACCCCGTGCAGCCCTGCAATAGCGGCCAAATCTGGGTGAGCCCCTTCTACTAATTCCTCAGGGCGTGACGTCGTTGACGTTCACCAGTATTCGACCCCGGATCACGCCCGCCCTCACGTCGTCGAGCGCTTGAGGTAGACCGTGAAGTCCAATGACACGGTCCACGAATGTCGTGAAGTCGACAAGTGGTGCTAGTTCACCGAGGGCCTGCCAGACGCGCTGGCGTGTAACGTGCGACGCCTTGACTGTGTCGATCCCCACGAGTGCCACGGCGCGCGTGATAAAGGGGTAGACCGTCGTCGAGAGTTCCGCACTGGCGACGAGTCCGCTGGCCGCGACCGAAGCGCCGTAACGAAGCGATCGAAGAATCTCTTGCAACGTGACGCCGCCGACGCAGTCGATGGCCCCGGCCCAGCGTTCGCTGGCGAGTACTTGTCCCGCACGGTCACTGATTTCGTCGCGTGCGATGACACGCGTCGCGCCTCGCTCGAGAAGCCAGTTCGATGACTGGGGAGAGCCCGTCGACGCGACGGGCGCGTAGCCCTTGCGCGCAAGGTAGGTAACGGCCTGTGAACCGACGCCGCCAGTAGCGCCGGTAACGAGTACTTCCGCACCGAGTTCGAGGCCACGATCTTCGAGGGCCATCACGCTCGCCATCGCCGTGAACCCAGCGGTCCCGATTACCGCCGCGTCGTACGTCGAAAGCGACGTCGGAAGAGGCGAGAGGTAGCGCGTTGGCGCGTACACGTGTGATGCGAAACCTCCGTCTCGTCCCACGCCGAGCGAGCCACCGTGCACGGCGACGCGCTGGCCTTCGGAGAAGTGTTCGTCGCGTGACGCCTCCACTGTCCCCGTGGCGTCGACACCGGCGACGAGTGAACTGACGCGACGAACTCGACTCGGGGCGGTGGCGACCATGGCGTCTTTGAAGTTCACACTGGAGTAGTCGACACGCACGAGTACGTCGCCCTCATCGTGTGGCGTTGCTATCGTGTCACCAACTTCACAAAGGAACTCGTCGTCGACTTCACAGACCACGAACGCTTTCACCAACCCAGATTACGCATCACCTCTCTCTTCGTATCCGAGGCAATACCATTTCGAGGGTGACCCGAATAACGTTGAACGACCACCCCACCTGGGCACTTTTGCCCAAACGCAAGGGTAAGACCGTCGTCTTGCTGCACGGGGGCATTAGCAGCAGTGCGTCGCTGCTCCGAGTACTGGGACCTCCACTGTCGAAACGGTTCGTTCTCACGGCGTTTGATCGGCGCGGTCACGGCCGGACGGCCGACACCGATGAACCCTTCTCCCTTGAGGCAATGGCCGACGAGACCATTGCCTTCCTCGAGTTACTCGGTCGACGCGTCTACCTCGTGGGTCACAGTGACGGCGCCAACGTGGCGCTCATAGTCGCGCTACGGCGACCGGACCTCGTAAAGCGCGTCGCGGCGGTGGGCGGCAACTATCACCACGATGGCCTCGTGCCCATGAAGGACTTCACGCCCGAGAGTGAGGGCTTCGCTGAGTTCGCGCGTAAGTACGCGAAGCATTCGCCCGACGGAATCGAGCACGCGGCCGTCGTTCTTCGTAAGTTCACGCACCTCGCGAAAACGCAGCCGACGTTGACGGTGACCGAACTTACTGAGGTCTCGGTACCGGTACTCGTAATGGTCGGCGACGACGACGTGGCGCGACTCGACCACACGGTATCGCTTTACGAGTCCATTCCCGAGTCTCAGCTCGCCGTCATACCCGGCGCATCGCACGCCGTGTTGAAAGAACACACCAAGGAGTGCGTCCGTATCATTGAGCGTTTTCTTCTAGGACCGGTGCCGCCCGTGACGAAGTATCCACTTCGGCGCGCCAATGATGGCCCTCCGCACTAGTTCCGTCGCGGCACCGCGACGGGTCTTCACTACACTTGACGTCATGTTGGCGCGTCTTTGGAACGTGCGCGATCACTTCATGATCTGGTGGACGTCGCTCGGCACACTCACCGGAGACGGCCTTCTCTACCTCTTGGCCGCCGGTTTCGCCCTCGCGCTCGGCTGGACGTCGCACCAGGCCGCGCAGTGGCAGTGGGGCTACTTGAGCGTCGGACCCTACCTGTTGATCGCAGTCGTCGCTTTGGTGCTCGGGCGCCGTGCCCGGCGTCGCGAGCACCTCGTTCGCGTCATACTTTTGGGAACCGTCATCGTAGGGGTCGTCTTCATTCCGCTCGGACTCGAGACGCACTGGCGCCAAGCTCAACCCGAAGTCGGGGTCATAGAGCGTTCGGGCGCACTTCTCAGTAAGGGACTCGATCCCTACCGCGCCTACCAAAAAAACGGACAGATCGTGAACGAGATCAAGGGCCTGCCCGCCTTCGAGTCATTCTTTCCGTACTTTCCCTTGATGAGCGTCTTCGGTCTTCCGTTTGCTGACACGAAACAGAGCAAGGGTCTGACGGATGCTCGGATCATCATGACCCTGATGACACTCATCGCCAGTGGCTGGGCGCTGGTGCGCCTTCGACTCTCGAGATCGCAAAAGCTACGCGTCGCCCAAGTACTCATCGCCCTTCCCACGGGGGCGCTCTTCCTCTCAACGGGTGGCGACGACATGCCCATCCTCGCGTTGCTCTTGTTGGGCGTCGCGGCGCTACAGCGGCGACAGTCGAACTTGGCCGGAATCAGTCTCGGACTCGCCGCGGCAATGAAGTTGACGGCGTGGCCCATGGCGGCGGGCGCCTTGTTGGTCGCGCGAAACCCCGAGGGTCGCAGTACGTGGCGACGATTGCTGTCGTGGGTCGGAGCCATCGTGCTCGTGACGACCGTGCCCTTCGTCTTCAAGGCACCCGCGGCCTTCATGTCGAACGTCTTCGCGTTCCCGCTCGGACTCGCTGGCGTGACGTCGCCCGCGGCCAGCGCGCTGCCGGGCCATATTCTCACGACCTGGGTCCCGGTCCTCGGGCACATCCTCGCGCCCGTGACGTTCTTGATTGGCGGGTACTTCGTGACGAAGTACATGCGGGCGCACTGGCCCCTCGCACTCTCGCAACTCTTAGGCATCTTGTGCGTGGTCTTCACCGTCATGATGTGCGTGGCTTCGGCGACGCGTGCGGGCTACGTCATCTATCCGCTGAACTTCGCTCTCTGGGCGGCGGTCATGCAGGACCAGAAAGTGGAGACCCCAGTACTCGTCGCGCAGGGTAGCTAGACCGTTTCAGAGTTCTGGTAAATCTGAAAAGTCCACTCGACCGAAGAGGCACTGGACTTCGTGACCGTGACACCCACCTCCCAGTAGAAGCCGTCGCTGCCCGCCTTTTGAAACAGTGATTGGGGATCGCCGTTACTCGCGCCCTTGGAGAAGAGGCTCCATCCACGTGCCTCGAGTTGTGCGTTGAAGAAACTGATGAGTGACGACGCGCTCGCGTGGGCGGTTGACATCGGCTGCATGCAGTCGAAGTCGCCAGCGCCGAGGTTCGGCGTATTGGCGCCCGGGCGAGCAACGGTGTCCACCGGTACGAGGAAGGCGTCGTCGATGTTCGAAGGAACTTCTTGGCTCTGATGGCAGTAGAGGAGGGACGCGCCCGGAGCCGTGTCCCGCTGCAGTCCGCCGACGACAACGGGAGTCTTCGCCGCGGACAGTTTGGTCACGCCCTGATTGGCCAGGAGGTTGATCACCATGAAGACCACCAACATCACGACCGCAACACCGAGGACCGCCGCCGCCGGCCAGAGACTGGTCGTGGTCGTTAAGGGTGCCTTTGGCTCATCGCTCACTCACTCCATCCTAAATGGTCGATGGGACCACGCCCTTCGCCAAGGCGCCACGACACGGCGCCCGTGAGGGCCGCGAGGACGAAGGATTTAGCGTCACGCGTCGCGTCGGTGACGTCACGCCCAAGACCGAGTCCCGCCGCGATGGCCGACGAGAGTGAGCACCCCGTGCCGTGATCGTTGCGCGTGTCGACGCGCGGACCGTCGAAGACGGTGAGACCGTCGAGGCTCACCAGCAGATCGGGCGCTCGATCGACGTTGGGGGCGTGTGCGAAGTGACCGCCCTTCACGAGGACGAAGCGCGGTCCGAGAGTCAACAGGGTGCGCGCGAGCACCGCGACGTCGTCGAGGTTCGCGACGTCGCGCACGTCGACGCCACATAACACCGCGGCCTCACGAAGATTGGGTGTGACGACCTCCGCGAGCGGAAAGAGCGCGTGTCGGTACGCCTCGACACCGCCGTCCTCCATCAAGACGTGTCCACTCGTCGAAACCAAGACGGGATCGACGACGAGGTGGGGGAGAAGTCCTTCGCTCGCGAGCGCGGCCACGCGCTCGACGGTGCTGGCCTGCGCCAGCATGCCGGTCTTCGTCGCCACTACGTCGAAGTCAGAGGTGACCGATCGCACTTGCGCTTCGACGAGGTCGGGATCGAGTGTCTGCACCTTGCTCACGCCGAGCGTGTTCTGAGCCGTGATCGCCGTCAGCGCGGTGGTTGCGTGCACACCAAAGGCACTGAAAGTTCGAATGTCGGCCTGAATACCGGCACCCCCACCCGAGTCCGATCCGGCTATCGACAGAGCGGTGATGGGTTGCACTCTTCAACCCTAGTTAGCGACATTGGTTAGTACGCTGGAGCCGTGCAAGAGGTCTTTCAAGTCGGATCGTTTCAATCGGCATCGCGACTCGTCGTGGGCACCGGTGGTTTCCGGTCAATGGACGTGTTGGAGGCGTCGATACTGGCGTCGGGTTCGACCATCGCAACGGTGGCACTACGCCGGGTGGACCCGAACGTTGAAGGTTCGATCTACGACCTCTTGAAGCGCTTGAACGTGACACTTTTGCCCAACACCGCCGGGTGTTACAGCGCCGAGGAGGCCGTGAAGGTCGCCGAACTCGCCCGCGAGGCTTTTTCGACGCCGTTGATCAAACTCGAAGTGATCGGTGACGACCTCACGCTCCTACCCGACACCACCGAAACCCTCAGCGCCGCGCAGGAACTCGTACGCCGTGGCTTCGAGGTCTGGGCCTACACGTCGGACGACTTCATCGTCGCTCAGCGCCTCGAACAGCTGGGCTGCGTGGCCGTGATGCCGCTCGGTTCGCCCATCGGGTCGGGACTGGGCATCCTCAATCCCCACGCCATCTCGTTGATCACGGACCGCGTCGAAGTCCCGGTACTGCTCGACGCCGGCGTGGGCACGGCCTCGGACGCCGCACTCGCCATGGAACTGGGCTGTGACGGGGTGCTCGCCGCGTCAGCTATGAACAGGGCCCTCGAGCCCGTGATGATGGCCGAGGCCCTCAAAGAGGCCGTACGGGCCGGGTACCTGGCGCGCCGGGCGGGGCGCATCCCGACCCGTCTCCACGCTGAAGCGTCGTCCCCGGCGCTCGGTCGACCCGACCTTTTTGCCGGGTAGGGACAAACTAACTACACGTGTGTAGTCCGCCGGGCTAGGCTGGCCAGACCTCGGTCGGGGAGGACAACGAGTGACAGATTCTGCAACTTTTGGCTATAGCGGACCGACGGTGTGTCGCCTTACGGGCGTGACGTACCGTCAGTTGGACTACTGGGCACGTACTGAACTCGTCACGCCCTCGATCACGCCAGCCACGGGCAGCGGCTCGAAGCGTGCGTACTCCTATGGTGACGTTCTCGAAGTGAAGGTCATCAAGTCCCTCCTTAGCTCGGGCGTGTCGTTAGCGCGCGCTCGTCAAGCCGTTGAATGTCTTCGTCGTTCGCTCAGTGTCGATCTCGCGTCAAGCAGCCTCGTGCTTTCGGACGCCGGCTCCGTGCTCGCGCACGACGACGGCGAACTCGTCGACCTGCTGCGCGGTGGTCAAGGGGTCTTTAACATCGTTCCGCTCGCGAAGGTGGTCGCCGAACTGCGAGCCACGTTGCGTCAATCAGAATTGGCTACGTCGGAGAAGGGGGCCGCCACGGCGTGACTTCATCGACGCTGAGCGACGACGCCCGTCGTCGCCACCCAAGCGCGGTACCCACTCTCGATCAATCGTTTGCCCACCCCAGTGAGAAGCTCTTCTCGCAACTGCTCACTCTGTACGGGTACGAATGGGTCTACGAGCCCCTCGAATTTCCACTCGCGTGGAACGACAAGGGCGTACCCACGCGCGGTTTTCGCCCCGATTTTTTCCTTCCCGCACAACGCCTCTTCATTGAGCTCACCGTCCTCGAGCAACGACTCGTAACGAAGAAGAACAAGAAGGTTCGCCGCTTCCGCGATCTCTATCCCGAAATCCCACTTCTTGTCGTCTACCAGCGCGACTACCACGAAATCCTTCGTCATCACGATCTGCGCGTGCTTGACGGACGAGCGGCGTAAGGCGTCATGAGCGATCGTCGGCCTTTCCTCTACGACCTTCACGTCGAACTAGGCGCGAAGATCGTGCCCTTCGGCGGTTGGGAAATGCCCTTGCAGTACCAGACGGGTACGGTCGTCGAGCACCTGGCCTGTCGTCGCGACGCCGTGGTCTTCGACGTGAGCCACCTCGGCACCGTGCGCTGTGACGGGAACGCGATGTTCGACGCACTGCAGAACACGCTAACGAACGACCTCAAGAAGATCGCGCCCGGTCGGGCGCAGTACACGCACCTCCTCACCGACGACGGCTTCGTCGTCGACGACATCATCGTCTGGTGGGTGAGTGAGGACGAGTTCGACGTCATGCCCAACGCCTCCAACACTTCGGGTGTCACCTCGGTGCTGCCCGGTCGCGACGTGACACAGGAGCGCTGCGTGCTGGCCGTGCAGGGTCCCAACGCGCGGGCCAAGGTCGCCGTCGTTGATCCGCGTTTCGCCGACGTGGGCCGCTTTCGCGTCGAAAGATTCGACTTCGAGGGAGTGGAAGTGCGCGTCGCGGGTACGGGCTACACCGGTGAAGCGGGTCTCGAGATCGCGGCGCCGAACGAGGTGGCGGAACAGATCTTTCGCGCTCTCGTCGCCGCGAACGTCACGCCCGCGGGTCTGGGTGCCCGTGACACCTTGCGCCTGGAAGCGGCACTGCCGCTCTACGGTCACGAACTCTCGCTGTCGTCGACGACGCTCGAGGCGGGACTCGGCTGGGTCTTGGGTTGGCAGAAAGAGACCTTCAAAGGACGAGCGGCCGTCGAGCGCGAACGTGAGCGTGGAGTAGCGCGACTATTGAAGGGCGTTGCCACCCCGGGTCGCCAACCGCTGCGCGATGGTGGCGAGGTGTTCGCTGACGGTGTGCCCGTAGGTCTGCTCACGTCGGGTAACTTCTCTCCCGTGCTTGAACACGGAATTGGAATGGGACTCCTTGCGCCCGAACTCGAAGAAGGCACCGACGTCACGGTGGTGTTGCGCGGCCGCGAAATCGCCGCGTCGGTGACGGGGTTGCCGTTCGTACGAAAGGACACGTGAGGTGGCTGACTATCTCCCGCATACCGAAGAAGACGTTGCGTCGATGTTGTCGTTCCTCGGTATGGGCTCCCTCGACGATCTCTTCGCCCACATTCCTGAAGCGATTCGTCTCGCTAACGGCCTCGACGTCGCCGACGGGTTGAGTGAACCCGACGTGGCCGCGATCTTCGCGGGTTACGCGAGCGCAAACAAGGCCAAGACCACCGCGATGACCTGCTTCGCGGGCGGCGGCGCGTACGACCACGAAGTGCCCGCCGTGGTGAAAATGCTGTCGAACCGCTCGGAATTCGTTACCGCTTACACGCCGTACCAGCCCGAAGTTGCCCAGGGTGTGCTCCAGGCCATCTTCGAATACCAGACGTTGGTCGCACGTCTGAGTGGACTGCCGATACCAAACGCCTCGCTCTACGACGCCGCGACGGCCCTCGTCGAGGCCCTCAACATGGCGAGTGGCGCGACCGGACGCCAGAAGATGGTGATCTCCTCGGGCGTGCACCCTCACTGGCGCGAAGTCGCTCGCACGTTCGCTCGCGGCACTGGTCACGAGATCGTCGAGGTGCCTCTTCGTGACGGCGTCACCGACTGGGCGAGCGTCGACGTCACTGACGCCGCGGCCGTTGTAGCGGCGTATCCCAACTACCTGGGCGTCCTCGAGGACTTGAGCGCCGCGAAAGCACTCGCGACCGTCAACGACGCACTCTTCGTCGTCGGCGCCGACCCGGTCGCCGCGGGTGTGCTGAAGACCGCTGGTCAGTGGGGCGCGGACGTCTTCGTCGGTGAGGGTCAGGCCTTTGGCACGCCCCTCTCTTTTGGCGGTCCCTATCTTGGACTCTTCGCGTGCACGCAAGCGCAAGTGCGGCGTCTGCCCGGGCGAATTGTTGGCGAAACGGTGGACTCCAGTGACCGTCGAGCGTTCGTCACGACACTGCGCGCCCGCGAACAGGACATTCGCCGAGAGAAGGCGACATCGAACGTCTGCACCAACCAGACCTTGATGGCCGTCACGGCGGCAATCCAATTGGGTTGGCTCGGGACGTACGGACTTCGCGAAGTGGCGACCCGCTGCGCCCAAGGGGCCCACTACCTCTACGACGGGCTTCTTGCGCTCGAGGGCGTCGGTGCGCTCTCCACGCAGCCGTTCTTTCGCGAGTTCGCCGTACGACTGGTGAAGCCCGCCGATCAGATCATCGCGGCCATGGCCGAGAGCGACGTGCTCGCCGGACTCTCGGTGAGTGCGCTGAGTGGCGGCGCCGATCCCTCAATCGACGTCGACATCGACAACGTATTGCTCGTCACGGTCACCGAACGCCGGACGAAAGACGAGATCGACCACTACGTCAATGTCCTACGTGAAGCGCTGACGCGATGAGCGTGGTCGCACAGCCCGGAGGACGGGCGGCATCGGCCCCTCTGATGGGCCACGAAACCGAACCCACCCTCTTCGAGATGTCCGTCGCGAATCGCTCGGCCTATCAATTGCGCACGACGGAGGTACCCGCGACGCCACTCAGTGATCTGGTACCCGCGGCGCACCTCAATCCCGAGATCGTTCCCGTGGCCGAAGTCTCCGAACGGGACCTGGTCGCGCACTTCACCCGACTTTCGCATCGCCAGTTCTCCGTGGACCTCGGGATGTACCCCCTTGGATCGTGCACCATGAAGTACAACCCGAAGTTCTGTGACGCCATCGCGGGCGATCCCGGTCTTAATGCCGTGCACCCCGGCGCGCCAGCGTCGCTCAGTCAAGGGTGGCTGGAAATCATGGTGACCCTCGAAGAGAAGCTCTGCGCCGTCACCGGCATGAGTGCCGCCACGTTGCAGCCGGCCGCAGGCGCGGCGGGCGAACTGACGGGCCTCTTGTTGATGCGCGCCTATCACGAAGCGAACGGCGATCACCGTCGACGCGTTCTGATCCCCGACTCGGCGCACGGCACGAACCCGGCGTCGGTGACGCTAGGTGGCTACGAAGTGACGACGGTACCATCGAACGACCGCGGGCTCGTCGACCTCGAAGCGCTCAAGTCCGCGCTGGGACCTGACGTGGCGGGCATCATGCTCACCAATCCCAACACCGTGGGACTCTTCGAAGAAGAGATCACGGAAATCGCTAAGGCCGTGCACGACGTGGGTGGACTCCTCTACTACGACGGCGCGAACTTGAACGCGATCTTGGGTGCCGTTCGTCCGGGCGACATGGGCTTTGACATCGTGCACATGAACCTGCACAAGACCTTCGCCACGCCTCACGGAGGCGGGGGACCGGGTGCCGGTCCGGTGGCGGTCGCCGCGCGATTGGTGGACTTCCTGCCGGGCCCGAGGGCCACACGAGTCGGTGACGGCTACTTCAACTGGGTCACTCCAGTGCGCTCGATCGGTCGCGTGCACGGATGGCACGGTAACGCTCTCGTTCTCGCTCGAGCACTCGCGTACATTGACGTCCACGGGGGAGACGGTCTAACTCGCGTCGCCCAACACGCGGTCTTGAACGCGAACTGGCTGCGCCATCGTCTCCGCGAGATCCTGCCCGCCGCGTACGACCGCGTGTGCATGCACGAGTGCACCCTTACCGCGACGCCACTGAAGAACAAGTACGGCATCCGAGGTCTCGACGTCGCGAAGGCGCTTCTCGAGGAAGGCTTCCACTCGCCAACGGTCTACTTCCCGCTCATCGTTGATGAAGCGCTGATGTTCGAGCCGACCGAGACCGAGAGCGTCCAGACGCTCGAGGCACTCGCCCAGGCAATCGAGCGCATAGCGCAGCGCGCGAAGGACGACCCTGCGTCGCTCCATCGCGCGCCGCAAAGCACGCCCGTGTCGCGCGTGGATGAGGCGCGAGCCGCGCGTCATCTGATCGCGACCGCCGACGCCGTGCGCTAGAAGCGTCTCATCAAAGCGCACGCGAAGTGCGTTTTCTTCGCGTTTGAACCCGACGAAGCACTGACAAAGTTTTCGACCTTCGAAGCGAACGCTTCCGCTACCCTTGCCTCAAAGTGGACTTTGAGGTTTTCGCTGAAGCAAAGGAGAGAGACTATGGAGGATTTCCTAACTGACGTCGAAACGCTGCGAAAGCGTGCTCGCGAGCACATGGAACGTGGGCCGGTAACCGACGCGTACGGAGCGGACCTGAAGAGGGTTATCTCCGTTCTCAACCAGTCGCTGGCGACGGAGCTCGTGTGCGTACTGCGATACAAGCGTCACTTCTACACGGCGAAAGGGCTGAACGCTCAAGCCGCGGCATCGGAATTTCTCGAGCACGCCGGCGAGGAGCAAGACCACGCCGACATGATCGCCGAGCGAATCACGCAGCTGGGTGGGGAACCCGACTTCAGTCCCGAGACCTTGACCGGGCGCAGCCACACGGAGTACGACTCGTCCAAAGAGTTAGAAAAGATGATTCGAGAGGACTTAGTCGCCGAGCGGGTGGCAATTGCTGCCTACTCCGAAATCATTGCGTGGCTGGGCGATGGTGACCCGACCACGCGTCGAATGCTCGAAGAGATTCTCGCCGTGGAAGAAGAACACGCCGAGGACATGCTCGATCTCCTTGACGTCATCGGCTAATTCCTCGCTATCTTCTTCTCTGGCTTCGACCTTCTCTCAATAAGCGAGTTGAATTCAGAGTAATGCGAATATTCGCATTACTGTCGATTTCGCCAATCTCCGTTCGTCGGTATTGATGAAGTCTGAGATTCGGACCTCACTGAGGAGAAGAGACATGTCAGAGTATCTGGTTCTAATTTACGAAGATGAAGGTGCGTGGGAGAAGTTCGATCCGGCGAGCGCCGGAAAAATGATGGGCAAGATGATGGACGAGCACCGCGTATTCGGCGAGACGAACGGCGCCGCGCTTCGCGGCGGGAACGCGTTGGAGCCAACCGCGAGCGCAACGTCGCTTCGCCGCGACGCCACCGGAAAGCTCGTCGTCACCGACGGAGCGTTCGCCGAGACCAAGGAGGCATTGGGTGGTTACTATCTCATCGAAGCGAGTGACCTCGACGAAGCCATAGCCGTGGCGAGTCAAGTACCGGCCCCCTTCGGTGGCGTTGAAGTACGTCCGATCAGAGTCTTCGACTGAGCAGCGTTCCTCGACCCGTCGATGTCGAAGCCGCGGTCGCCGACGCGTACCGCAACCAGTGGTCTCTCGCCCTCGCGGCGACCATTCGCGTCACCGGCGACATCGACGTGGCCGAGGAGTGTGTCCAAGACGCGTTCGCGAGGGCGTTGGCCGCGTGGCCGAAGAGCGGCATCCCGACGAAGACCGGGGCGTGGCTAACCACTGTCGCGCGACGACGAGCCATCGACACCCTTCGACGCCAGACATCGCAGAGGCGGGTGATGGCGAACTACGTGACGCCGCAGGAGTCAGCGTTGCCGAGCGAAGCCGATCTGCCGGCCGTTGTCGATGACCGACTTCGCCTCATCTTCACGTGCTGTCACCCAGCCCTCTCGTCGGAGACCCAAGTGGCGTTGTCATTGCGGCTGCTGTGCGGACTCACGACCTCAGAGGTGGCGCGAGCGTTCTTGGTGACAGAGCCGACGATGGCCGCGCGAATCACTCGAGGCAAAAAGAAGATTTCGACGTCGCACATTCCCTACCGGGTGCCGACGGCCAGCGAGTTACCCGCGCGCGTCGACGCTGTCCTCTCGGCAATTCACCTCGTGTTCACTACGGGGCACACCGCGCCGTCGGGATCCGACCTCATGCGTCGCGATCTCGTGGAGCGCGCACTCGATCTGGCTCGGCTCCTGCGAACCTTGCTACCCGATGACGCCGAAGTTGAGGGACTACTGGCCCTCATCGTTCTCACCGACGCCCGTCGCCAAACCCGAACGAATAGCGACGGTGCGCTCCTACTTCTGTCGGAACAAGACCGCGCGCAGTGGGATCAGAAAGCAATCGCCGAGGGAGCGGCGCTGGTTCGTGAGGCACTTCGTTCCCGACCAGCTGGGCGCTTCGCGTTGATGGCGGCCATCGCGGCGATGCACGCCGAAGCTCCCTCGTGGGACGAGACCGATTGGCGGGAGATCGTCGCGCTCTACGACGTGCTGCTCATTGAGTGGCCCTCGCCAGTCGTTGCCCTCAATCGTTCGGTGGCTGTGGGCATTGCCGACGGTCCCGAAGCGGGTCTCGCGGCGCTGTCGGAACTCGCGAGTGAGGGCCACCTCCTCGGCTACAACTATCTCGCCAGCACAAGAGCTGACTTCCTTCGACGCCTTGGCCGAATCGACGAGGCTCGCTTGGCGTACTTAGAGGCTTTGGAACTTTCTGAAAATGATGTTGAGCGTGCTTTCCTCATGAGTCGGCTCAACGAACTCGGCGACTGAAGACCGCTGATTCTTAGAATCGTGCTTGGCATTCGAAGACTTCGTGTCACAATGGGCACGTGTACGTACCTCCCAAGCACGCGGTTGACGACGACGACGCTTGGTTGATTGTGAAGGACGCGGGGGCTGGTTCACTCGTCATCGTTACGCCGCTCGGTATGGCCAGCGTCTTCGTCCCCGTGGTCGTGAGTGAGGATCGTCGCACATTGACGTCACACCTCGCCAGGGCCAACTCGTGGTGGAAGACGGTGCGTACCGGTGACGAAGTCCTCGCACTCTTTCAGGCGGCGAGCGCCTACGTGACACCGTCGTACTATCCGAGCCGCCTTGAGAACCCAGGTGTCGTGCCAACCTGGAACTATGTAGCGGCGGAGGTTCGCGGGCGTTTGCGACTCCACGAAGAGCCAGAGTGGAAGCTCGACCAGATACGTGCCGTCACGCAGCAGTTCGAAAGTGGTCGCGACCCCGAATGGCGCGTTGACGATTTGGACGAGAAGTATCGACAGAAGCAGCTAACTGCGATTGTTGGCATCGAAATCGACGTCATCTCGATCGAGGGTAAAGCTAAGTTGTCACAGAATCGACCCGACGAAGATCAGAAAAGCGTCCGCGACCACTTTGTGAAGGGAACACTCGGAGAGCGAAATGTCGGTCTACGAATGAACGTGTCTGACTAGATTCGTTCTCGACGTCCGTCCTCAACGTGCTCGCCGAGCGAGGAATACACCGGAGCCCTTCGTTACCCTCAGTATCCCCTTACCCTTTCGCACGCGGTAGTCGACCGCACCGCGCAATTGACGTAGCTCTTCTGATGTCGCTCCTTCGCCTGGTGGGATCGACGTCAAGTAAGCCACGACGTCATCCGCGTTCGTGCACCGCAACTCGTCTTCAAAGCGGCGCCATTCGACGTGCTCAAAGTCCTTCTCTAACAGTTCGCGACCATTAACCGAGCCGAAGACGTCAGCGGGAGTCCTCTTGCGACTCTCGCCGAAGACCGCCGCTTCAATCTCGAACAACTCACGCAGGTGCTCGGGACCAATAGTGCAGGCAGCGAGCACCCCTCCCGGTTCGAACTACCGTTCATGCTGGACTTCGCGGGTATCTCGTCGAGATCGACGCCATCATGGCTATCTAACAAAGAGAAGGCAGCAGTGACCGTCAATATTGTGATTGGTTCATATCTAGAACCGGAACTTGTGAAGAGAATCGAGTCGTTCTCGGACGACATCCGTGTTCACTATCGGCCGGATCTACTGCCTGTTCCTCGCTACGCGTGTGATCATTCAGCGCCGGCTCGCGACCTCTCGCCACAACAGTTGGACGAGTGGAGAGATACCGTCGCGCTCGCCGACGTCTTCTTCGATTTTGACTGGAACGAACCCGCCTCGATGCCCGAGCGGGCTCCGAATTTGAAGTGGATCCAAGTTACGAGTGCTGGCATTGGTTCCTTCATGCAACGCACGAAACTTGATCAGAGTTCTCTGTCGGTGACGACGGCGGGAGGAATTCACGCGGCACCGCTCGCTGAGTTCGCACTGATTGGCGCGCTCTACTTTGTTAAGGGGATACCTCACCTGATGGAGAGGCAGCGTGAACATCATTGGCAGCGTTACACGTCGCGCCAGCTCAAGGGAATGCGCGCGCTGGTCGTGGGTTTTGGCGACGTGGGTCGCGAAGTCGTACGGCAATTTACGGCACTTGGTGTGCAAGTCACCGGACTCGGTCGACCCGGACGCACGTACGAAATCGATGGCCTTACTAGAGTTATTGACCAAACTCAGTTGGAGAGCGTTCTTCCCGACGTTGATTTTCTGGTGCTGTGCAGCGCGTTGACGGTAGAAACGCAAGGAATGATCGGCGCACGGCAACTGGAGCTGATGCACTCGGAGTCAGTGGTCATCAATATCTCGAGGGGCCAACTCATTGACCAGGACGCGTTCTTTTCGGCGTTGTCGAATCACCGGATTGGTGGCGCGTGCCTCGACGTATTCGAGGAAGAACCGCTGCCCGCGGACAACCCCATGTGGGACCTCGACAACGTGATTATCTCGCCTCATTCGGCGTCTACCGTCCAAACGGAGAACGCGTCCCTCGTCGAACTGTTCCTCGAGAACTTTGTGAATTGGCGCGAGCGGTTGCCCTACAGGAATCGCTACAACCCAGTCACGGGTTACTAACGTTTCGCGCAGCGGATGGTCCGCGCGGGCTTCGCACTTAATTCTCCAAGGAGAAAGTATGACAATGTACAACCGCCCTCCCGCTCTCGTCGCGGCAGAACTAGGTGCCTACGCATCGTTCTACGGGGCGTCGGTGCGCGAGATGGATCGAGCCGTCGCTTCGACGCCCGGTCCCGATGACCTCATCGACTTAACGCACGGCGACACGAAGGCCTTTCTTCCGCCCTCGTCGGCACGAGCTGACTTTGATGCAGCGGTTGTTGATAACACCGAGGCGTACTCCCCGTATCGAGGGAGCGTCGCCGTGCGTCGCCTCCTGGCCCCACGAATAGGGTCCCTGCTCGGGCGAGACGTTGATCCGGCGCTCGACTTGATCTTGACGCCCGGCACCCAGGGCGGACTCTTCACTTCGTTCTCAGCACTCGTGGCCCCTGGTGACGTCGTGGCATTCCCATCGAAGGAGTATTTCATGGACGAACGGATCTGTGCGTACCTTGGCGCGAAGGCGCACCGGATTGCCTTGCGCCAGAGCGAGCAGGGCATTATGTCAATCGATCAAGGCGACCTCGACGAAGCTGCACGAAGTGGCGCACGAGGGATCGTTCTCTCCCACCCCAATAATCCGACGGGTGGGATCTACGCCCGTGAGACGGCTGAACGACTGGCCTCATGGATTGTGGCGAACGATTTGTGGGCGATCGTCGACCAGCTCTACTGTCGTTTGATCTTTGACGACAACGAATTCGTGCACATCGGCACGTTGCCAGGTATGTCTGAACGCACCGTGACGCTGCTCGGTCCGTCCAAGACCGAATCGATGAGTGGTTACCGACTTGGCGCGGCAATTGGCCCGAGCATCGTCATCGAGGCGATGGAACAGGTCATCTCACTCGCGTCGCTTCGCACCGCGGGGTACGCGCAGCACGCACTCCGTCACTGGATGGACAACGACGGAACGTGGCTCAGCGACCGCACCAAGGACCACCAGGAGATTCGAGACTTTCTGGTCGGTGCGCTGCCGAAAGTTCCCGGCATGAAAGTGTCCTCGCCGGCCGGCAGTTCCTACGTCTTTCCCGACGCGAGTGAAAGCCCTTGGGCGCAACGCCATGGCGCGAACGATGATTACGCGTTGGCGGTTTCGTTGAAGAAGAACGGCGTGCTCGTGAGTCCCGGCTATCAGTTCGGAATAGAAGGCCGCGGTCACTTTCGCATCAACTTCTCCCAGGACTTCGACCGGATCAAGCTTGCCAGCAGCCGAATTCAAGAGGTCCTTACGAACTCCTGACGTTCTGGTTCATGAGGAAGGCGAGCTCTCGTCGAGGAGTGAGGACGGTGACGCCAGCTTTGCCAGAACAACCTGGGCTTACGCGTCCTCATCGTGATTCGCGCTACTGACTTGTTTGAGAACCAACCGCAACAGTCGGGCGAGTTCGTGCTGTTCAGCCACCGTCAGTGCGCTCACCGCGAGCGTTTCGTGGGTATTGAACTCCGGGAACACCTGTTCGATGAGTCGCACACCCGCTTTAGTGAGGCCAATTGACACTCGTCGTCGATCGTCACGGTGGGGGATTCGTTTGATCAGCTTTCGCGCCTGCAGCGTCTTCATGACACCGGTCAGGGTTCCTTTCGTGATGCCGGCCTCGACGGCCACGTGGCCGGTTTCTTGCTCGCCCCAGATCCACAACACCCAGAGCACCGTGAAGGCGACCCAGCTGAGGTCGTAGTCGGCCAAAAGCGAACGCTCCATATGATTACGCACCGCCGAGCCCGCTCGATAGATGTTGGAAATCGCGCTCATGGCGGTGAAGTCGAGTTCGTGATCGTCCAGACGAGCGCGAATGTCACGTTCGGCCTGCGAGACGACGGTGGCCTTAGAACTTGCGATTCGTCGTGACACGCTTAATCCTCGAGGGTGGTGCCACCGTTGAAGGTGGTACCGACCGATCGGAAGTAGCCGCCGAGGATCTCTCGAGGCGCGAGGGAGAGAAGTTCCTCCGTGGGTGAGTCGAAGAGTTCGAGCGTCGCCGATCCGCCATACGAGGGACCGAGGTCGAGTTCCACGCCGGCCATCGTGACGACGTCACTCAGCGCGTCACGATCATCCATTTCGACGCGGGGGAACCAGCGGTGGTGCAACATCGCGTGACCGTTGACGAAGCCATTGGTCGCACTTTCACCGAGGAGCGTCACCGTTGCCTGCGCGAGACGACGGTCGCCTGCGGCAAGCGTCATTCCGAAGGATCCGCCGGCTTCGAGGCGGGGCCCGGCCCGACCACGGGCGACGGGTCTCGTTTGGTGAATCGAGCCGAGCTTCTTCGGGTACCCCTGGATCTGCCCCCTCACCAGCGCGAAGTCCTTGTCCACCCAAATGAAGAGGCATCGGCTGTAGAGACGATCCTGGTAGCGACAGCGCACCACCAGGAACGCCTCCTTGTACTGTGCGCGCACGGGATCGAGCAGTTCCGATCCGTCGTCACCACAGCTCTGCCAGTCGGCCCAGATGAACGCCACGGCACCGGGATCCTCCTCCTCGTTCGCCAGCGAGACACCGTCAGGCAGCAGAGCGGCGATGGCTGAGGGATTGGTTCGGTACTCCACGGTGAGGAGATCACCCGAGTAGTGCCACGGTGTTGGTGGCAAGAGCGACGCTCGACCACTCGTGGTGCGAGGGTAAGGCAGACCACGAAGGTTCACGTTGATGCTCCTGTCCAACCGTTTTGGGGTTGATCGAACCATACGTGAACTTGGCCTGTGCCGATGGAGTTCTCGTAATGCGAATAGAGGCGCCCCGGGGCCACGCAGTCGCGTCCTCCGAGCGCGGCGACCATCATCTGGTAGTGCGCGAAACGACCTTCGGGTTTGACTTTGAAGAACTCCGGGTAGTTGTCGATGACGCTCGCGTGGTCGCCTCGGAGCCACGCGTCGATGACTCTATGGTCTGCGACTCTGGCCTCCTCGGAGAAGATGTGCTCCTCGCCGGCGGCTTCGTGACTACGAAGCGTTCGAAGCGTATGAAAGGTGTGACTGAGTGCGCCCGACGCGATGAGCACGACACGTCGATCGCTCTGCTCGATCGCCGAGGCGATGACCCTACCAACGGCCTCGAAGTCACGCGGTTCCGAGGTCTGACAGGTGCTGACTGAAAGCCACGCCTCGTCTCCTTGGAGAAATGAGAAGAAGTTCGTGGTCGCGTACATGATGGGAAGGTGTTCGTTGTCGATCGGCGTGATCCAGCACTCTGGTGTGGCGTCGGCGATCTCACCCACGAGTTTGGCGAAGGAGGGATCACCTCTCACGTCGTAGGGAACGCTTGACATTCCTCGGGGTAGTTCTTCGGAGGTGAAGTAACCGAGTCGACGGTCGGCAGAGGTGATGACGAACTCGACGGTGGTGAACCAGTGACTGTCGAACACGATGACGAGATCGGGCTTCAATACGTCAAAGACCTCACGACGTAGTTGGTGCAGCCCGGTGTAGAGCGTGCTCTCTTCTCCGTTATTCAGCTCACGGCGAACGTCGTCGGGTAGGACGATGGTGGGCACGTGCGCGAGGAAGCCCGCGCCGACGATTTCACCCATTGGTGGTCTCTTCTTTCACTTGGTAGGTCTTGAGGTCGCTGTAGAAGTCGAGGGCGTAGTCGCCGCCCTCGCGTCCCACGCCGCTGATGCCAATGCCCCCGAAGGGTGCGGTGAGGTCACGGACCAGGAAACAGTTCACCCAGATCGTTCCCGCTCGCACGCTCTGACCGAAGCGGTCGGCCTTCTTCTGGTCGGAGGTAAAGACCATGGCGGTTAGCCCGTACTTCGTGGAGTTCGCCAGTTCGATGGCTTCGGCTTCGCTCTCGAAGGTTTGGAGAGTCAACACCGGACCGAAGACCTCGCGCTGGACGATCTCGGCGTCATTGTCGCGCGGCTCGATGAGTGTGGGCTCGAACCATAGTCCGTCATCCTTCAAGCGCTCACCGCCGAAGAGGAGCGTGTCACCCGCGGCGAGGGAACGCTGCACAAACCCTTCCACCCGCGCAAAGTGGTCAGGGTGGATGAGTGGCGAAATGGTGGTGTCCCGGTCTCGACTATCGCCGAGAACGTGTTGCTCGGTCAAGTTCGTGAGGCGCTCGAGGAAGTCGTCACGAATGCTGGCCTCAACGATGAGTCTCGTTCCCGCTAAGCAGACCTGTCCGGCGTCATCGTACATAAGGGTGGCCTTCTCGGTGGCGAGATCCAGGTCGGCGTCGGCGAAGACGACGAAGGGGCCCTTGCCCCCGAGTTCAGCGGTGAAGGGGACGAGATTCTTCGCCGCGGCGACACCAATGCGTCGCCCGGTCTCGGGTGACCCGGTAAACGAGATACGGCGAACGCGCGCTTCGGCGACGAGTGAAGCACCTACTTCGTCGCCCATTCCTTGCACCAGGTTGAAGACGCCGGGAGGAAACTCGGCTTCGAGCACGAGGTCCATCAACAGCGAGCAGCTGAGTGGGGACCACTCCGCGGGTTTGAGGACGACGGTGTTACCCGCCGCGAGGGCCGGGGCGCACTTCCACGTCGAAAGCATGAAGGGCGCGTTCCAGGGCGTGATGACGACTGTGGGTCCCGCGGGCATGCGCAGCACCATGTTGTGCGTGCCGTTGGACGCCCATTGTCTCGGCTCGTAGGACTCGGCGAGATCAGCGTACGCGCGAAAGTTCCGTGCGGCGCGAGGGATCACGCGAAGTCGAAGACTCTCGACGAGCATCGCCATATCGAGACATTCGACGGTGGCGATGCGCTCGACGTTCTCGTCGATCAGGTCAGCGAGACGGTGGAGATACTTCGCGCGTTGCTTTGTGCTCAGCGCCGCCCAGGCGGGAAAGGCATCCAGCGCGGCACTCACGGCCATCTCAGCGTCGCGCGCGGTTCCACGGGCTACGTCGGCGAGTTTCAACGACCAGTCGAGCGGCGAACGGTCTTCGAAGGTGGCGTGTGACGATACCCGGACGTTGTTGATGAAGTGTCCCGTCGCGACCGCGACTCCGCCGACGTTGGTGCGATCTTCACTCACGATTCGAACCGTGGACGCACGCGTGGGTACGGGAGAGCAGAACGTTCCGTGGGATGGGGACGGCGTTGTCCGCGAAACTCCCAGTCGCCCCCATAGGTGGTCGAGAGTACTTCCTCAGTCGCGGTGGGTTGCGCACCGACTTCCTCACTGACGGGATCGGGTGAGGAGACCACGTGGTTCGTGAGGACTCCGAGACCCTCTACCTCCACGGTAACGACGTCACCGGGTTCGACCGGTCGAGAGAACGCCGGCGTACCCGAGAGAATGACGTCACCGGGAACCAACGTGATCAGCCGCGCGACGTCCGTGACTAGGTAGTGCATGTCCCACGCCATCTCCTCGGTCGAGCCGTCTTGGCGGACGATGCCGTTCACGATCGTTCGCATGGACTTATTACGAAAGTCCCAACCGGTGACCAGTCCGGGACCCAGCGGACACAGTGTGTCGGCACCTTTCACGCGCAGCATCGATCCGGCGTCGGTGTCACGAAAGTCGTGCAAGCCAAAGTCATTGGCGATGGTGTATCCCGCGATGTAGTGCGCCGCGTCGGCGAGCTTGATGTTGCGTGCGGTGCGGCCGATGACGATGGCAACCTCGCCCTCGTAGTTCAAGAATTGGCAGTTCGCTGGGCGAACTACCGCACCGTTGTGGGCGTTGAGAGCCGAGACGGGCTTTTGAAACCAGGTGGGGGCCGGGGGGAGTTCGATGCCGAACTCGCGTACGCGAGACACGTGGTTGAGATGACAACAGAGGATCTTCGTGGGTGACACGGGTGAGAGGTGCGTCGCGGTTGCCGCTTCTACCCGCCGTCCGTCGGCGGCCACCAACGCGTTGCCGTCACGTGTGACGTCGACGACGTTGCCGTCAAGCAGAATTCGGCGATATTCCACGATGCCTCCGGAAATCGTTTGTACTCAAATGAGTATCTCATTTTACGAACGGGGTCGCTATTCTCGTGCTACTTTCGCCAAAGTCACACTTGGAGGCTTCATGACCAGTTCATTTGACCGGGTACGGGTGTTGTGGCCCGATCATCTAGGTCTCGCACGCGGTAAGTACGTGCCCGCCAGTTTGGCCGACCGCGGCACGCGCCACTGCACCGGTACGTGGGCGCTCGGCTACGACCGTGTCATGACCCCAGAAACGCCCGGGAGTCACTGGCGCGAAGGTCTGCCGGACTTTGACGCGGTCTTCGATATGTCGGACCTTCGACCAAGTTGGGAGGCCAACACCAAAGTCGTGGTCGCCGATCTCGTTCGAAGTGATGCACCGTTCTCGGTCTCGCCGCGAAACGCGCTTCGTAAAGCCGTAACGGACTGGCGAGCGCTGGGCTACGAGTCGTACGTGGGCGTCGAACTCGAGGCCTACGTGTTCGTGCCCGATGGTGAAGGCGGGTGGAAACCCATGGAAACGCCAGGCGCCTTCGTGTACGGCACGGGACCGGCCGTCGATCCCTTCGGTCTCATCGACGCCATCTGGTCGGCGTGCGCCGAGGCCGAGATTCCTCTCGAGTCGGTCAACTCCGAGTACGACACGCCACAGTTCGAGTTCACGCTTCGCTACGGGGACGCCCTGAAGGCCGCTGACGACGCTTTCCTCTTCAAAGTCCTCGCGCGTGAAGTGGCGCACCAACTCGGACTGATGGTGACCTTCATGGGCAAGCCTCTCACTGACCGCGGGGGATCGGGTCTTCACATCAACTTCTCGTTTCGAAACGCCGACGACGAGAACGTGATCAATGAAGAGTCGAGCAAGGACGGTCTCTCAGCGCTCGCGAAGCACGCTATTGGCGGACTTCTCGAACACCATCGCGCGCTCGCGGGACTCTGCGCCCCCACGGTCAACGCGTACAAGCGCCTGCGTCCCGCGTCGCTCTCGGGGTACTGGGCGAACTGGGGCTACGACCACCGTGGCGCGACGATTCGCGTGCCGGGTGAACGCGGGAGCGGCGCCAGGCTGGAACACCGCCTCAGTGACGGTGCCGCCGTCGTGCACACTGCGATCGCCGCCGTCTTGCAGGCGGCCCTCCTCGGGGTGATCACGAAGGCCGACCCGGGCAAGGCCGAAGGTGGCAACGGTCTCGACAGCATCGACGCGACGGTGGGCGTGCCCGCCTCACTGGCCGAAGCCCTTGACGTCCTCGAAGCTGACACGGCCCTAGTGGAAGCGATTGGTAGTGACCTTGTGGCGCAACACGTCATGGTGAAGCGGGCCGAGTGGGATCGCTACACAGCGGCGACGACGGACTGGGAGCTCCGCGAGTACTTGCCGTTCCTCTAGTACCAGGTCACGCGAATCGGCAGGTTTTTGATACCACTAATGAAGTTCGAGCGAAGGCGCTCGGGCTCTTCGGCGAGTTCCACCTTCTGCCAGCGCTTGGCGATCTCCTCGAAGAGGACCCGCATCTCGAGACGGGCCAGGTGCGCACCAAGGCAAAGATGCGGACTGTGGAGTCCAAAGGCGACGTGGTCGTTTGGCGAACGGTCGGGTTGAAACTCACTGGGGTTATCAAAGTGGTTCTCGTCGTCGTTGGCCGACGTGTACCAGAGCACGACCTTGTCGCCAGCCTTCAAGGACTTCCCGTTGAGTTCGGTATCCATGGTGACGGTCCGACGAAAGTGCATCGTCACGGTCGTCCAACGGAGCATCTCGTCGACGAGACTCTTGCGTTCTTCGAGGGTCATCGAAGATATCTTCTCGAAGACGTCGGGCCGTTCNNGTCGTTCGATCAGGACCAGGAGACCTCCGGTCATGGTGTAGCGCGTGGTGTCGTTACCGGCCGCGACCATCAGCGTGAAGAAGTTCATTAGGGCCAAGTCGTCGAGCGTCTCGCCGTCAGCCGTGGGCTCTAACAACGCGTTCAAGATGTCGTGCGTGGGCGTGATGCGACGCTCTTCGAGCGCATGGGTGGCGTACTCGAAGAGTTCGAGGGCGACGGGGGAGCGAAAGGGGAGTAGTCGGTACGCCGACGTGTCGACTTGATCGACGACGAACTCCGTGAAGTCGGGATCGCTGTTTCCAATGAGGGCGTCGCCGCGAAGGACAAGCCAGTCCAGGTCATCATCGGGCAGTCCGAGGAGCCGCCCCAACATGCGCATGGGCAGTTCGCGAGCCACGCGTTGAACGAAATTGAACTCGCGCTCGCCCTCCAGGGAGTCGAGGACTTCGACCGCCAATTGGCGAATTGCGTCCTCGTACTCGTTGACTGACTTTGGAGCGAAAGGACGACTGACGAGGCGGCGGAGTCGGGTGTGTTCGGGCGAATCCATCTCCATCAGTGTGCGGCGCGCCTCGGTCTCTTCGGGGTCCATGTCCTCGAGACGGATGCCTTGGCGGCTTGAGAAGACGTCGGTGTTGCGACTCGCGAACAGGACGTCGTCGTAGGTCGTCAGACTCCAGAATCCCCGACCCCCGTTCGACTCTTCGGTCCAGTGCACGGGATCGTTCTCGCGCAAGTAGCGAAACGTCGCTCGCGGAACACCGTTGACGAACGTGTCGTGTGACGTGATGTCAGCTAATGATTCGGCCACGGACACTCCCCAAGATGTTTGCTACCAAACGAGTATCCACTAGACCATAGACGCTGCGCGGCACGTAGAATCAGGCTATGGCTAGACCCCTGATCGGCATCACGGGACGCCGTTGGGCGGCGTCGGTGCTCGGGACGAACGTTCCCCCTGCCATGAGCGGCATTTATTTTGACCTTCACTTCAGCGACTATCCAAAATCCATCGCGCTAGCCGGAGGTCTTCCGGTTGAACTCACGCGCGACGCCGACGTCATCGAAATGGTCGAACACCTTGACGGTCTTGTGCTTACTGGCGGCGCCGACGTCGACCCTGAGAACTACCGTCAGGCGCACGACGCAAACCTCGGTGTCCTCGAATCCGATCGCGATGAATGGGAAATCGCACTCCTCGCCGCCGCCCGCGCGAGGGATGTTCCGGTGTTGGCTATCTGTCGGGGCTTGCAACTCGTGAACGTGGTCTTCGGCGGCACGCTTCGCCAACACGTCGAACTCGACGAAGGCGCTGGACACCCCCAATGGGACGTGGACGGTCACGAGGCGACGCACAGTGTCAACATCGTGGAGGGCACTATGACCTCACAACTGTTTCCGGGCGAGATTGGTGTGAATTCGTTGCATCACCAGGTGGTCGACACCGTGGGGGAGGGCCTCATCATCTCGGCGAAGGCCTCTGACGGCATCGTTGAGGGATTGGAAACACCCGACGGGCGCATCGTTGCGGTGCAGTGGCATCCTGAGCTCATGAGAAAGCCGGATCCCACCTTCGTATGGCTGGTGCGCGAAGCGAGCGAACGCCTCCTCACCTGAGCGGTACTTGACGCAGGTCGTTTGAACCCATACCGTTTAGCGACGAGCATCTGTCGTCGGGTGTTCATGGTCGTACCTAGGGGGGACATGGCAAGGAATGAACAGAGGAAGACGTCACTAGGCGGAAAACGAAAACTCACGCTGGTCGACGCGATTGCACAGTCTGTAGGGCTGATGGGACCCGTATTCTCGATCGCCTTCCTGGTGCCCTTAATCGTTGGACTCACCGCCGCGACTGGCACGGGCGCGGGCAACGCCGCGTCCCTTGCGGTCGTCATCGCGGCTATTGGTGTGACGGGCCTCGGTTGGATCATTGCCGAGTACACCCGAAAGATCCAAGCCGCGGGTTCCCTCTACGACTACGTCACGGACGGTCTTGGTGGGCGAGTGGGCACCGCAGCCGGCTGGCTCTACTACGCAGGGATGTTGGCGCTCGGTGCGGGCATCTTGCCAATGATTGGTGGCACCATTCACGACACCATTCTGAGTGAGTTCCATCGCGCACCGGTTCCTTACTGGGTCTGGGACGTTCTGCTCTTGTTGATCGTGGGAACGATTATCTATCTAGGCGTCGCGTTGTCAACGAGAGTGCAGCTCGCCCTGGCGCTCGTTTCGGTCTCCGTCGTTCTCGTGTTTTCCATCTACGTCATCGTGAAGAGCGGGGGAGTGCACCATCTCGGAACTGGCTTCTCCCCCAACAATTCACCGACGCACTGGAAGGGTGTCTTCTTCGGCGTTTTGTACGGCGTCTTGCTTTTCACAGGATTTGAGACTTCAGCAAATCTTGCCGAAGAGACCAATCGGCCGGAGAAGAATATCCCACGTGCCGTGTTGACGTCAGTCCTGGTCATAGGCGGGTTCTACGTCATCGGTTCGTTCGCCCAGATCTCCGGGTTCCACTTCAACCTGAACGCGCTTGGTAAGAACGCCGGGGCGCCGCTTTTCACTCTCGCGGGACCCAAGTCCGCGGGTGGTTTCGCTGGTGTTGGAATTCGTCGACTGGTCGAACTCGTCGTCATTTTCGACATGATCGCAGTCCTGATTGGGTGCGCGGTCTCCGCCTCGCGCGGAATCTTTGCCCTGGCCAGAGACGGTCGCTTGCCCAGGTCGCTCGCCAAAATCTCTCCCTACGGAACGCCCTCCGGTGCCAGTGGCTTCGTCGTTGTCGTCTACGCGATCATCATCGCGTTGGTGACATGGACCACGGTCTTTGCTATTCCGACGTCTCCTCCCGGGGGACTGCCGGAGTACGTGTCGATGTTCTCCTGGATGTCGACCTTCGGCGGATTCGCCATCGCCGTCATCTACCTCTTCATCGCCGTCGGCGCGCTGCGCGGTCTACGAGCCAGTGGCAAGTCGTGGAAGCTCTACTTCGCGTGCCTCGTTGGTGGGCTTGTCACGATCGCGGCCATCTATGGCGCGATCTACAAGGTCACCGCGCCCACCGTCTGGGCTCCGTACAGTGCCATCGCGATCCTGATCCTCGGACTCGTCGTCGGGAGTGTCATGCCCAAAGTACCGATCGGGATAGCGGACTTCTCTGGTCTCAACGAAGCGGAGCGGGGTCCCATCAAGGTATAGGGCACCTTTCGCCAGGCGACCTCGACAGTGTTCTAGTGGGCGAGTGCCATACCAATCGTGAAGAGGCCGGCACAGGTCAGTGGGGTAGTGATGACCAGGGTGAGGGAGTAGCCCAAGTGATGTTCTCGTTGCAAGATCGCCGGGATCGCGAATGCGGACGAGAACGTCGTCAGTCCCCCGCAGAATCCCGTTAAGACGACGTCACGCACATGAACATCCGCCGTACCTACGAGGCGATACGCCGCGTAGCCAGCGATGCCACAACCAATGGCGTTTGCCGCGACCGTCGCCCACGGTCGATTGGTCGGATGGTGACGCCGAACGGCGTACTCGAGTAGGTAGCGAACGACGCAACCCAGCGCGCCAAAGAGAGAGATGAGCAGCAGGGTCATCGTCGGTGCCGCAATAGCCCAAGCCACCCCGCGAGAACGCCGCTCAGAATGGCCCCAAGTGCCACGCCAATGGCCCCGCCAATACAAACGTGCCAGATCGCCGCGAGATTGACGTAGAGGCCCGAGTAGGACGTCAGGCCACCGAAGCACCCGGTGATGACGAGGAGCCTCGTCAAGTCGTTCGGATCGTGATGACGCAGGGGCCCGCGTAAGAGGCGCGTCGCGAGGAACACGCCGACGAAATTAATGACCAAGAGCACCCAAGGAATCTCTTGTGGCCACGTGACGAAACTCGACGTCGGCGACGGTAAGTGTTCAATACTCGTGAAAACGTCGCGCAACAACGTTCCGACGAATCCACCGATCGCCGTAGATGACAATGCCATTACAAATTCACGCGGCTTAAGAGTGACGTTCGGGGACATGGAGTACTAAAAAACTATCGAACGGACCCTGTAGGGCAGTGTTTGACCGAAAGCGGACTGCCATGCCCGGCTCAGCTACTTCCTTTCGAACTTTACATAACGAACATTATCGGCGATATACAGTTTAGTTCCTGTTATAGTAATGCGCATGCGACGGGCACTTTTGGCTGCGTTCTTTGTACTGGGCAGCGTGGGTATCATGTCGCTCCCGGCCGCTGCGGACAGTCCGCTTCCTCTTCCGATCGTCCTTTCTTTTGACTTCAGTGACAATTCATTACCCGCCTCGGTGAGCAGCGGCCGCTTTAACGTCATTGCAGATGTCTTGCCCGAACACACGGGCGGCGTCGTTCGAATGGTGGCAATCTCGCCTGATAACTCCGGTGTTTCGAACATCGTCTGTCCCTTCCAACCCGTGACGAAGAGTCAAGTGGAGTGCGCCTTCAACTTCACGGCCAACGGGGTGTGGACCGTACGGGCTCAGTTCGGGCTCGACACCAAGTCCGACGTCACGTCCTTCTCCACCACGCGTCTTCGCGTAACGAACTAGCCGTGGCCCCACGGGGGTCCCATCGTTTCCGGGTCATCTGGGGCAACCCCTATCGCGACATGACTCAGGAGATTGTGACAGCCTTTGACGTTGACGAAGCACTGGTGACGGCCCACGAACGCCACCCCGATCTCTCGCGGCCCCGCGCCGCGTTCCTCGTGAGCGAAATCGACTGACCTACACTTCGGCCCATGAACTCACTGTTTGACGTCTCGGGCAAGATCGTACTCGTCACCGGCGGATCGAGGGGCATCGGCGAGATGATCGCGAGGGGCTTCGTCGACGCGGGTGCCAAGGTGTACATCTCCTCACGTAAGGCCGACGTTGGCGACGCGCTAGCCAAGGAGCTCTCAAACATCGGCTCGTGCACTTTCCTACCGGCCGATCTGTCGAGCGAAAGCGAGTGTCGGCGCCTCGCTGATGAGATCGCCGCGCACGAGTCGCACCTCGACGTGTTGGTGAACAACGCGGGCGCGACCTGGGGCGCCCCCATGGCGGCGTACGACGAGACGGCTTTCGAACGAGTTCTCGCGCTTAACGTCAAAGGCGTCTTTCACCTCACCAAGTTCTTGCGTCCTCTCCTCGAGGCCGGAGCGACGAGTACCAATCCCTCGCGAGTGATCAACATCGGATCCATCGATGGGCTGCACGTGCCGTCGATGGAGACCTACGCCTACTCCGCGTCGAAGGCCGCGGTGCATCAGTTGACGCGTCACTTGGCAAAGTTCCTCGCGCCGACGATCACCGTGAACGCCATCGCGCCCGGTCCCTTCGAGTCGAAGATGATGCACGCCACGCTCGAGGCCTTCGGTGACGCCATCGCCGAAAGTGCCCCGATGAAACGAATTGGTCAGCCCTCGGACATGGCTGGCGCGGCGATCTTTCTCGCGTCGCCAGCCGCGAGCTACATCACTGGCGCGGTCCTACCTGTCGACGGCGGCATTGCCACGCTGGCTTAACCCGCGGGCGCGCGTCCGAGCGTGACCTGAATCGTTAGGTGCTGGGTGCCTCGAATGACGTGGAGCGACACTTTGGCGCCCGGCTTCAGGGCGGAGATGACCGAACTGACGTCCTGGGCGCTCTGGATCGTCGATTTGTTGATGCCGACGATGATGTCGCCCTGCTTAACGCCCGCCGACGCGGCGCCCGTGCCCGCGATGACACTCATGACGACTGCCCCGCTCGACACGGTGAAGCCGTACTGCTGTTGAAGCGACGGCGTCATCGACTCGATCTCTACGCCGATGAAGGCGCCGTGATTGACGACGCTCTCGCCCGCCATTAGAGACTTGAGTAGCGATTGGATCGTGGCGACGGGAATTGCGAAACCAATGTTCTGGGTCGTCTCTCCGTCGGACAAGGTGCCCGCGACGGCGGTGTTCATGCCAATGACGTTGCCGGCCGAGTCGAGTAACGGTCCCCCTGAGTTACCGGGGTTGATCGCGGCGTCGGTTTGAATCATGTTGTTGAGGGTCTCGGATGACGTCGAGGTACCAGCGGTGACCGTGCGGCCGAGCGCCGAGACGATGCCCTGGGTGACCGTGGGTGTTCCCGCGGCGAGGCCCAGCGCGTTGCCGATGGCGACGACGGCATCACCGGCTAGAAGGGCGTTGGAGTTGCCAAAGGTGACGACGGGAAGGTTCGATACTCCGTTAATTTGAATCAGTGCCACGTCGTCAATGGGGTTCGTACCGATCAACGTCGCCGCCTGGCTCTTCGTGGAACCGCTTCGCGTAATGGATATCGAGCCACCATTCACCGCGGCGGCGATGACGTGNNTGGAGATGATCATGCCCGTGCCTTGGTCTTCGGTACCGCCGCCCTTCACGTCAATGCTGACGATTGAGGGCAGGACGTTCTGCACCAATTTGGGAATACTCAATCCGCTGGGCAACACGGCGGCGCTTGGACTCGTGCTCACTTCATTAATCGTGACCCCAGGTGTCGACGACGAATTTGGTGAAGCGAAGTGGCCGGCAAGCCCTCCCACCAAGGCGGCAACGAGGAGAAGGGAGAGTCGAGTGGACCACAGGGTCCGACTCTTGCGAACTTGTGAAGCGAGAGGGGCTTCGTCGACGATTGTTGCACCCGAGGCGGCGCCGCTGGCG